>CBDUXL010000009.1:0-24397 GCA_965371155.1 uncultured bacterium | reverse complement strand
CGTTTATTTCATGGCCGGAGCGTATTCCACGTTCGAGTGCTCGGGTACTTTCCGGGCGCTTGTCAACGCTCACGGCATCGGAAGTTTCTATATCAACGGAGTGCGTTACTCGGGCGATCCGTACGGCCATCGCCTCATCAAAACCCCGGTGATTCTCAATGAGGGAGCCAACCGCGTGTTTTTCATCACGGGCGGATTCGCGGGTTCGGACACAGTCCGGTTTGATATCGAACCGCCGCCCGCAGAGGCCCTGATGGTTCTCGAGCGAGATATTCTTCTTCCCGATTTCGTCCGAGGTGAATCTCTCAGTACGCACGCAGGCATCCCCGTTGTCAACACCACGGACGCCTGGATCAGGTGCGTCACTGTCAGTGTTGGAGGAGACGACATTTTCGGCCCTCGCTTCGACTATGTCATTGAAGAAATTCCGCCGCTTTGCGTGATAAAGGCGCCGGTCGAGATCGCCACGCTGGGTCCGTTCCCGGATTTGTGGGAGGAGGACCAGGTCGAGGTTCCGATTACCCTCACCTGGGCTGATGAAGAGCTGGTGGTCACCGCAAATGCGCGGGTGAGAGATCCCGAGGACTCGCGGAGGATCATTTTCATCAGTGACATGGATGAAAGCGCGCAGAAATACTCGGTCAGGTATCCAACTAACTACGATCCCTCGCGCGAGTACGCGCTGATTCTCGGCTTGCATGGCGCGGGCGTGGAGTGCGATGGGAAGGTGAATTCGTTTGAGCCTCGCGATTGGGCTTTTATTGTCGCGCCGACCAACCGCAGGCGATTCGGCTTCGACTGGCAGGACTGGGGACGTCTCGATGTGCTCGAGGTGATGGATGAGTGTTTCGAGAATTACCCGATTGATCCGAATCGGGTTTATCTGGTCGGTCACTCGATGGGCGGGCACGGGACCTGGCATGTCGGATGCACGCATGCGGACAGATTCGCGGCGATTGTCCCAAGCGCCGGATGGGCGTCGTTCCAGCTCTACGTGCCGTGGTTTCTCCGCATGGATGAGATGTTCTCCGACCCCGACTGCTCGCGCATTTTCGAACAGGCGACCAGCCCCGATCGCACGGAGCGTCTGCTTCCCAACCTTCGGAACACCCCGGTCCTGGCCGTGCACGGGGGAAATGACGATAATGTTCCGCCTACACACGCGCGTTTGCTGACCGGTTTCCTGGAGAGAATGGACTACGATGTCGGCTATTGGGAGGAGCCGGGAGAGGGGCACTGGTGGGACTCCGATCCGAACCTTCCCGGAGCGCATTGCGTGGATGCTCTTCGCATTCGGTCGTTTCTCAAGGAGCGCGAGCGTGATCCGTATCCCCGCCGTCTGACGCTTGCCACCTACGATCTCGGCAATGCGAGCAGCAGGTACTGGGTTCGGGTTGATGAGGATATAAGCCCGATCGGGCAGGTCCGGGTGGATGCGGAGCTTTGCAGGGACGGCGTCCTGCGATGTTCCACAATGAACGTGCGCCGGATCACGTTTGATTTCGGTCCGGGCTTTCCGTACGCCGTGCCGAGAAAGATTGAGATCGATGGGCAGGCGCTGGAATCAAATCCGACCGACGGCGGGCAGGTGGTTCTTGCGAATGCTGACGGTACATGGGAGCTGGGCGGGGAGGTCAGGTCGGGATTGATCAAGACACCCGAGTTTCGGGGACCGATCAAGCGGGCATATTTTGATCCCTTCGTGATTGTTGTGGGCACTATCGGCGCCGAGGAAGAGAACCTACTCAACATGGAAATCGCGAGGGGGATTTCGCAGCGATGGTGGTATCGGGCAAACGGCTATGCTCAAATCATACGCGATGTAGACGCAGTGCGTGAGTTTGCGCCGTCGGGGAAGAACTTCATACTCGTCGGCGGACCGGAATCCAATGCTGTCAGCGCCGAGATCGTGCATGAAATGCCAATCGGGCCGGTGGATGGAGGCGTACGCCTGGGTGACGAGTTCATTCCGGGCGATGACCTGGCGATAAGGTTCGTTTATCCGCAATCTGAAGATCCTCAACGACTCATGCTGGCGATCTGGGGAACTTCCCTTGAGGGCATGAGGCTCGCGGGAGGCCTGACGTGCATGTACTCCGGCAGCAACCAACCGGATTTTCTTGTCTTCGACGATGACACTCGGCTGATGGGTTATGCCGGAGTCCGGGCAGCAGGTTACTTCGACAATGATTGGGAGTTGGATGCGGAGTATTATTACCTGCGCAGGTGAAGAAACCCCACCAGAAATCCCACCACCACAAGAAACCCCACCACCACAAGAAACCCCACCACAAGTGGTGGGGTTACCGTTAGTTGTAGCTTCGCATGCCCGCCGTTATACTGGCACGAGCTATGGACCTATCACCCCCGGGTCTGCGTCTCATCCTGGCGCTGGTTATCAATGCCGTACTCGCTCTGGGAACCTATTTCGGGCGGGTTATCTCGAGGTCCGGCGCGATAGGCGGATTCATTGTCGGTTTCATAATCTATTTCTCAACCGATTGGCGCGGATTTATCGTTCTTCTGACATTCTTCGTGCTCGGAACCCTGGTCACAAAGGTCAAGTACAAGGAGAAGGCCGAAAAGGGGATCGCGCAAGAGGACGAAGGCAAGCGGGGAGCCAAGCACGCGGCGGCGAATTGCGCGACATCATTGATTCTGGGTCTCGCTGCATGGTTGGCGGCCTCATCCGGAGCGGATTCCGCAGCGGGACTCTTGATGGTCGGGTTCGCGGGAGCATTTGCAACTGCACTATCCGACACCGCATCGAGTGAGATAGGCCAGGCTTACGGTAGAACCACGATCCTGTTGACGAGCCTCAAACGAGTTCCGCCCGGGACCGAGGGCGCGGTCAGCCTGGAGGGGACATTCGCCGGGATAGCTGCGAGCTTCCTGCTGGCGATCGTGGCAATGGCAACCGGTGTGCTTGTCGGGTGGCAGGGAGTCTTGGCGGTTGTGCTCGCGGCGTTTATCGGTAACACGCTTGAGAGCATTATCGGAAGCACTATAGAGCAATTGCCGTTCGTGACGAACGAGGTGACGAATTTCATAAACACGGTAATCGGCGCTGCCGCGGGAATCGGTTTGTATGCGCTGATGACTTGATGGTTCGCATCCTAGCGGGCCGGGAGGATTTAGACTATGACCTATTCAGAACCACCCGATCAGGATTCCGGTGCACCAATCGACGAATCTTCAACTCCGGAGTTCATTGCGCAGCCTACAGAAGAACCCGCGGGAGGGCGTGAGGTTCCTGAGCCCATTCCCCCCCCCCGCCACCCCCGCCACCGCCGCCACCGCCGAAGCGACCAAAACGCATTGAGAAACCTCTCAAGGAACCTATGCGACTTGTGTACGGCGACATGGCCGGGGTGGTTTTTCTGTGTTGGATCCCGATTCTTGCGGCTTTCTTCCTCCCATGGTCGCTTTTTATGCCGGACGTCGTCCTGGTGGGGGAACTGACCGTGTTGCACCTGGCGGTCGCGGGATTGATCGCCGTGTTTCCGTGGATCGTCTTGATCCTTCATCTCGTGCGAGGACGGATCTGGGACGGGATTCTCGACATGCTCCTGTGGGCCATCTGGGAATGTCTGATTGTCATAACCCTCTGTTATCTGTACCCGGATCGAGCACAGGCCCTGTTCTGGAATGCATCGACCTATTGGGAAGACATGCGCGAATGGCTTATGACCGGACAGGGAACCGAGGGTGACCCGTCGAAGTGGCTCCCGATCCATCTCACTCACCTGGGATTGATACACGTAGGAGCCTTCATACTGGGTTTACCTGCGCTGATTTTGGGTGTCTTTCAGCTCAACTTCATGAACTTCTACGTGGCGAACTGCCTCCGAGCGAGCAGTGACCCATTTCTTACACTTCCCGTGGCATGGCATTTCTGGTCGATTATCAGGGTGATAGGATTCATCACGATCGCGACCGCAATTTTCCAGATGTTCCTTCGGTTGGTATTCAGCGTGCCGTCGAGGTGGTCAACGATTTGGCTGGCGTGGATCAGCGGGATTATTTTTGTGGTTGCCGACGCGCTATTGAAATGGCAGTTCGCGGAGAAAATCAGATTGATGCTTAACCAGCTATGTAGTTTTTGACTAACTACAACCCTACCGTGACGGGGCAATTCCCTCGTAGGAGACCAGCTCCACCCTGGGTGCGCCTTCGAGGTCGGCTTCGTTGAGAATCCGTCCCAGCCCTTCTACGTACCAGGAAGCGCCTGAGTAACCGTGTTCTTCATCATCGCGTGTCTGGGAAATTGAGTAATCCACGCGCCAGGCCTCAAACTCGCCCGCTTCCACCGACACTCTCTCCTTCTCCCGGCATTGGTACCTCTCAACAATGTCGTAGGTCGTGACTTCGTCTCCCGTCTCGACATGCAGAGTTCCGCGCCTTTCCCACCATATGTCCTGATTCAGCTTCGACGGCAGGTAAATGGTGCCATCATCATAGATCGTAAGCCATCGCGTCTCGGAATCCTGCTCCACTGCCTGCCTGATCAGTATTACTTTGCCCGAGCAGACCAGATCCGCCTGAACCGTCCCGGTTACATTTGCCTCGATTCCCGACCTGCGCTCCATCGCCAGTGTAAAGCCGACTTCCCCCTGGGAGTCGACGGTCCAATCCTGCACGCGATAAATGAGCCTCGATGCCAGCTCGTTCTCCTTAGTTGCCTCGTACTCCCACTGCGCGTCGGAGTTGTAGTGAATCAGGGTTCCTTCGCAACTGCCTTCATCTTCCAGGCCGGGCTCCGGAGCGCCCGACACGACCAGAATGTCATATATCTGGTCACCGAAGGTCAGGAACAAGTGATTCTCGCCATAGGGGAAGGACTGGTAGAATTGCGCCATATCCGATTGCCATGCGCCGATCATTATTGTCTCTCCGCCCGGATGCTGGACGCTCAATTCACACGCGACATAGTCATCGGACATGAAGTTAATAGTCACTCCCTGAGCTTCGGGGACATGGACCTTCCTGTCAGGTCCGAGGGTCTGCTCGCCTATTATGAGTACAAACGGCAGCGCCGGCTCATCGGGAGTCACCGGAGGTTCTGAAATGGGCGCTGAAGGCCCTTGCGCGACAGGCTTATCCGGAGGCGGAGGATCGGGCTCGCTCTGTTCCGGAGGTTTTCGGAGATGTGTACATGCCACTGCCACTACAGATAGCAGCACGATGATTGAAACAAAGCTGCGGATATTCATGGCAAGATCGGCTAAGGTTGTTCTGATTCCAACTGCTGCTTGATCTGGTCGAGTGTAAGGGCAGATGGAGAGATGGATTGGCACATCGCCCGGGCTTCCTCGATTACCGCTTCGATATCCATCCTTCCCCGCTCGCCTGTGTGACACTCCATACATGTCGAGCGGGCGACTTCCGATGAGATAGGATCAACAGTGGTAACGCTGGATCGATCCGCAGAGTCGAGCCTGGCGAGATGTGTTTGGTGGTTGATGTGCGACTGGCCGTTCGGGTGGCAACCCTCGCATCCTACATTCCGGTGCGTCTCCGGGATCAGGTCGTACGTGAGCAGACGAGGCTCGTCGATAAACCCGATGGCATGACATTCCGTGCATGACCGATCACCCAGCTCGTCGGCCTCCTCGATTGTTTCATAGGCATGGAAATGACCGTGAGACGACCATGCGTCCATGAAACCCGGATGGCAGGTGTCACAGGCAACGCTTCCGGAGAACTGCCGCCTTACTTGCCTCAGAAGCTCGTCCGAATGCACGTCGGTATCGTACCCTCGAGCGACTTCGGCCAGCCTGGGGTCATCCTCCTGGTTATCGTCAACATGAATCTCCCTGGTGAAGTAGTCAACGATATTACCGGTCTCATCCAGCCAGATGTCCACCCTCCAGACTGCTCTGCCCCGATTCATCGCTTTCGGGAATAGAAGGGGCGTCTCCAGGGGATCCAGAATGACACGCTCCTCGCTGTCCTCTGTGCCTTCTGCGCCTTCTTGTGCATCACCGGGTTGGTTGGGATTTATATCAGATGCCGGATTTCGCTGGTTGGGATTCGGTGGACTGTAAAACGGGTTGGTTGGATTCGCTCTGGCGTTGGGGGATTGTTGTCGATTAGTGCGTCCGCCGAATACGATGTCGGTACCTGCGAACGCCACCTCGGTGTTCACACCATCAAGCGTGTCCGCGTCGCACACCAGGACAATCAGGTCCACCTTCTCGTCGTTTCTGAGGATATCGACCGTTCTCCGGATTGAATCGGTGTAGGCTTCGAATGAGAAGTTCGGTGTTTGATTCAGGCGCGGGGCATCGTGGACCATTGCGCCGATAAAGGCGATCTTGTAGCCCTCGTGATTGACAATTCGATATGGCTCGAAAACCGGTTCTGAGTCCGGAGGTTCCGGGACTGCGCCATCGTCCGTCGGATTGTCCCCGGCTCCGGTTGCATTGGATGTTCCCACCGGATCGGTGGACGAGCTTGTCCCGCCTGTTCCCATTGGGTCCTGAGGATCGAAAGGCAACGGGTCCAGAGCGCCTTCCTCGAAGATATTGGAGGAGGTCCAGGGGATGCCGTACTCCTCGCCGGCCTGCAACAGATTTTCCTGTCCGAGGCGAAGGTCGTTGATACCCAGGTTCACGAAATCGTAGTCCAGTATTTCGTAGGACTGGAAAATGTACATATCCTTAGTTGCCTGCACCTCGCTTGTTGAACCCTGACTGACGTTCCCTGTATCTACGAGCATTAACGGCCACGGCGTTTCCGCGTCGACATTCTTGAAAATCGTCCCACGCCTCGGCATCCCACCCGTTTGGGAATGACATCCGCAGGGCGTGAAGTTGGTCACCGTATTGGAGGAGACCAGGAAGGTGAGACGCTTTGGAATCACCTTCACCTCGCCGGGACCGTACTCAAGGCAGCCCAGCCCGGATGATCCAGTCAGAATCGCAATAGTCGCAAGTATGAGAAAATATCGCCACATGAATCGTACACCTCGTGGAAGCCGCCAACTTCAATTGCATATCATTAATCTCGGACCCTCATGAGCCCGAGATTCCACCTGATATCTATTTTAACTCTAGGTTCCGTTGAAATCCAGCATGATTCGTGCGGCGCAGCGTGTTCTAACCGGATGAGGCGTCTTTCCCGAGCTGTTCCCTGACATACGCCACCATCCCTCCGGCGTCGATGATCTCCTGCACAAGCCCGTCGGCTTTTTCGCAACGATAGACTCGTCCGTTTGAAAGAGAGTGCACGACTCCGGCGGACGGATCTATTTCTACCTCCTCGCCGGACTCCAACCCCATGCCGGCAGGTTGCGAGACCAGCACGACAAGGCCGATGTTTACCGCGTTCCTATAGAACAGGCGTGCGAACGAGTATGCCACAATCCCTCCGATTCCGGCAGCCTTCAGAGCCAAGGGCGCAACTTCCCGACTGGAGCCGCATCCGAAATTCCGTCCCGCGACAATTATGTCACCCGGCGCGACCCGTTTCGCGAAATCAGGGTCAACGCCCTTCATGGCATGCGGCGCAAGTTCTTCTGGACGATACGTGTTGCAGTATCGGGAAGGGATTATCTGGTCGGTGTCGATGTTGTCACCGAATCGCCAGACGAGTCCTCTCAGTTTGCCGCCGCTCATTTCTCCTCCGATCCACCGAAAGAACGTTGGAAAAGCTCAACCTCACGCCTGAGAACCGACTCGATCCTGTCCAGGACCTTTTCCATGAACGCCCTGGCTTTGTCCTGGTCGAAATCAGGGATGGAATCCTCACCCTCGTAGACCAGCATTGCGGTCGGATAGGGTAGCGATACAACTCCGGGCTGGAAGTTGTACTGATCCCCGGGATCCATTGCATCGGGACGCAGCGTGTCGGGACGGAAGGCGACCATGCACGCGGTCTCGTCCAGCGCGGCATGTCCTCCCGAACGGCCGTAGATTTCCTCAAGCGCCTTCGTATCCAATTGCCACCAGTCGATGAGAACAATGTGCCGATTACCGCGATCCTCTCTGATAAGCTCCTTGGCGACGGTCGATATCGTCTCCGTGTTTCCGCCGTGTCCGTTGATGATGACAGTCCGTCGGAAACCCATAGCAAAGAAGTTTTCGAGAATTGTGGCCGCCAGGTTGGCGTACAGGTCCTTGTCTATTCGCACGCCGCCGGGATAGGCGATAAGACCTGTCGTTATGCCGTAATTCAGGGTCGGTGCAACCGGCCAGTCGAGTCTCTCGCCCAGCCTCCAGGCGATTTCCTCGGCGCAGAAATTGTCGGTTCCGATAGGTCCGTGATGCCCGTGAGCTTCCAGTGTCCCAACCGGCCACAGAAGCGTTGTGCAGCCCTCTTTGAGGAGCTTGCTGATTTCCGGGTATGTGAGAGTGTCGAGTTTCCTGACGCTCATATGGGAGCAACCTTCTTTGCTTGCGTTTCAAACGGAGCCTGCTTGACTCTCAGCCCGATCCTTGATTGCCTTGAGCATTCCGTCGATGTTTTCTTTCATTATTTTATCCAGCAATTTCCTGATCAGTGGCCCCACAAGTGGCAATCCCAGGTCGAAATCGACGTTCAACGTGATCCTGGTGCCCCCATCGACCGGACTGAACGTCCAATCACCCTTGTAGCGCTTGTAGTCGCCCTCAACCATCTTGAAATGCGAGGTCAGCGAGTCCTGATCCCACCACACCTCTTCGATCCAATGAATATCCCTGTCGATCGAGCCGACCTGCACGCGACCGACCCACTCGGCCTTCATGTAGCCGTCATCGCGGCGCTCGAGAATCTTGATTGATTTCACGTCCGGCATGAAATCCGGGTATGTCTCGACCTCCCGGGCAACCTGAAACACTGGCTTCGGTTTGACATTGACGTCGATCGTGCTTGTTACGAGACCCATATCATCTCCTAGAAAGAAAGGAACAGCGGGCCGATAATGGGACTATTGAAAAAAGCAACTATCTTAGATGCCCCCCCCTGAATCCCCCCCAATGGGGGGGAGGTTTACATGGTAACAACTGCGGCACTAGACAGGAAACCGTCCCCCCATTGGGGGGACTTCAGGGGGGCTTGCATCAAATGCGGAGAACATCGCAAATCAGGATCCAAGCCCTTTTTCAATAGCCCCCGATTATTTCAATCCGCCGAGGAAAAATCAAATTGCGAGCTCAAGTTTCGGGGACAATCGCGAGACCGTGCATGATCCGGTCCGATGCCTCGTACGTCTCATCAACCTGATCTTCATCCCCCGTGCATCTCGCAACAAGGAATTCAAAAAGACCTTCCTCGATTCGGTAGAGCCAATAGCTGTAGACATACACATGATCCGTGCCCAGATACGCCCTCCTCGAAAACTCCCACACACCCTCCAGCTCGTTTGATTCGGTGGTCATGAGGGTCACATCGGCTGGGATGCCGGACAAGGCCGGATCGGATTCGTAAAGGTTTGCCAGGAACTCCGCTCTTAGGGCGGTTTCCATGGTCTCACCCGAGATTCTGCAAATCACTCCGGCCGGGCTGGTCAGTGTCGCGTACTTCCCCGGCTCCGACTCCTCAGTGACCTGCCAGTCGATCGGCACGGTCAGTCTGGCGGGTCCTGGAAGGTCGATAACCACGGGAATATTCGCGCCTTGTTCGTTGGACAGAGTGAGATTAGCGATTCTCTCGGCGAAAAGGGTTTCTCCTGCAACTACACTCCAAATGAACTGATAGAAACCTGCCTCGCGGTTGCCTCTCATGGGGAGGGGATACACGACAAGCGAAGAATCCTCCCCGGGTTCGAGTCGCAGCATGAATTCCTCGGATGTTTCATCGGGCCCGCCCATAAGCGCCATGATGACGGTCGTGTTCTCGGGAACCGCTCCACCCGTAACCAGACGCGCAACAATCGGTTCCTCGCGCCAGAATATGCTCGCCCGGACTCCATCCTCCGTAACCAGGTAACCCTCACCAATGGAAAACGCCAGCTCCCTTTGATTTTCCTCGGCTGCAACCAACTCGACCAGGCTTATCGGAAGGTTCTCAATCGGGAAGGAAACCGAATCGTAGTAGTCCAGGACTCCCACCTCGACACTGAAATAAGCCTCCGGCTCCGCCAGGCTGGATGGTCGCGCTATGTAGCTTTCCGTGGTGTAGGTATTGAAGCCTTCGGTAATATCGGTAGTGGCGACCCCGCTGTCCAGCATGAAACCCTCGACAGTCAATCCCTGCCACCTGATCTCCGCAAACCTCCAACTGAGGATATTCTCTACACGGAAATCGATCTCGAGCGTGTACGGGATTGCAGCGCCACTTAATTCGGAGGTGATCGCGTCATGTTCGCGCGGAATAAGGCGCACATCCTCGATAACCACCCCAGGAAACGAGCGTGCGCTGTCTATCCGAATCTCGAACTCGGTGTCCTGCTTGTGATCGCCCACCCGGACCGATGCATAGACGCGATAGGTATTTATTCCCTCGGCCAGGTCGGTCGGAATAGCGTCACTAATCCTCACCGTATTCATGCCGACATCGCAGCTTCGCTCAAGTTGCGCACTGTGAGCCGTTCGTCCATGACTGGTATACACATCCCAGGTGAACCGCGCGGTGTCCGGTTCATCCCCGTCCAGCTCGAACTCGAACACGAGGTCGATCTTCCGGTTCGCCTCAAATGTGCCGATCGGGGCAGTATCGCCATCGAGCGTCGCATACACTCTGATAAGTGTGATCGACCCGGCAGCCGCGAAAGCCGCACCTAACGGCATGAGCGCCAGACTGCAAAGGATAATGGAAGCTACGAGAGCTGAGAAGTTTTTTTTGGTCATTTCACCCATCCGGCATCGATGCCGGTTTCCTTCCATCAATATCCCTACGACACCAGCCTGAAATCCGACGTTCAGTCCATCTGTTGCGTATGAAGAATCACTCCCCCGGGACCGGTCAGGTGCATGAGAAGCATGTACGGCTCCTTGCCCTTGGATCCCGGTTTCCCGGCCGGTCTGGGTTCGTAAGTTAACTCGGCATCAAAAGCCAGAATCATACTCCCGTCGACAACCATCTGCTCGCCTGTGTTTAAGGAGAAATCGATCAGGTTCCCGGCGCCGTGCAGAAACGCCCAACCCGACCCGCCCAGCGTGATAAAAACCTGCTCCGGCACCGTGCCCTTGTCCTCTCCGTCAAGATGGACCGGATCGCAGAGCACACCTTCAGAGGCAATGAGCAATGCCGAGCGGCGGACTGTAATTCGTGTTGCTCCATCCAGCTTGACCACGTGAATGCGCCCGGGTCCCGGCGACTGAAAGCCGACCAGCCCTTCACCGGTTTCGCATTGGTAAACGACCAAAGGGGGATCTTTCTTCCCGGCGAGGCCTGATTTTACACTCGACCAATAGCCACCCTTCGGCGCGGTTTCGCTTTTCACGGCTCCTTTGGCGAACAGGAATGTTCCCAGACGACTGAAAATGGAGTCGCCTTCGGCTAACTCGATAGCGATGGTCTGGACAGTATCTCCGATGATGCGGTATTTCATGATTCAGACGTCCCTGTTTCATGCGGTGTTTTCAGGTGAGACGGTTGGATCCAGTACGCGCCCCATGAAGAGGATCGTGCCATTTTCGATGTCGCGGATGAGAACGATGAACGGGCGGTCTGCTCTGAATGTAAGACTCATCTCACGGGCGACGATCACCGCGGATGCGGCCGCGGCTTCCGTGCCTTCTTCATTGACCGAAACGAACGCCTTGTGGACTACGTCGGAAATGAAAAGCCCCCCGGTGCCGTCCATACCCGAAAAGTCGGCGTTTTCAAAAGCGCTGACCATCCCCATCTCGGTCAATGTGTCGGCCAGGGGAAACCGTTGGGTCATCTCGAACCTTGGAAGCGCTACTGTCAGCTCGACTTCCTGAAGGCTGTCGAGAATCTCATCCACTCGCTCCCGGTCAAGGGATTCTTCGATTTCCTCGAACCTGCCCTGATGCGGGAGGATGATATTCATGGCAAGCTTATTACCTGCGTAAGGAAGCTCAATCGCCTGGTAACCATCCCCATCGGCGAAGCGGAAATCATCCTTCAGTCTCATCATGGAAACCGTTACTCTCTCGCGGTTCAGCAACGTAAAATCTGCGTCGGTTGTTTCGTCCTCGTTGAATTGCTTGACCCAGGTTCCCTTGAAGTAGATTGCGTTGACAAGCACCAACGTGGTCAATTCGTCCAGCAGTCGAGGGGGAATCAGATCCTCAATCTTGTCCTGTGTCTCTTCCTCGACCCAGTCGTTAATCATCACACGGCAGGCTTCCGGATCACTTGCGAAATCCACCTGTTTCAGCCCGGCGCCGTAATTCTCAGCGATCAGGTCAAGGAAATCAGCAAGGAACCGATATCCGACCTGACCCCAGAGTGAATTGGCGATGTCCAGGCGAATGCTCCCGCCATCCTGAACAATCTCCGTACGGCTGGTGAGCTCCAGATCCAGCGCATGGAATGCAGGATGCAGGTCCTCTTGCGGAAGCATGAAATGTAGCGTGTCGGCCATCTCGGTTTCGGTCTGACCGCGTGCTCCCGCATAGGTCATGGCCAGCGCCAGCGAGAGACTATATGGCGAGAAAAAAAGATTCTCTTCTTTTTGGCCTCCTGAGTCCGCTTCTTCGGCAAGGGTTCTGTAGAGATCGAACGCGAACTCGGAGTTTCCCCGGACCAACTCACTCAGTTCAGTGTCTTCAGTAATCGCCGATGTACTCGTTGGTTCATCGGACGGAGCGTCGTTCGCATCGACAGAAGGGATGCACGAAACGACGCCTGTGAGCAGCGCCAAGATTATCATAAGAAGGGTAAACCTCTGGAAAGACATTGCCGCCTCCTTGGCTCTCAAATCAGGCTGAAGGGATTATAGCATGCAGGTGTGTTCGCTGAGGGGCGCGTGCCCCGCGCCCCTACGTCGCCATTCCTACGGCGGACGGGGTATAATTGGATTATGCCCGAGTTTGCCTACAAGTGCGTCGACAGATTCGGTCGCAACACCTCCGGCAGAGTGCATTCGGAAAGCAAGGAGGGTGCGCTTATTGCCCTGCGCAAGCAAGGGTTGACACCCACTTCGATTAGAGAGGTAAGAGTCTCAGGACCGGCAACCGCTCCTGGTTTCGGAAGTGTCTCGATCGGCCGACTCGCGGCGTACACGAGGCAATTTGCGATGCTCGCGAAAACCGATATCCCCTTATCGGAGATTTTCGAAATCCTGGCCGAGGAGGAGGAGGGGGTCCTGCTTCATGAGGCCAGCGCGCACATTGCCAAGAAGACCGGGCTTGGACAGTCGCTTGGTTCGGCGATGGCGGAACGACCGAGGGTTTTTTCGAAGCTGTACATCAGGATGGTCGAGGCGGGAATCAGCTCGGGAACGCTCGACAAGGTCGCCGATCACATGGCGAAAATGTACGAGGCCGAAAGCGCGCTTCGAAAAAAATTCATGAGCAAGATGGTCTACCCGATCGCTGTGCTCGGTTTCGCTTTTCTGGTGGGGCTGTTATTGGGCGCAATAGGGGCCATCCCCCGTCCGGTGGTGATGGCGCTGATCGGGTTCTGGATGATCATCGGCGCGCTGGTGATTCTCGGCATGACCCGACCCGGATATCGCATCTACCGTGAGATCGGCTTCCGGATTCCCTGGATAGGGCGATTCATGCGGAAGATCAACCTGGCGAGGTTCTGTCGGGTGTTCGGGACTCAGTATGCCGCCGGGGTGCCGATCCTGGAAGGGCTGGAAACATCGAGACAGGTCATGCAGGATGACGGCCTCGAGCGTGCAATCGCCCGCATCGAACGCTATGTCCATCGGGGCATTGAGCTCAGGGACGCGATGATAAACGCGGGTGTTTTTCCAAGGCAAATGGTTGGCATGATAGGTGTAGGCGAGCGAGCCGGAGGCGTGGAGATAATGCTGGAGAAGCTCGCGGAGTATTACGAACTCGATGTCGACGCGCAGAGCACGATAATCACCACGGTGATGTATTTCGTGGTGATGCTAACTGTAGCGATAACAGTCGGTCTGATTGTGCTCAGCTTCTGGATAGGTTATTGGCGGAATATCGGAGCATTAATCGAGGCCGCGTAGGGGCGCGGGGCACGCGCCCGTCTTCGCGGGGCACGCGCCCGTCTTCGCGGGGCACGCGCCCTGGCAAATCGCACCTATAACTGTATTTTCCTACCCATCTTTCCGTGCCCACTCGTACGGGATATCGTTGTCATGCGGATGCACGCGCTTTTCATCCGGTTCGGCGTAGTTGTAGGTGTTGGTCGGCAGATTTAGCAGCAGCGCTTCGTGCTCGCTGATCGTCATGAATCCATGATGCACCAGCTTCGGTATCTTCACCAACAGCGGGTTCTTATCTCCCATGAAAAACTCGTTAACTACGCCTTTCGTAGGTGAGTTATCGCGAGGGTCATACAGCACCACCTTCATCATCCCATGCACTACGCAGAAATGGTCGTCCTGAAAGTCATGGTAATGCCATGCTTTCACTACACCCGGATAGCCTGTGGTCATGTAGCACTGTCCGAACTCGTCGAACATTCCCTCCCAGTCGCGACGGAGAATTTCCATCAGGCGACCGCGCTCGTCGGGGATCATGCGAAGCTTGACGATTTTAACGCCATCAATAAGCGGTTTCGCTCGAACGCCCAGAGGTATTGGTGCGGGAGGGGAGATGTCGACAGCCATGCGGTGTAGCTCCTCAGGATGGTTTCTTGTGGGGGCAGGGCACAGCCCCTGCCCAGCGTGCAAATTCTGATTTTATCCAGGGTAAGGGCGCGTGCCCCGCGCCCCTACGGGTTCTGTAACTCTTTCATCAGGTCCTCGACCGTATCCACCATATGATCCCAGTCGAAAACTTTCTTCCAGTCGGCGATCCTGCTTTCGAACTGTGCTCGGCCCTCGTCGGTCAGGCTGAAAAACTCAATGACCCTATCTGCAATTGCCTTCGAGTCCAGCGGCGGGACCACATAGCCCGTCTCGCCATCAAGGACAATCTCGGGGAGCCCTCCGACACTGGTCACCAGGCACGGTTTGTCGAAACCGTAAGCAATTTGGGCAATGCCGGACTGTGTTGCGGTCTCGTATGGCAGAGCAACGAGATCGCAGGCGGCAAAGAACTTCCCAACCTCCTCGTTGGGGACATATTTTGCCACGATCCTGGTGCCGCCTGCGGACGGGGATGCGGGATCGTACAGAACGCCCAGCTCCTTTGACATTTCTTCGAACTCTTCCGGGCCGTCCCAGTAGTCCCCGACGCACCAGATCTGACATCCGGGAACCCCAGCTAGAATTTCAGGCGCTGCCTGGACCAGCCATTTCAACCCTTTGTATGGCCTTACGGCGCCGAAATACAGCACCATCGGCTCATGTCCCATACCGAGAGCCGCGCGTGCGTTTTCCCGAGTCCAGTCTGAATCCTTCGCGAAAACATCGTACGTCGGATGAAAGTGCTTCCTGATAATTGCGTTCGGGACGAATGACTTGAGCCTCTCAAGATCGGTTTCGGATCCGACGATAAACCCATCCGCTGAGTTAAATGCCAGCTTGGGGAGAAAATTCTCCAGGGGCAGAGGATCATGCTGATGTACATTATGACAGAGAAGCACAATCGGGCACTTGGCGATTCTCTTGATCTGCCACGCGAGGTAGGTGGTATGGAACCCGAGAAATTGAGTGACCCAGGTGTCGATTACGCCTTCCGCGCCGAACTTCTTCATGCGATGAGCAATCTGGTGCAGCGACCAGGGTTTCAGTGAATGCCAGATTGGCTCGTTTTCCTCGAGAATCGGCGAAGCGTCATTGCTGGTCTGTCCGGTTCCAGGATAAATCCACTGTGGATACTGGTACCTGTAACTAATGAAAAGGACCTCGTGCCTCTTGCGAAGCGCTCTCACGAGGAGGGTCGTGTAGTGACTGATCCCCCCTTTGATCGGATGAGCCGGTCCCACTACGGCGAGGCGCATTCTACAGCACCTCCGGTCCCTTCTTTGATTCCTGCTTCTTCATCGATTCGATTGAGCTAATTCTTGCAGACCTCGATAAATGCATTGAATAGGTTTGCCTGGATCTTGTCCTTGCGATAGAGAAGCTCCGGATGCCATTGTACACCGATAATCCATTTTTTGGTGGGATGTTCGATCCCCTCAGTGACACCATCCGATGCTCTCGCGCTGACCACCAGGCTTTTCCCATGCAGCTTGACCGCCTGATGGTGGGTTGAATTGACCCACATCTCAGTCTCCCCAAGTACCTTGTGAAGCTTGGATCCCTCCTCGACATGCACCGCGTGACACACCTCGGTGGGAGGGAATTTGGGATCGTGATTCAGCGACATTCGTACCTGGCTGCCGATGTCCTGATACAACGTGCCGTCAAGTGCGACATTAATCACCTGGATCCCCCGGCAGAGTCCCAGTATTGGCAGGTTCTTGTTGAACGCAAGGTTGAAAAGCTCGATTTCGGTTCGGTCTTCCCGTGGATCGACCCGTCCCAGCTTCGCTTGCGGTGGGTCGCCGTAGCGGTTTGGATCGATGTCCGGCACCGCTCCGGCCAGAAGCAACCCGTCGATGATCTCCAACACCTTCCTGGAGTATCTTGCCTCCAGACCGACCGGAATAATGATCGGCACACCGCCGGCATCGTGAATGGCACTGACATAGGGCCTGTACAAATAGAAATATTGCTGGCTGTGGTGTTTCCGATCGGGCAGGTGCTCGAAAGAGCACGGGATTCCGATCACCGGGGCCGATCGTTTGGGTGTGGTTTGCCTCTGCCTTGGCCTCCTTGTCTGCGGGCGTTGTGTCGTAGCCCGTCTCTTCGTGTCCGTCGGCTTCTTCGGCTGCCTTGACCGGGTATGTCTTCCGGTTGTCTTGGGCCTTTCCTGGCTCCTAACGGACCTCGATGTCGTCTGCTTTTGAGTGTCAGATGTTTTCTGCAGGTCTTTAGCTACAGTGCTATTCACGCCTGGGCCCTCGGATACATCATCTGTCCGTTGCTCGCTCTCTTCCTCATCCTGGCGCTTGACCCGCTTTTTCCTTAAGTCGTGTGTTTTTATCAAAGCCATGTCGGCATTCGCTCCCCGCTTCGGGGAAGTCTCTCCTCCGGTTCCGCCCGCGAGAAATCTTGCGGGCTAATATGTTGATGCAGGGGCTGCGGGGAGTCTTGTCAGGCGCCTGGGCCTGGGAAGATCTATTCGTCCGCCGCAGCCTCCCGGTCGACCATATGATTCCCGGCTGCATCTAAGTATCTGTGTGCATGCCTGGCAATGTACCGCTTTCATGAATCATCATAATAGCTGATTCTGGACATTTGCCTGTCTCATACTAACCGTCAAATCCTCAAAAATCAATGAAATGGCGGATCAGGGCGCACAGCCGAGGCGCACAGTTGAGGCGCACAGCCGTGCGCCCCTACGGGAAGCCTCATATTGAAATTGGATCGCGGGCGCACAGCCGAGGCACACAGCCGAGGCGCACAGCCGAGGCGCACAGCCGAGGCGCACAGCCGAGGCGCACAGCCGTGCGCCCCTACGGGAAGCCTCATATTTGAATTGGATCGCGGGCGCACAGTTGAGGCGCACAGTTGAGGCGCACAGCCGAGGCCCACAGCCGTGCGCCCCTACAGGAGCCTCATTTTCGACTTGGATCGGGAGGATACAGGAGCCTCACGTTTGAATTGGGTTTCGAGGATATAGAAGCCTCATATGCGAATTGGGTTGAGAAGATGCAGCCTCATTTTCAAATTGGATCGCAGGTGCGCCCCTACGGGAAGAAGCCTCATGTTTGAATTGGATGGCGAGGACACAGGGATTGCGTCCCGATGCTACGAACCGGACGACTCTGATGAACTTGCCGCCGGGGCCTTTTGCTCAGTTTCCTCTTTGGCTGAATCTTCGGTCGGCTCCTGTGAGGAATCGCTCTTGCCCGGGTATGTCCAACTGGTCTGGGTGCACTCGGGGTAGTTCGAGCAGCCGTAGAATTTCCTGCCCTTGCGGCTTCTGCGCTCCACGAACTCGCCGTCGCAGCCCTCACGAGAGCACTTGACTCCGACGGTGTATGGCAAAAGCCCGTCGCAGTCGGGGTACTTCTCGCACCCCCAGAACCTTCCTGAGCGGCTGCGTCTCAGAACCATCCGATTCCCGCACTTGGGGCACGGTTTATCGGAGTAGGCAATCTCTCGTCTCGGTGCGGCTTCCCCCTCGGGAACTTCAGAGGTTTGAGTCTCGCTCTCGTCTTCGGCAGATCTTGTGTAGCGGCACTCCGGGAAACCCGTGCACGCGACGAACTTCCCATAGCGTCCGTGTTTGACCACAAGCGATTTCCCGCATTGAGGGCACTCTTCGTCCAGCGGCACCGGCTCCTCGGCGGATTCACGAAGGGAGATGCTCGCTCGCCAGTCGCAATCGGGATACTTGGTGCAGGCGAAAAACGCCCCGAAACGCCCATTACGGATCGCAACATCCGCACCGCACTTGGGACACTGCATGTCGAGTGCTTTCCTGAGGTCCCGGAGGAACGGCTCATAAAACTCCCTGATGCTCTCGACCCAGTCCTTTTCACCGGCCTGAATGGCGTCGAGGTTGTCCTCCATCTTTGCGGTGAAGCCTTCGTTGATTATGTCGGAGAATTTCTCAACCAGGAGAGTATTGACCTTCTGTCCAAGATCGGTTGGTCTGAAACTCTGGCCCTCTCTTGTCACGTATCTGCGATCCTGAATGGTGGTGATTGTCGGGGCATAGGTGCTCGGCCGACCAATCCCCAGTTCCTCCAGGGCCTTGATCAGACTGGCGGTCGTGAACCTGGGCGGCGGTTTGGTGAAGTGTTGCTCGGGGATGAATTCCTGAGCGTTCAGTGCTTCATTGATCTCGAGCGGAGGAAGCTCGTTCTCAGGCCCGTTCCCGTTGTTATTCCCAGTGGGATAGACCTTCCGGTATCCATCGAAAGCCTTCCGCGTGCGCGTCGCTCGGAAAAGGAACCTGCCGCCCGTTACTTCTATCTGGGTCTGCTCGTCTCGACCGGGCATCATCTGGGATGCGGTAAACCGCTGCCAGATCAACCGGTAAAGCTTCGCCTGATCTTTGTCCAGGTATTTCGCTATCGAGTCCGGGGTTCGGCCGGGCGATGTGGGCCTGATCGCCTCGTGCGCGTCCTGCGCCCTCTTTCTTGATTTGTACCTATTCGGCTGTTCCGGTAGATACTCCGAGCCGAATTCCTTCTCAATGAACTCTCGGGCATCCGCGATTGATTCTTCGGACAACCTTACCGAGTCGGTTCGCATGTAGGTGATAAGGCCTTCCAGGCCGCCTTCGCCGACTTCAATGCCTTCATACAACTGCTGGGCAAGGGCCATGGTGCGGCGAGCGGTGAATCCCAGACGCTTGCTTGCTTCCTGCTGGAGCGTGGAGGTGATAAACGGCGGGAGTGGACGCTTGGTGATGGTCTTGACCGTTACGTTCGCGACGCTGTAGGACTGCTCGGCAAGTTCACTGACAATCGCACCTGATTCCTCAGCGTTGCCGATCTCGATCGTTTCATTGTCGATCCTCGCCAGTCCGGCAAGAAATGAGGCCGGCTCCTCATCAGCAATGGGCAGCTTCGAGAACAATCCGTCGATTGTCCAATACTCCTGTGGAACGAATGCCTTGACCTCGTCCTCACGCTCGCAGATCATTTTCACCGCGACAGATTGAACCCTGCCGGCGGAAAGACCGCTTGCGAGCTCGCGCCAGAGGAAAGGGGAGAGGTTGTAGCCGACCAGACGGTCGAGAATACGACGGGCCTGCTGTGCATTGACACGATCCTGATCGATATCCCTGGGAGTTTCGATTGCGGCCCTGACAGCTTTTCTCGTTACTTCGTTGAATTCAACTCGCCTGGTGAAATCAGGCTTCTTCATGATGTGGTTCAGATGCCAGGCGATTGCCTCTCCCTCGCGATCGGGGTCGGTGGCGACAAATATCTGCGAAGCAGTCTTAGACGCTTTCTTGATGTCCTCGACTATCTCCTTCCGATCGCGGCTGGTTACATAGTTGGGCTTGAAATCGTGTTCGAGGTCGATACCCAGGGATGTCTTCGGGAGATCCCTTACATGCCCAAGGCATGCTTTGACCTGGTAGCCTCGACCGAGGTATCTCGCCACGGTTCTGGCCTTGGCCTTGCTCTCGACTATCACCAGGGGCTTAGTGCTCGGCTTCGATTTCTTTTTTCCCGCCGAGGTTTTCCTCTTCCTACGCTTGCTTCCTTCAGATTTTGCCTTGGTTCCCATATGTCACCTGAGTTTGATGAATTCGATTCCGTACTCTTTCCACCGGCTCATTCGGACTCGCCGGGTCGAATACAGAGCAAACGGAGAGCAATCCTAATCAGTAAAGCGCATTTGTCAACCCAATGGATGGAATTCTCCCCATGAATGTCTCTGTATTGACCCGCTCTTCCGGTGCCCTGATTCAAATTCGCACAGGCTCCCTATGGGCCTATTTCCAGCGCTGAACCTCGCAATTTGCCTGCGCGCTGGTTCAGACTAAATATCAGTTGTCCGGACTGAATTGTTTACAAAGCTCCTGATAAAATAATGAATACAGGATTCGAGAAGTCCAGGATTGCCGTCCAGCCGGAACTTCAGTTGGGGCTTTTCAAAGTCCCTACAGGCCTTACAAACCTGCTTCCGGGAAGCTCCCGGACGAGCCCTTTGGTCTGCAGAATCAGCAGGGCCGCAAGCACCCTCTGCGCCGGAATGCCGACCTCCCTCACGATGTCATCAGTGTCCTTTGCTTCAAGACCAACCGCCTCGTAAACCAGGGCCTCGTCCCCGGTGAGCTGCTCGGCGGCCTTGTCGGAATCCGGCGAGGCCCCTTCGATCACGATCAGGCCGAACCTGATCGGGATATCGGTCGAGTCCAGCGCGATATGCGCACCGTCCTGAATGAGCCTGTTGGTGCCTCTCGACCGACCGTCGGTAATGCGTCCGGGTACCGCAAACACCTCCCGACCCGTTTGAAGCGCGTGATCGGCCGTGATCAACGCTCCCGATTTCTCAGCGGCCTCGATTATTAGTGTGCCCCGACCGAGCGACGCGATCAATCTGTTTCGTGCTGGGAAGTTGAATTTCTCCGGCACCGAGCCCATCGGGAACTCCGTCACGAGTGCTCCCTTTTCGGCTATTTCATCAAATAATTTCTCGTTTTCCCTTGGGAAAACGAAATCGATTCCGCAGCCCAGTACGGCAATCGTTTTTCCAGCAGCCTGGAGAGCTGACTTATGGGCGATTGAGTCTATCCCGCGCGCTCCCCCTGAGACAATGGTGAAACCCCATCCGGCGAGCTGATACGCGAAATGCTCCGCCATCTGCCTGCCGTAGTCGGTGAACGAGCGCGTTCCGACAATGGAAATCGATGAGCAGAACTCATAATTTAAATCTCCCCGAACGAACAGCACCGGTGGAGGAGTATGTAGTTCCTTGAGAGTGGCCGGGTATCTCGAATCGAAGTAAGTAATTACATCGACCTCGCTGGGCACCTTTGCCCGCTCGGTGCCCACTGTGAGCATTGCTCGATGCTCAATGAACCGCTTCTTCAGGAATGCGGAGCGCTCGGGAATAACATTGAGCTCATCCGGAGGCGCTTCCAGAATCGCCTGGAAGCTCTTGAATTTCGTCCTCAGCCATCTGAACTGGGTCCTGAAAGTGCTGAGCGTGTTGAGTTCCAGGGCGCAGGCGATTTCATCGTCCGTAGGCTCCCACACCGGATCGGCGTTTTTATTGCTGAATAGACCGGGTTCTTCGTTGGTTGGTTGCATAGGTCGCTCCGGGCCGATGTTTCTCGATCTTCTACCCTATGAACGTTTGGGGGAGCGATTTACTGACATCCGTAAGCGAAAAAACTCCGATGTTCCCGAAGTCTACGGTGATATGACCTACGAAAAGCCTCGCTGGGAAGGTAGAATGTTCGCGCAGTGGATTCCCTACCGCACATGGCGGTTCCGAGGCTGTCTCTTTACGATCTCACCCCGTCCGAGCTTGAGAGCTTTTTCCTATCCATCGGTGAAAAGGCATTTCGCGCTAAACAGGTGATGGATTTTCTCTACCGTCATCCTGTTGACTCATTTGAGCAATTGACAAATCTGCCCATTTCGCTCCGAGAAAGGCTTTCAGAAATCGTCCGGCTTGCCCCTCTTACACTCCGAGCCACTGTTGAGAGTCCCGATGGGGCAGTCAAGCATGCCTACGAGGTCGAGCGATTGAAGGGAGCGGACATTCTGCTGGAGAGCGTGTGGATGCCTGCGGAGTCTACAGATGTCGGCCCATTTGGTGAGAAACGTGGAAACAAGGAGAATCCGAAAGACGGCCGGAGGAGTAGTTCAAGGCGTCACACGCTGTGTGTTTCCTCCCAGCTCGGATGCGCCGTCGGATGCTCTTTCTGCGCGACAGGCTCCCTCGGCCTAAGGGGGCAGTTGAGTGCGGGGGAGATCGTCTACCAAGTCATTGATTGTCTCAAGCTGTACAGGAAGCTCCCTGATGCGGTTCTTTTCATGGGTATGGGTGAACCGATGCAGAATTTCGAGGCGGTAGGCGCCGGCGTGGAGATTCTCACCCATCCAGATGCGCTGGGTCTTTCTCAGCGCCGGATCGTGATGTCGACAGCGGGCGAACTTGAGCGGCTCGGAGCGTTTCATAGACGATTCCCTCGTGTGCGGCTTGCAATCAGCCTCAATGCCGCCACCGATGGGCTCAGGACGAACCTCATGCCGATAAACGAGCGGTTCGATTTGAAAACCATTCGAGCTTTTGTGCAGTCGTTAAGCCTTACCCGTGGAGGTCGAATAACTCTTGAATATGTTGTCCTCGGTGATGTGAACGACACCCCCGAGCAGGTCAGGGCGTTGATCGGCTTCCTGAAGCCCATCGGGGACCGAGTGAAAGTGAACTTGATTCCGTTCAACAAAGTGGAGGGAAAAAAGTTCCGCGCGCCGGACCGTAGGAGTGTCATAGCAGTTCAGCAGGCGCTACGCAAGATTGGGGTGAGTGCGTTCATACGGCGAAACCGGGGACATGGCGTTGCGGCGGCATGTGGGCAGTTGGCGGGAAGAGCCGGGTCATGATGTGGGCCATCCCCTGTTACAAAAACACTTGAAGTTGAGTTAAGATATCCTCAAGCCTATAAAGTGAGGAGATGCTGACATGGGAACTCAGCCGGTATCACCCGACCTCGTAGCGCTAAGGCAAGATCTCACGCGCTTCATTCGAGAGATCGGCCTCGAGTATTACACGCACTACTCCGGGCAAAAGGACAGCCTGGAGATCGTGCCGATTTACGAGCGACACGGTCACCTTTTCAGCAAGGACCTCGCCAAGACCTGCCTTGAACGCCGCGATGCCGCCCAGACACCCGATGAGGAGCGAAGCTACAAGCATTTTCACCAGTTTGCGTTTTTCGGTTACATCGGCAATCTGACCAAGGGGATTGTGGAGAGTATCGCGAAGAAGGAAAATGAATTGTCCATAACGGTCGGCGGGGAGGAGATCGGCTACCACTCGATCTTCCCGAAGTTGAGAAACGAACCCAGCGCAGACATCCGCAAGGAGATCGACGACGGGCAGGCGGAGCTCGAAAAAGAACTCGATAAACTTCGGATGGAGAAATGGCAGATAAACCACGAGGTTTTTCGGGAGTTCGACTACGAGAGCTATCGGGAAGGATGTCGCAACGTTTACAGGATCGATTACGACTGGCTTGCGGACGAGCTTCGCAAATTTCTCGATTCATCTGAAACTGCCTTTGTTGAAGCTTTCGACAGGTTCTCGGTAGAACGGCTGGGATATCCGATCGGACAGGCGCGAAAATGCGATATCGGGTACCTCCTTCGCGGCGAACAGTGGGACAGTTTGTTTCCGAAAGAGGGAATGGTCGATCGGGCCACGAGGTTCCTGGTCGATCTGGGAATGCCTGTTGAGCAGGTGCCCGCGGTAAGGCTGGATATCGAGGAGCGCGAGAAAAAGCGTCCGAGGGCGTTCTGCTCGGCGGTCGAGATGGGAAAAGAAATATATGTCTGCGTGCGTCCGATGGGCGGGTTGAGCGACTACCTTACGTTCCTGCACGAACTCGGGCACGCCTATCATTTCGCGCACACCGATCCCGGACTGCCATCGGAGCTTACACTTGTCGGTGACAGTGCCACGAGCGAGATTTTCGCATTCAATTTTAATTATCTAGGTGCAGACTCGCTCTGGCTTGAATCGTTCATTGGAATCAGAGATCCGAGCCCGATTGTGGAGTTCCTGCGCATGCAGAAACTTTATTTTCTGCGTCGCTACGCCGGCAAATTCCTGTACGAGCTCGAACTTCACCGGGACTACAACATGGCGGGTCGCGAGGGGCTTTATCCGAAGTATCTCGACGAGGGTCTGAAAGCGAAGCATCGTCCGGAGTACTGG
>CBDUXL010000008.1:0-24794 GCA_965371155.1 uncultured bacterium | reverse complement strand
CTCCATTCCGGCTAAGGCCGTCATTCCGCTTGAGGGTGGCACACAGATTTTCCCCAATTATGTTCCTTTTTCAACAGCCCCGTCCTTGCTTGCCTCTTCTCCAAGGAACTCTGCCCTCGTGCGAGCGGGACGCTCGCGGTCCAAGGCAGGAGAATCAATCCGCGGATGCGCCTTTCTGGAGTTGAGTGTTGACACACACGGTGGGCATCGGTAAAATGCCTGCTTGTTCTCACTCTCCTCTTGCAGGAGCGAAGGATAAAGTATTGCTTTCTTAAAGGACTTTGCCTACTTAGATGGACCAGGTTCCCAACCCAGAATTCCCTGAGAGAGAAGCGACCGCGTTGTATAAGGCGGGGAACTGGTTTCCTCCCGTGCTCTCCGTGGTCCTGATAGGCGGAGCCGCCGTATGCATGTTCTTTTGGGACCCATTTATTCGCGACAATTTCTACCTGCCGTTCATATCATCTCCACTTGAGGTTTTCGCAGCGGCTTACCGAGCGTATTTCCTTCTCACACCGGAGATCCTGGACCTGTCGGGCGGGATTCTTATCCTCCTGATGG
Source organism: uncultured bacterium (assembly GCA_965371155.1). GTDB lineage: Bacteria > JAJVIF01 > JAJVIF01 > JAPKYR01 > JAPKYR01 > CBDUXL01. The sequence goes on along the minus strand of CBDUXL010000008.1, from coordinate 24,233 downwards.
ACATGATCCGCCCGAACGGACACAGGCTTCGCGCCCCGCTGACCGCAACGATTGTCCTGATTCTGAGCTACTTCCCTGTCATATTCACGATGTACCTGACCTCGAGGTACTTCAACGCGGCCCTGGGGCAATACTGGGGGGGGCTTGAGACGATCGACCCGTTCAGCCTGTTCCTGAAGAGCGTTGTGCTGATCACGGTAAACTACGTGGTCATCATGGCGATGCGCTCCAAGGACCTCCCGTCGAAGTTCTCAGGCGAGTTCTACGCCTTCCTGCTGTTCGCGACCGTCGCGATCGAGTGCGGTGTTTCATCCTCGGATATCCTGGCCATCTTCATTCTGACGGAATTTGTCGCCATCACATCGTACATTCTGGTCGGCTGGCTCAAGAGCAAACCTACCAGCACAGAAGCCGCACTCAAGTACTTCCTGCTCGGATCCATGAGTTCCGCGTTCATGCTGTTCGGGTTCGCCATAATGTATGGGCTTTCGGGGACGACCAACCTGTACGAGATGAAGATAGCGTTGCACCAGGTTCGGATGGATGATCCATCCATGGTGCCGGTCCTGCTCCTGAGCATGCTGTTCTTCATGGTGGGAATCGGCTTCAAGCTCGCAATAGCACCGTTCCATATGTATCTGCCGGACGTGTTCGAGGGCGCTCCGACCGCGGTGGCTATGTTTGTCTCTGTGACACCGAAAATTGCGACAGTCGCAGTGTTTATCAGGGTGTTCCTGCTGGGGTTGTCCACCGTGGCGGATCTGTGGCTGCCGATGATGCAGGTCTGCGCCGTCCTGTCTATCGTCATCGGCAACCTCTTTGCCATCAGACAGACCAATATGAAACGGTTCCTCGCGTACTCGAGCATCAGCCACATGGGCTATATGTTGATAGGCCTGTGCGCGGCGGGGGTGAAGGCGGAAACGAACGCGAACGCGGCGATACAGTCGCTCGGATACATGGGCATACTGCATTACATAGTGGTCTACGCCATTATGAATACCGGAGCGTTTCTTATCGTGGGGATTGTCGAGCATCATACCGGCGGGGTCCATTTCGACAACTTCAAGGGCCTGGTGCACCGAGCGCCCGCTACGGCGTACACGATGCTCGTGTGTATGCTCAGTCTGGCCGGGATCCCGCCACTGGCAGGCTTCGCGGCGAAATTTTTCATCTTCTTCCCGATATTCGAGGAGAACATAGGTCTGTATGCGCTGGTGATAATTGCCGCGGTTAATGTGGTGATTTCCGCCTACGTCTACCTTCGTGTCATCAAGGTCATGTTTATCGACAAACCCTTGGATGAGGAGCAGTTCTTCCCGGACACGACCTATCGTTACGCGATGATTCCCCCGTTTGCTGTCCTTCTGTTCTACCTCGTCGGAGGATTCCTGGTAAGGCAGTTCTACGCGTACGCAGGATCGAGCTATTTCCTGACCATTAACGTCTACTTCGGTGTAGGTCCGACTGCGGGGATATAACCTCAGTGATGAAGCTTAACTATGTGGGGTTTCTTCCTGGAACGGAGGCCGGCAGGTTGGTGCACTCGGGAAGATTTCGAGGGCGTTTCAGTAACCTGCTAGAACCCTATCCTGATGTTGAAGTCATTGCTGCGCCACCAGACATTCAGGGAGCTGTCCCAGTGGTGCCGTCGACCATCGTAGCGCCACCCCAGACCGAAATCTCCGCCCCGGCCTTGGTAGTAGCCCCAACCCGGATACCAGTAGCTGTCCGCACGGTAACGATGGTGCCGCGGGCCATCCCAGTAGGGTGAAGGGTAGGTGTAATGGCCCGGGGAGTAGTCGGGGTAGTATCTGTACACCCGCGGCACCCGATAGGCACGGTAATACGGTCGATTGTACCGGGAATACACTGGAGGCTCGTAGATGGTCACTCGATAGTTGGAATCGTAATAGTCGTTTCGATACCCGGGTCCCTCCCAGTAGCCGCTATCGTAGTTCTGGTCGCGGAGGGGATTGTAGCCGGTGCCTCCGCGTCCGTGATGGAACCCCTGACCGCCTGCCCAGTTGGGATGGTTGCCCGAATCGCTTGTCGAATCACGCGCGTCATCGATTTCCTCCCAGCCCGACTCAACCGGGAAGGCGTCGATCAGGAAATCGAGAACCGCCGAGTCCACACCGCTCTCTGCGAGATACACAAGCGAATCTACGTCAAGCGGTTCGTCGAGTCCGGTTGCTTCAATGACCTCGATTATGAGCTGCGGCGGGACGCCTGCATCGTGCATGGAAATAATCTCGTCCAGCGTAGCCGCCCATAGGGGGCTTGCCAGCAGGAGCATGACCAATCCACACACGAGGGTCACAAGCTGCCGCAGTCTTGGTTCATTTGATTTCTTACCTCTCATGGTGTCTCCTCCGTTGGTTAATTCAAATGCTGCCGATAATCATTTTACGGTGAAACGCCGCACCTGCTTAATTGTACCACCACCCGGGGTCTCAACCTCGAATTCCACCTCGATATAATTCAAACCGCTGTCGGGGTTGCGACCCTTGGAAATCACGGTACCGCGCATCTCGATAAACTCCGTCTGCAGGTTCCAGTCGCGGACTCTCTCGAAAATGACTGTATCTCCACGCTGGAAGGTCGAGTATCTGGAGAGGATCGAGTACGGTCGTGCCCTCCGTCGCTTGGTCGGTTTTTTCTTCGCCGCAACGGGTTTCTTGGCCCTTTTGCGCTTTGCAGCGCTTGGTTTCCTGGCGGCTCTTTTTGTCGCTTTCTTTGCGGTCGCGGACTTGGCTTTTCGTTTCTTTGGCGTTACAGGCTTCGCCCTGGTTTTCCTTGCCGTGGCCTTTCTTGCTGTTACCTTGGCGGCGCTTTTCTTCCTGGGTTTCGCCGGCTTTGCGGCTTTTTTCGCCCGTTTCGCTTTGGTCGGGGTCGGCTTCCTTTTGGCTGTCTTTTTCTGTGTCGCTCGTTTCGCTTTGGGTTTTCGAGCGGGTTTCCGGGTTGGGAGTTTCTTCTTCGCGGTCCTGGTCTTGGCTTTCTTTGCCGCCGTCTTTGATCTAATCTTGCTTGACCTTCCGGCAGCCAGCCTGGCGGGAAGGCTCAAGATCGTCGCCAGTACACCGGAGCTTCGGGTTCGTCTTCCGCCTCGCTGGGTCCCCTCGCTGCCGTGAGGACTGTTGGGCTCTGCATTCGGCCGTTTCATCGTCCGTTCCTCGATAAATGGCGTATATGAAAGGTTCTTACAAGGAACACCTGTTAGCAGGTTACTTTTGAATGATGGAGGATAATTCGTCGAACGGCCCGGATGACATCCTCCACTTCCTCATCCGTAAGAAACGGCGTGAAGGGCAGGCTGAACAGCCTCTCACCCACGCTACTTGCGCTCGGAAGGTCCTCCGGGGCGATCCGGTACTTATCATGGTAGTAGGCAAAACGATGCACCGGGGTGTAGTGAATGCCGGTACCGATATTCTCGGCGCTCAGCGCCTCGATCATGCGATCGCGATCGAGCCCGGCTTTCTCGGGATCCAGCGTGCAGGCAAACAGGTGCATCGCGTGACGGGTGTCCGGTTCAGGATCGACCGGGAGTGTCAGGCCGGGAAGGTCCGCAAGCTCCCGCTTGTAGCGCTCCCAGATCTCCACACGCCGTTTGTAGCGCCTCTCTACCAGGGCGAGACCCTCCACGCCGATGGCTGCGAGAACGTCCGGCATGTTGAACTTGTAGCCCGGCTCCTCCAGATCGTAGGCGACTTTGCCGCCTTCTCCATAGCGATCGTACGCGGTCTTGTCCAAACCGTGCAATGCCAATGTGCGAATACGGTCCGCCCAGTCCTCGCGATCCGTCGCCACCATGCCGCCTTCGCCGGTGGTTATGTTCTTGGTTGCATAGAAGCTGTAGCATGCGAGATCGCCGTAAGCGGCGAGTTTTTTGCCTCGCCATTCGCCCTCAACCGCGTGGGCGCAGTCCTGAACAAGCGGCAGGCCGTGTTTTCGTGAGATATCCATCAACACATCCATATCGCACGGTCTGCCGTATAAATGAACCGGCAGAATGGCCCTGGTGGATCTGGTGATTAGCTTCTCTATCTCTAAAGGATCAACACACCAGGAAACAGGATCTATATCCGCAAAGATGGGCTTGGCGTCGACATGCTCAATCGCGTTGACGCTTGCTGCGAATGTCAAGGGAGTGGTGATAACCTCATCCCCTGAGCCTATTCCAAGGACCTTCAGGGAGAGGAATATCCCGGCAGTGCAGGAGTTCAGGGCTACAGCATGCCTGGTGCCGACATACTCCCTGAATCTGTGTTCAAATTCCTTTGTTCTGCCGGCTGTTGTGAGCCATCCTGAGCGCAAAACGGCTTCGACAGCAGCTATCTCGTTTTCTGAGAGTTTGAGCTGCGAGAAAGGAAGGAACTTGTCCCGCACAGGCTTGCCGCCGACCAATGCAGGAAGCTCATGGCACGACTCCGCAACGCCCATACAATAGAGATTATACAATCATAATTCAATGTTTTCCACTAGACTAGCGATTATATTATACTTTTCATATGGGAAATGCGGTTAATCAGGGATATCACTTGTGTAACTAGAGGACCTACACTTATACAAAGTATAACTTGTTAGTTATTTCCTAGGCATTCTTGCGCCTTTCTCAGAACGGTCTGACCATCCAGTTTGCGCATACAGGTCATGTGCCAGCAGGTTTTTCGGTAGCACTTAATGCAATCCAGCGCATTTTGAAGTGGCTCAATCTCACCTAACCAGGGGCCGCATCGAGCCGGGTCTGTAGGGCCGAATATCGGCAATACCGGTGTATTGACAGCCCTTGCCATGTGCATCGGACCACTGTCGTTGGTTACGAGCATTCTGCATCGGGACAGAAGCGCGGCGAGTTCCTGGAGGCTCGTTTCTCCAGTGAAGTCGATGATTTGCCGTTTTGACGAACGCTTGACCTGCTCGGCAACCTGTTTCTCATTTGGTCCGCCTATCAGGATGGGCGCGCACCCGTCCTCTGAAAGGCCGTCTGCTACGCAGGCGAAACCTTCAGGTGTCCACCTCTTCGTGGCCCAGGCTGCATTTGGATTGATTGCCACAAGGCCATTGCGGAGATCATGCCCATCAAGCAACTCCTGCAAGGTATCGACAGCCCGCGGATCGAGGTCGAGTCGAGTTGAAGTCGAGTAGTCAACGTCGATGGAGAGCCCTTTTTCAATGAGCCTCAGGTGATTCCAGCTACGATGTCTTTGGATTTGAAACGGGACTCCGCCTGTCAGAAAAAAACCTCGCCCGCCGTGTGTGAAGCCGATACGGATCGGGATGCCGGCTTGACGAAGCATTATCAGTGTGCCGTGCGCGCGATGGAGCGACAACGCCAGGTGGTAATTCTCACCGGAAAGCCGTCGGGCTTCCTCTCTGATCCCTTTCCAACCGCGTTTCTTCATGGATGTGGTGAGAACGTTGTCGACATCGGGATTGTGCTCGATCACCGGACTGCTTCCCGGGGAGACCAGGATATCTATCCTGGCTTGTGGGTACGCCCGTCGCAGGCACGCGAGCGCGGGGGTGGACATCAGGAGGTCGCCGATGAAAGCGAGATCGACCACGAGGATCTTCGCGTCGGCCGGTATGTCTATCCGGGCAACCATGTCCGATGCCATGCGAGTAGAATAGCAGCCAGCGCCAGAATAAGCGCAGCGGAGTGAAGCTCCTTACTACGCCTGAGGCGCTCGGCATTGAGAGTCTCCCTGATTTCCACAAGTGCCGAAAGCCGCGGAAGGAATCGAGGTGCGCTCTTGCAGTACTCTGAGAATGCCTCAGGGTAAAGTGCGGTCAGGTATTCTTCCTCGAGGACAATCATGCGGTGGTACAGGGGGACAAGCACCAATAGAAACACCGCTAAGATCCAAGGTGATCCCGAAAGTGCTGCGTATCCCAGCCCGATAGTCGCGCTTCCGAGGTAGAGCGGGTTTCTGGTCGCGGCATATATGCCCGAAACGCAAAGCTGCTTGTCCTTGATAAGAGTGGCAGATGCAATCACCCTGAGCGAGATTCCGACGATAGTGAGCACAACACCAACGCCAGCCCCGACCGGTGCGGGATGAGCGAAAACGAGCGCCAGGGCAAGGTAGATGTATCCCGCCCAGAGGCGGAGTTTCGCCCACCTGCGGATCGATGAGCGGTCCGGAGCGCTTTTCTGCGATGTGCAGGGCATCGAACGGAGTGTATTGTCGGGAGCATCAGTAGTCAACCGGCAGCAGTGGCAGCGAAATAGCCTTGAGAAGATCGGTATCTTTTCCCGGAATTCTTCCCAAATATCCTTGACATCGCGACAAAAAGGCTTAGACTGACTTGATTAAACTGAGTGTCCTGCTTCTCCTTCCAAGGCAGGGCATTTTTCCTATTCATAAGAAACAAAAGGAGCCTGGACAGATATGTCACCGGAGATCGGTCTCGGTCGCGAAGGACGCTACTCATACGGGTTCGATGAGGTCGCGCTTGTGCCTTCCACTCGCACAATCGATCCTGCCGACGTGGATACTTCGTTCACATTGGGCGAACACAAATTCGAAGTGCCCATTATCGCAGCAGCGATGGATTCATCGGTTGACGTAAACAGCGCCGCGATCTTCACTAAATTGGGCGGCCTTGCGGTCCTGAACCTTCAGGGATTGGCGTGCAGATTTGAAGATCCCGGTGAAGCTTTATACCGAATCCGATACGCATCCGCCGAGGACGCCACCTCGGTGATCCAAGAGATTTACTGGGCTCCATTAAAAATGGAGCTTACTGCGAAACGTGTGGAGGAATTGAAGGCGGCAGGCGCGATCGCGGCAGCGAGTGTGACACCCCAGTATGGTGCGACTCTCGGGAAAGCCGCAGTTGAGGCCGGTCTGGACATATTGGTCATCCAATCAACGGTAACCAGCAACGAGCACCAATCATCGCGGGCAAAGCCGCTCCGAATTGACGAGCTATGCAGGGATGTCGACATTCCCGTAATTGTCGGCAACTGCGTGGGCTACCAGGTGGCGCTCGATCTCATGCGTGCAGGTGCTGCCGGAATTCTGGTCGGCATCGGACCCGGCGCCGCATGCACAACTCGCGGAGTGCTCGGTATCGGCGCGGGGCAGATCACCTCGACGGTCGATGTCGCGAAGGCTCGCCGGGACTACCATGAGGAAAGTGGGAGACATGTTGCCGTTATCACCGACGGCGGAATGAGCAAGGGTGGGGAAATCGTGAAAGCGCTTGCAGCGGGCGCCGATGCGGTCATGATCGGCAGCGCATTCGCCCGTGCGAAAGAAAGCCCCGGAAAAGGCTACCACTGGGGCATGGCGACCGCCGATCCGCTCCTTCCGCGCGGAAGCCGCATCGAGGTCAAGGAACTCGGCACGCTCGAGCAGATCATTCGAGGTCCGGCGACCGGTCGCAACGATGGCAGTCTTAACCTCCTTGGGGCCATTCGGACCGCGCAGGGCGTGCTCGGGTGCGGGACGATCGAGGATTTGCACAGTGTCGAGATGGTTGTGATGCCGTCGTTTGGGACCGAGGGAAAGAGTTTTCAAATCCAGCAGCGCGTCGGCATGGCGACATAAACGTTGACACCTTCGCTTTTCTCATTAAGAGCGGGTTACTCGGTCGGATGCTCCTGGTAAACAATGGGCACTGTCAGCAACATGAGAGTCAGTGCGCGACGCTCGATCTGCCCCCGATCCACAGAGATTTCCGATGCCATTCCGTTCGTTGCCATCACGATAAACGCCACACTCGGCCTTCCTGTCGCGCGATACAGGGCATACGATTGCTCTCGTGACACCGGAGCGTACAGAACGTAGTCCCAGAATGCCTGCAGGAGGTGTCTGATGTTCTGCTCCGGCGCTTGATTCGCTTCGGTCAATTGCTCGGTCAAGTCGGCATGCCATCCCGGGAACAGGTTCTCCTCTCGGGCTATGTCAACTCCCTCTTCCAGGTCAAAGTCGAGATGAGTCTCCATGTCCAATGGGCCGAGCGATTTCGAGATCTCAAGACCGTCCCCTGATACCAGCAGGCGGCCTGTAATCGCAGGGAAAGGCAACTCGGCGTCCACCGTCAGGTGGGAATAGTCGGGGCCGATCACCAATTCGCCGGATGCTGACATCTCCGGAGCAGGACGTCGGTAGATGAAGTCGCGCACACCTGGCTGGATAGGTCGAAAAGCGTCAACCTCGAAGGGCAGATCGGGCAAACGAATCCTGCCGGCTTCCTCAATTGTGACACTTCCGTAAGGCCATCTGGCCAGAATGTACTCATCCAGAAGAGCGCCTTCCGAATCCCAGGAGATTGTTCGAGGTGTCGGTGTGGTGGCGGCATATGAAAAGCTCGTCAGGAGCCGGGCTGCTCCCGCGAGTGCATTCCCGCCTTCCTTCGAGGGAAGCGCTTCGCACCAGTACAAGTTGGCCTCATTTATTTTGGCTTTGTCGGAAACCGGTGTGAATCCGGTGAGCAGTACTGACCAGCAGATAAACACAGCGATCCCGAGACGAGTTCTCCTCCAGGCGACAACTGCGATGATCGGCAATCCCAGCAAATAGACAAGAGTTGGAATCCCTATTGCGTCCACCCAGTGAAGAACTCTCTGCAATCCCTGCGTGCCGAGGCGTCCGAAGAACTCCCGGATTGCTCGATCCTCGGAATGATGAAAAGCAACCACCGCAGCGTACTTGTACTCTCGAATGGGGCAGCGTGGACTAAGAAGTCCGAAAGCCGAAAGGAGCATTATCGGTGGCGCGAGCGCGGTCGGGTCGCCCTCGAACGGATTGAAAGCCGCGAACGCGCAGTGTCCGCTCCCGATATTTCGAACCACAAGTATCGGCGATTCGAAGTCATCCGAATGTACCTCCTCGCAATAGACGGTCGGACGGACACTGATGACCGGGAACTCATGTGGGGGATCCCATTCCTGGTTCAGGTTGGCCAGGAATGCACCCAGGACCTCGGCTGCGACCTCCTCCTGCTTTACTTCCTCTGAAGGTACCAGCCAGTCTATTACAACCTCACCAAGCCTTCTCCTGCTGAGACTCAGCAACTGGTCGGGCAGATTGATGATTCGCTGCTCTTCCGGAACTACACGATCGTAGGCACTTAGGAAAGAATCGAGGCTGACAGTGGCGAATTCGCCTAAGGGTACAACCGGCAATAGAGGTTCACTTTCCCACGCTTCGACGGGTCGACCATCGTCCCGATAGTACACAAGTAAATTGCCTCCATGCCGGACATAGGCGAGCAGGAGGTCTCTCGTGGATTGCCCGAGCGACCGGTAGTGCCCCAGGTCGGTCACGATTAACCCGACTCCTTCAAGAAGGATTTCGCTTTCAGGCAAGTCCTCCGGCTCAAGAATTACAGGGAATATTCTGGGTGGGTAGTCGATTCCGGTTGGGTTGCGGAAGAACTGAAGCCGGACCTGCTCCAGGTATCCTGGGTTCAGCCCTTCAAAAAGCCTCTCAATATCGTTCTCGGGCTCTCCAAGGTGGATGAAAAGGGTGTCGTATTTCTTGAGCAAATAGGATGGAAGCAAGGCTGTTTTCAGCAAATCGCCGTCGGCGGAATAGATTTCCACCGGGACCTCGCACAGAGGGCCATGCAAACAACCGAAGCAGCCCAGCTCGAACTGTTGACTTCCTCCGGGCGGGATCAGCAGCGGGCGGGTATAGAACGTGGGCGGAGCCCACGCTTCCAGGTTCGCAAGCGCCCATCCCTCGAGGATTTCGCCCGAATTTGAAACAGTGATATGGAGCGGCGATGGAGTATTCTCCTTGAAGTACCCGTTGAACCCGAATGTTCCTTCGATCGTGATGTCTTCAGACCTGGGTCTTGCCGATGCCTGGGAAACCGGAAATGCGAATAAAGTCACCAGTATCAGCAAAGCGAGGATTGCTTTGAATGGGTTGGAATCCGGAATGTCAATAACACTGCCTGGCTGCATGACGATCTAGAGTGTGGCACGGGCCTTCGGAGTGGGAAGAGGTAACGCATGCAGTGTGACTGCCACAAGCGCGATCAGGCCGTGCCAGATCAATGTTGAAACGTTAGTCTCCACCAATTCGCGGGCTTGCGGGGCAATCAGCAACGCATCGGTAACGGTCATGGCCAGGTGGAAAGCTCCGGCCACGATCCAGCAGATAAGGGGCTTAAGTCTGTCATTCCCCGTCCGACCAAGCGCGAATGAGATCACCCATCCCATAGCAGCGGCGCGAAGCAGGAGATCGAGCATCGCCAGGCCGAGCGCCACAGGTCCCGGGAATGCGTGGGATCTCGCCAGAAGTGGAAAGGCGAGGATGAGAAAAAAACCGTAGAACCCAAATGCGGCGAGCGCCAGGGTGTTTTCATTGAGCGAGTCGGGGCAAGCCAGAGCTCTGAGTCTCGACTCTGTTCTGCCAAAATCAACCAGGGCCGCGGGAACAAGGAAGAGAATGGCGAGCGCGAGCAATTCAGTCGGTCCAAAGGCGTGCCTGGAAGGGGTCAGAAGACTGAAGCCGAAAGGGTCGAGTATGTGCAGACTGTCACCCCTGAGAGATGCTGTTGGTCCGGCGAAGGGGATCAGGCAAGCGAGGAAGAAAAAAATAGCTATGAACCACGCGGGACGCTTGAGCAGTCCGAGAATCAAGCGGCCTGCAATGCTGATAGAGAGTCCGATGTTTCCAGCCATCAGCGAGTGGGCACACCTATTGAGATGCCGGTGAGGGAAATTACGCGATCGACGCCCTTGGATGCTCCACCTTCCACGGCAATGAACATGGTACGACCATCCGGAGCAAGGTACCTGCCCAGGCCCTGAACGCGCACGGTGACCCGGGTGTTGGTTGCATGGAAAGGCGGGAATTCAACCCATGAGCCGTTCCGGTGATTGAAAACCGTAACGATCACCTGGGCTTGCCCGGCCAGTCGATCCACGCTCACGTTTATTTCGAGGGTTTCCGGCACATTGACTGGATTCACAACCGGAGGGAAATTGACGGCGTAAAGTATCCTGCCGTTTGTGAGAGTCAGGGCGCTGGAGGTGCTGGTGGTCTCGAGCTCCATTCTGCCGGCCTGGATCGCTATAATCGCGCCGCGAGCTGCGTCCACACTGAAATCACCACCCTCAATTCGCAGTGGGAGATGAATCAGAACGAGAGTTTCATCCGCAGTAACCTTGGCGTGAGGGTTGCTCATGGCTCGATCGCCTGCTCCGCTTCGCCAGCCGGCGAGAATCAGTTCGTCCTCTCCCGACCCATCGATTCGGCGGTCCCCGATAGCACTGATTGCAGTATCCCGGAGTTGTATGGCCTTCTCGGATGTTGTCGAGCGATGATGCACGGCGGAAGGGAGCCTGCTGGATCGCATGTCGAGGTTCAGGTCGAAGTCGAAGCTCCCGCTTCTAACTAAACCGTCCGGATCCTGCGCAAGCATCTGGTTTACATAGCCGCCCCGGGTGGCATAGAGGAGAAATGCGCCGTGGAGGTCAAAATCCAGATCAACATTGACTGTGCCCGTGAGGTGCGTTCCATCCAGCCCGACATCCTCCAGCATAACAATGCCTGGAAATGATGTGGCCCCCTCGCTTACATAGTGCGCTTCCGACCAGATCCTGATGTGGGAGTCCCGGATGTAAGCCTCCCCGTTCCGTCCGTCCTGGACCAGTGTCAGAGCGTCACCCATCCCGATTCTTTCGACTCCCATCCCTCCGCCGAATCCCGGAATACCCATCTGGGTGCTTGGGAACTCAAGGGCGCGGATAAGGTCGCGTTCGCTCGCAAGATGTATATCGTAATTCCGGGCAACAGGGCTGAACAACCCTAATGCGCTTGTCTCCCAGCCGATTCCCTGCTCGGGGTAAGCATCCTCAATGCTGACTCTGGTCAGGAGTAATCTGGAGCCCTTGGTTCCCAGCGCCCAACCGTATGAGAACAGACAGAATCCTGCCACCAACACCGGAATGGTGTACCAGAGCCATTCCCTGCGGCGGAGTTTAAGAAGGATGAAGTAGTTGATCGGCCCGATCAGAATCACATAGGAGGCGAGAAAAAGCGAGATGGCATGGAGTCCCGGCAGTGCGGTGAGTTTGTCCGATTGCAGTACATTGTCGAACTCGTACAGAATCCGGTAAATGGAACCCTCAGGAAAAGGATTCGCCTGGCCTCTGATGTTCCTTGAGTAAGGGTATGTCGGCTGTAAAGGCGGCAAGTCCATATTCAGCCTGTCATCGAGCGACATAAGGTACCCGATCATAAACGAGAAGTATCTCTCGAGCCCGCGCGCTCCCGCAGAGCTCAATGCAGACAGATCGATGCCCGACAGAAGGATATCACCTCTCCCCAGCTTTATGTGTTGAAGCACGGGAAGTCCGCTTTCCGCCAGAAGGGTTCTTGCGGACGGTTGCTGTGTGTAGGTTATGGGAAAGTCGCCATCAACCGCGGATTCCCCAACAAACGCAGGCATAGTCCTCAGGCCGGTTAGAGTCGTGCGAACAGGTTCTTCAGTTATTGCCGATGGTCCCAGCCAGCCGCTTCCGTCCACTGCGCCTGTAAGGAATGAGCCCTGGTAGCGCAATGTGTCGTCCGCGAGCCATACAATAACTGATCCGCCCGATATCACCCATTCCGTCAGTGCAGCCTTCTGTTCCTCGGAAAGCTCGTAGTATCTGCGGGTATTCAGGATTACGCCGTCCACAGCCTGGTATCCCTCGGGACGGTCCGGCAGGTCACCGGGACGGCATGTAGTCATCAAGGGGTGTACGGGATCGTATTCGTATGTGTTCTGGCCCGCAGCAGGCGAGCCATGCCCATACGTGGGATAACCCGTCGGAGCGCCAAAGGCTTGCTCATCCAGCAGATACTGATCCAGCTCGCTGAAAGAGGAGCATTCCGAAAGCGAGATATCAGTAAGGAATCCGAAATCGTAGCCCTCATCGGACACCTCAACCCATAAGCGTTCATCGTCCCGGACATGCTGCAACTCGACCTGGGTTGTGAGTAGAGGAGAGCGCTCGAAATACTGCACGTACAGCGCTGGCGAGGGGTCGTCGTTAAGGAGATAGGGATAAAGAACAAATGTCTTGCGAGAGTTTGCCGGTATGTCACATTCAGCGACGAAAACTGCTGAGAGCACATTCTGCGGGTCCTGGCTGACAATCCGAATCTCGCCTCTGCGTCCGCGCCCGCTGTTCTCCACCGAAACTTTGACCGGGAAGTAGCATCCCTGCTTGAAATAACCGCGGAACAGCACTTCCGCTTCGATCAATAGTCCATCGGCCTCCGCGATAGTCTGGGGCTCTTTCTCTTCATCCTCATCCTCCTGAGCATAGGAGTATCCGCCGAGCACACCGACAAGGAGAAGAAGAGCTATCATGAAATAAATCCCCCTTCTCACGTCAAAGCGCGGCAGATGACCGGTTACATCGGTTCTTTCAGGGAGGTGTCTTCTCATTTCGATGCAGGTCCGGATGTCCAAGGACATAAAATGGCTTTTCGCTTTATCAGACGGAGCCGGGCGGCGTAAGTTCAGCAGTCTCAACAGAAATCTGCCTGTCCGGCCGACCTGCGCTCCGGGGATCCCGTACTCCCTGTATTGAATTCTACACAAGTATAAGCATAAGAGCTAGATATTTCCTGCAATTAGCGTCTGTTAAATTAAAATTGAGATGACTGAAGTCTTGCAGGGACACTGATGGAGACCTGTAGGGGCGCGGGGCACGCGCCCTTGCCCATTTGGTTGGCCAGGCACGCGCCCTTGCCCATTTGGTTGGCCAGGCACGCGCCCTTGCCCGTTTGGTTGGCCCGGCACGCGCCCTTGCCCGTTTGGCTGGCCAGGGCAGGGGCGGTGCCCTGCCCCTACGATGGAATCGTGGAGGAAGGGCGGACAGAAAGTCCCAGTCGGGCGAATTTGACGTGTTATAGCATTATATAAGCCCGTACGTAAATGGAGTGTCTGCTGTAAGGCGCTTGTATAAGGATGTACAGGGCGCCCCAAATGGCTGCTATAACACGCTAATTGGTACGATAGGTGCATGCCTTTGGGTGACACCGCTGTCTATGGGGTGCAAATTATGAGAATCAATCGAGCATTACTTATATTCATTATTGTACTAGCCTTGTCTGCCTTCTCAGCTTGCTCCGGCAGCGACCCTATCGGTCCCGATCTTTCGGACGAGCCGGGTTTCGTACCCGCGGACAATATGGATGGCGACCTCAGCTATCCACCCCAGTTCCCCGGTGAGCCGGTGCCGATCATAAGGGAAGCTGAGTTTATCGATCCTCTGTCGGGTGAACCTGTTATTGCAGCCGAGGGTGAATTGCTGGTGGAGCTTGCCCCGGGCCGGCCGTTGACTGAAATTACGGCGCTCAGGTCCGTACAGGATTACCAGGTCCTTGAGCGGATCGATGCCGATGAGCCGATCTTCCGTATTCGCCTGAATGCCGATGTGGATCTTCTTTCGGCGTGGATCGATTTATCCGGTGACCCTAGGATTGCAGTCGTCGAGCCGAACTATATCGCCTATCCCGCTGAAGTCCCGACCGATCCGGACTACGGAAAGAAGCACGAGTTTCCGAAAATCAACGCCCCGGAGGCATGGGATCTGGAGACCGGATCCAGTAATGTCTGGGTGGCGGTCGTTGACACCGGTGTCGACAGAAACCACCCCGACCTTGCCGCGAATGTTGTGAGCGGCATGGACTTCATTGTGGGTGGCGATGGTCTCGGCGGCGAGACTCCCGGCGACGGTGTTGACAACAACCACGACGGCATAGTCGATCAGAATGTCGGTCACGGCACGCATGTCGCGGGCATTATCGCTGCGCAGGCGAACAACGGCGAGGGTGCCTGCGGAATTGCGTACAATGCCACTATTTTGCCGCTCAGGATTTTCCCGACGAACGGCGACACGGGCGCGACGTTCTCCAGCATTATCGAAGCGATAAATTATGCCGCCGCAATCGAGAACGTAAAAGTCATCAGCATGTCGATCGGCACAACCTACGAATCCACCCTCCTTCAGGCGGCGATCAATGATGCCTGGAATGAGGGCGTGGTTCTTGTGGCCGCTGCGGCGAATTCAAACACGGATGATGAGTATTTCCCGGGTGCCCACGACAACGTGGTCGCGGTCGCTGCGATCAACAAATCCGGCTCAAAAGCCAGTTTCTCAAACTACGGTGAGTGGGTGGATATCTCCGCCTACGGGACCGGCATTTACTCGACCTACTTCGACGACACGTACGCCTATATGTCCGGCACAAGCATGGCTTGTCCGCTGGTCTCAGGTTGCTTCGCGCTGTTGTTCTCGCACGATCAGGACCTGACAAACGAACGCGCCGTGTGGGTAATGATGCTGTATACGGACGATGTGTACGAAGAGAATCCGGATTATCCCGGTCAGTTAGGTAGCGGGCTTGCGAATCCGTTCCTGGCCCTCCAGGGTCTTGAACACAGCCAGCCCGGCGATGTGGGCGATGCCGACAGCGATGGAAGTTACTCGGATTACGGGCTTGAGCTCGGGCCTCATGCCCAGGGCTAATGGAAGTACGGTGAACGGAGGAAAGAACCATGAAAGGACAACGAATTGCCATAAGCTTGATGATATTCCTTCTTGTCGGCGCCTGCTTTTTTCTGAATTCGATGGCGGGTTGTGCGGGCGGATCGCCCCCCGATGACGGTGATATCGAGGAAGTCGCAGAGGATGGAATCCCCTTCTTCGAGCGTGGGGGGGCCGTGACCGAGGAATTGCCGATCGAGTGGCTTCCGGTCTCCGACTACGTCATCGAGCAGATACGGGGCAGGCACGAAGCCCAGGGATTAGTGCTCGAGAGTCTGGAGCGAAGCAGCTCGGGAAGCCGGAGCGCTGTGCGATGCAGACTGGCTCCCCGGACAGGCAGCTCACAGAAGAAAACCCTTCTCGACGGCCTCTATTTGCTCTACTTGAACTTCCCGGGGCAAAGCCTATACGAAGTCGAGGTGGAAGGTCGAGGCGGCGGTAGCATGGAAGCCGTCTGGAACGACCTTGTTGCCCTTAATGATGAGGGCTACTCATTTGACACACCCTCTGAACAAGCGGCGGAGATTTGGCGACATCTGTTCGGCTCTGAAACCGGTGAGACTGAGACTGACAATCGAGATCCCGGCGATTCGACTGTAGGGGTTCAAAGCAAGGGCAAGGATACTGACCGTTAAATAAATACATACACCATATCCTGGAGCCTCGGCGCGGATCACTCCGCGCCTTTTTATGTTCCGGTTCCTTTCCCATCGTCTTTGACAAACAAGGTTGTGCATTATATGATAATATTAAAACCAAAGGAGTTCAGTGGTGAAACCCGGTACTCCTGCAAATCTCCTCCTCGTATCCCTTTGATCTGAGAACCACAAACGACTCTGGTATGGTAAACTTTGATATTAGATGAGGCCGCAGTATCATTTCGTCCACATTGCGGAGGCTGTTCATGCCCACATCACGAATGGGAAACGGATGGATTGGAAAATCGCTTCTGAGCCTGATCGCTTTCACCGTGCTCCTGGTGCTCTTGCTGCCGGGATGCAATGGAGGCGGCGGCAATCCCGCCTCTCCAACGACTGAGGGTGACGGGCCTCCTGCTGAGTCACTCGGGTTAACTGCGGAAGTGGACTACCCGGGGGCGATACCCGGCCAGACCGGCGGGAAAGCGGTGTGGGGATACTGGGATGTCACCTATGACGGGGTCTCGGATTTCGAGGTGGTGCCTCTCAGAGGGGTTGAATACAAGCTGAATGTGAACACATTCCTGCAACCTCCGGCCGGAAGCATCGCCAACATTTCTGTTAACGTCGTCAACATGGAGAAACTGCTCATTGCCGGCGATGTCACGGTCGATGTCACCCTGACCCACCCGTTTCCCGCGCTTACCGTGTTCACAGGATTCGATGTGCTCGGGGTGTTTATCAGCACCGGCACGTATGTGGCAAACTCCGATGCCGGAATAATGTATTCCATGCCCCGCAAAGACGCGATCCTGAAAAACGCTGACGGTTACACGCGATGGATGAATCCGATGGAGTTCGTCTCCGGAGGTATCGTCGGCTACACCGAGGGCGCGCTCGGGAACAAACACCAGTTCTGGAACTCGACACTGAACCCCTATAAGTACTTCGCGGATGACCTGTATGTCACCGAAGAAATTGTCCACCATTTTGGCAGCGCTATTGCGGTCAACCAGCGCGGCTTGTTTTCCACCACAGCTTCCAATACTCGCCGTTACGACATCAATTTCCCGATGGTTGAGGGCAAACCTATTGTGAAGTTCCAGTACGGGATCCTGGCCAGTTGGGTCGAGCCGAATCACACTCCTCCGACTTCAATTCCCGGCGATTTCCCCGCCGAGGCAAACATGCAGGAGGCTTTTCACTGCGCTATTTCCACCGCCGGAAGCTCGCTCTACTGGAACTCGATGTACGATCATGGCGGATCGCTGTTCCTCACGCTCCAGGTGTTGGACTGGCAGGGCCTCGGTAATCCGTCCGGCGTGACCGGCGAAATCAAGGAAATAATTCTCGACAGCCCGGATGAGTTCATCAACGGCGGAAACAAGATGGTGTTCGGTCCCGGAAGCTGGACCGAACTACCCGGCGACTGCAGCAATTCCATCAAGCTGGCGCTCGATGTCGGGGTTGCGGAACCCATGGGTCCGTGCCCCTATGACAATGACGTTCTGATTACGATCGTTACGGCCGAGCAGGGGAATTACGACAACGGATTAGGTGCCGCCTATCCGAACCAGGCCATCCTGTCCGGCTATGCTCGTCTTTTCTATGATTTGGGCAATATCTGCAATGACCCGCCGATTCTGTGGTTTGAGAATTGCCCAACCAAGCCCCTGGGAGCGGCAAACAAGACGTTCCGGTGGGACGCCGAGGACGATGTAACGCCGAATGGCCAACTCGAATTCCGGCATAAAATGGATGCCGATGCCTGGAGCGGCTGGGAGACCGATCAGAAGGCGGGGTACTACGAAAACATGGCGGAAAGTGACCATACGCTTTGGGTGGAGTGCCGCGACCTCGATGGGCAAGTCAGCCAGATCGAGTGCAATTTCACGATCACCTTGCCTCCTGTGCCGCAACCTCCCGAGGTTGAGTTCGCCAATTGCTGGCCGTACGTGCGAAATCCCACCAAGGTGTTCAATCTCGACATCCAGGACGATTTCACACCTCTGTCCCACATTAAGGTGCGTTATCAGTACGATGGTGGGCCTTGGGTGAATCTTCCCGATGGAAGCACCAGCATCACGATTAGCGGTCTTACATCCGGTGGCCCCCATCAGCTTATCGTTGAGATCGAGGATCTCGACGAGATGACAGACCAGGCGATTTGTGATTTTGATGTAAACTTCAAGCCCGACGTCACCATCGATAATTGCCCGGCTCAGGACCTGAACTCGAGCACCTACAATTTCACCTGGACCGGAACCGATGCTGAGTTGGATGCCCTCGAGTATCAGACCCAGCTCGATTTGGGCGGCTGGTCGGGATGGGGCGCCGCCACCGCTCGATTCCTGAACGCACTTAGCTCCGGTAACCACGTGTTCTATGTGAGGGTGCGCGATGCGACCGGCGGCACCGATCAGACCCAGTGCAATTTCTCAGTGAACTTCGGTCCGACGATCTCTATCGACAACCCGCCGTCCCTTGACGTCAACACCACTTCCTACACGTTCAATTTCACATCCACCGATGACCTCGACAGCCCCCTGACCCTGGACTATAACGTCGAACTCGACGGCATATGGCAGGGATGGCAGACCGGAATTCTAAGCTATAACTGGGCACCGCTTGTGTCCGGCCCGCATACATTCCGTGTGCGCGTGCGTGACTCGGGTAATCCGGGTCTCTGGGCCGAGGACGTCTGCAATTTCATGGTCAATTTCAAACCGTCGGTTACGATCGATAATTGCCCGGTTGGTGTGTGGCCGTCATCCGACTACACATTCAACTGGACCGGTTCCGACGACAATACTCCGGCGGCCGGTATGTCCTACTCATACAAGCTGGATGCCGATCCCTGGTCAGCGTGGCAGCTCGGGCTGATGACCCTCAATCTGTCCGGTCTAACGGATGAGGATCATACGTTCTCGGTGAGATGTCGAGATACCGGAAATCCGGCCCTTCAGTGTGATCTGGTACCCGATACCTGCGATACGTGCGATTTCACTGTTGACACGGGTTGCGCATTTCCACCTCCCAATGTCATCAACTTCCAGGCTTCGGACGGCGACCTGACGCTTTCAGATCGTGAGGTGGAGTTGACCTGGGATGCGCTTCCGGGGTGCGTTGATACTTACGAAATCGAGCGTCTGGAGTATGATCTGGCGACCGGGGCTTTCTGGAACCCGATCCAGATAGTCCTGCATCCTGTGAATACGTGGACCGATCCTGACGCCAGGTACTGCGGATGGACCAATCCTATCGAGTACCGCGTCAGGGCGGTGAACATGTCCGGAACATCCCCCGGTTGGTCCAATGATACCGGCTATCCGATAACGCGAAAGGTCAATATGGCGATGTGGTGTGTCGCCGACGATGCCGGCGGTACTAATCCTGCCACGCCCTGGACTCGGGCTGCGGCCGATTTTACCGACAACAATATTTTCTGGATCCAGTACGGTCTCGAATTCATCAGCCAGAACCCCGGCACGTTCTTCTGGATCCCTGATAATACTTATCGGCACCTGACTGGTGCAGAAGGCAGTGCCATGCATGCAGCATACAACTTCCCAGGCGTTTTGGATGTCTATTTTGTGGAGTCATCGAACGGCCACTACGGCAGGGGTTACTGCATGTGCTACTGTCCAGGATTCAACCACAATCTCAACAACGTGTACATAGTGCTGTGTCGCGATACGCGCGGCACGCCTCCCAACGAGAACCACATCGTGCTTGCTCACGAGTGCGGCCACGGTGTGGCGCGGCTCTGGGATCTGTACCTCCTGGACACCAACTGGAACCTGATTCTCGACGATGGCACTACATGCGCCGCCGATGACACATGGTGCACTGTACCCCCGAACATCCCCTGGTTGTTCTGCGACGACAACTCCGCCTACCCGGAGAATCCGGGGGCCGCAGGCAAAACTCCCAAGCAGCTTATGTGGTACTCGTTTGTCGGTGCCCCCATCAGCGATTACGACATTACTGAACCGCAGTGGACCTGGGTGGAACAGTGGATTCACGGCTATGAAGGGAATTATCCGTATCCGTAGCGCAAGGACTGCGAGATGCTTTACTTTAGTGGGGCAGGGAAGGTAGCATTGAATGATGCAAGGTCACGACGCGAAGGAGACATCATGAGAATCAAGCTATTCATACCGGCAATGTTGGTCCTTCTCCTACTGCCATTCGCAGCGAGGGCAATCACTCAGGAAAAAATCGACAATCTCATCTTTCTCCTGAATCAGCCCGGATGGGACAAGTGGGGGGAAGGCGTTTTTGATGAAACCACCCTATACGAGGGCTTTACGACCATCTATCAGCAGGCTGTCGATGATGGCGATGATGCTCTTCTCCGCAAGGTCATGTGGGCGATGGGAGAGACCACAATGGGGGCTTTCGAGGCGGAATTGATCGCGTCGATCGACGATGAGCCGATAGTAGCATGTTACGCGCTGGGGAAGATTCCATCGGAGGCCGGCGTCTACGCCCTGATTGGCAAGCTGGATGATGAGGACATGCACATTCGCGATGCAGCAGCGTGGGGCCTCGGCAGCATGCCTTATGACACATCTTTAGTAGATGCGCGAGACGATGCACTGGCGGCGCTTCAGGCTCACCTTGAAGCGGAAGAGGAGGACTGGGTGCGTGAGGATATCCAGGCCGCAATTGATATGATCGAAACCGGCATCGCCACCAGCGCCGCATTTGAAGAGAACGAAAGGGAGTAGCGGCAGACCTTCTCCCACCTGTGGTTTGCCGGGAAAATCATCAGCAAGTCATTTGGGGCAACGCATGCGTAGCCCTTTTTTCTTTCCTCAGGAGCCGTCATCGGACTCCGGAAGAGAAGGAAACGCCACAGCACCGCCCAGAGGTTTGTGCTCGATAGGCGGAAGTACCCTCAGACTCTCGGTTTCTTCATCCCATGCAAAACCAACACCCGGCGTGGTCCATCGATGTCTGAGCTCTTCCCACCACTCATCGAGTTGTCCGGGTGGCTGCGCAGTTCCATGCAGGTGTAGTTTCTTGATGCCGTATTTATAATCCAGGTATGCTGAATAGGCGACCGGTCCAAGGTGTGCGCCATCCCTCAACAGTGGAACATTGACTATGAACAACGATGCCCCGTCCGGCAGGTTCATGCAATGCGTTTCCAGCACCGCATGCGCCCTTCCAGCGATCTCACCTGTTTCGATCCAGGGAACATGGTTCCGTCTGAGGGCAAGACCCGACATAAACAGAACAGCCGCCAGCAGCAGGAGAGTAAGCATTCTTAGCACCCTCGGCCCACGAGAACCCGCGTCGGCTGCAGAGCCGACGAGCAGCCCAAGTCCCACGACCGGGACGTAAAGAAATCTCGCACAGTCGAGCGATCCCCACACACCTTCAATCGGGACGGCAGGCGCCAGCATCACAATTATCCAGACTACACCGAAAGTAACCTGCATCGCGTGTCTTGGATTTTTCCTTGCCTGAGAGAATGACCATGCAATGTTCGCCGATAGTGCGACTGCCGAGAGAAGCCCGATACCCATGAAGATAGCTTGTACTACGGAACTGAAAGAAGGCCAGACCGATCTACTGATTGGAGTCACCATCATCCAGAGGTCCTTCATCAGGAAGTTGTCCCACATCGTCGCAAGATCTGTAGCCATGTAAGTGGATTTCAGGTGCTCGTCCAGGTATCCCCCGAGATCGCCGTAGAGCCAGAGCCGAAACAGGATTTCGGAGAGTATCACGCCGACAAACAGCAGGTACCATATCCAGTTGCGTACGATACTCCGTCCGTCCTTGTGGCTCACTCTCGAGCGAATCACCCAGTCAGCCAACGGTATCAAGACCAGACTTGCGGCAGCGCCCTCTTTTGCGAAGCAGGCAAGGAAGAATGCGAAAACCGACGCTGCGAGCAGCCACCCATTCCCACGCAGCCGACCATGAATCCACAGCAGAAGACAGGAAAGAACCCCTGTGGCCGAGAGCACGTCGAAGCGCCCGCATATCCAGGTCACGGCCTCGGGATGGGCGGGGTACAACCCATAGAACACTGCCCCTGCGCCCGCGCCAAGCCGATTCATCCCAAGGCTTAGAGCCAGGTAGTAGAGCAGTGCGGCATTAATGGAGTGCAAGAGGACATTGGTCATATGCAACCCGATCGGATCGGGTCCCCAGATCATGTAATCCACTCGAAACATCGCCCAGCCGACCGGTCGGAAGTACGCATATTCGAACTCTCCCGCTTGAATCTTGCCGAGCAAAAAAAGGCAGTCATCGAGAGTCAGCACGAAAAACGGGGTATAACCGAAATCGTCACCAAGGAACCCGACTCCCAGAATGGGCCAGTAATAGATGACCGGCAAAATCAGAATAACGAATGGCAGACAGATTGCTCCCAGGGCTTGCAGAGAGATTCCTGGAGCAGGTGATTCCAGAGTGTCCGGAGATTTGCGTGTACGTCCAAGCAGCACACGCCGGGAAAGACGTGATGGCATTTCTTGAACCTGTTTTTTCCTGGGGAGAACGGTGCGGCACATGCCCAGCATTTACATTGCGCCCGGCATGTTGTCGCGACGTCTCCTCCTGTAGTGGTTACTGTTTATTCTATCGCCTAAGGCGAATTTGTCTCCGACTCATCAGTCAAAACGAAACCCAGCAGACGAAGCCTTTGAGCGTCCTCATCCCACTCGAAACCGACGCCCGGACGTTGCCATCTCATCCTGATGCTCTCCCACCAATCCTTGACATGCTCCGGCGGCTTGCCGAGATAGTGCACTTGCACGTTCTCCTTGCCGTAACGAAAATTGAGGTAGGCTCCGTACGCTTCCGGCCTGAAATGCGCTCCCTTCCATAGGGTGGGAAGATTCACAATGAAAATGTCGGAGTTGTCCGGAAGATCGGAAGTGTGGGCTTCCAGCGTCGCATGAACTCCACCTGCGACCGCGCTCGATTCGAGCCAGATCCTGTTATGCTGCTTGAGTGCGAAGCCGGAGAGAATCAACACCGAAACCAGCAACACGATCGACCACCCTCGCTGAAATCCCCTGCCCCTCAAAGCAAAGCCGAACGCTGCTCCCAACCATAGCGCCAGACCCGCAGCGGGGATATACAGATAACGGGAGAACTCCAGCAACTCATCTACACCTGCAATAGGCGCCACGGGTAGAAGAAAAGCGATGATCCAGACAAACCCCAGCACAATTGCCGCAAATGCGCGTTTACCATCATCCAGCTTTCGAAAAGGAGCTCTTGCAAGGCTCACAAGTAACGAGAAACCGCCGGTTATTCCGACAGCCACCAGCCAGAAATACCATTCGAACCCCCAGTCTCCCAGAGCGACCCGGTTCACAGGGGTGAAGAGCATCCAGAGGTCCCGCACAACCAGATTCTCCCAGACCGTGGCGAAATCCTGACCAAAGTAGCCGGCGACCAATGTCGGATCCTGATAGCCGCCGAGATCCCCGTAGAGCCAGAACCTGGTCCCAATCATCACGAACACCGCAAGCAAGTAGGCAAAATAGCCTTTCCAGTGCCAGCCGATTCCTTTCCCACGGGTTCTTGATGTTTCCAGATGGAGAAACCAGTCTATCAGCGGGAGCACGAGCAATCCCGCCGCCGTCGCCTCCTTCGCAAAAAGAGCAATGATGAAAGCCGCCACTGATGCCGCGATAAACCTCTTGTCATCGCGCAGCCGTCCCCCGCACCACAGAAGAAACGCGCCAAGGAGCCACGTAAGGGCGAGCACATCAAACCTTCCGCTGATCCAGGTTACGGCATCAGGATGAGCAGGATACAGGCCGAATAACAACCCGGCAACCGCGGCGACAAATTGGGAAAAACCGAGCAAACGTGCAAGGTAGTACAACATCAGCGCGTTGGCCGCGTGCAGGATCAGGTTGGTCAGATGGAAACCTACGGGGTCCACTCCCCATATGAGGTAGTCCAATCGGAAACTGAGGATGACCACGGGCCTGAAGGGGTAGAACTCCAGCAATCCCGCTCTTATTGCGGCAATTCCCTGAGCCATCTCTTTTGTGCTGAGATCGAAAGTAAGCTCATCTCCTACAAAGGCTCTTTTTTGA
>CBDUXL010000007.1:0-25750 GCA_965371155.1 uncultured bacterium | reverse complement strand
GTGTCGTCGGCCTTTTTGGCCTGATCTTGCTTATCGCGATTTCATGCTCCGGAGGTGGAAGCGGCAGCCCGCTGGCTCCCCCCACTCCGGGGGATGGGGCTTCCCCCGATCTCACCTCTATGACCGGCCCCTCAGGACAGGGCGCTGAAAGTCTGCCTCAAGCCGGACACGGAGCGAGTCTATGGGGGTACTACGATGTAGTCTATGACCGGGGCTCGAATGCATTTGTGGTTCTACCGGTCCGAGGCGCCCAGTACGCTTTCAATATTCTGGGCTTCCTCCAGCCTCCCGATGGTGATCCCTCGAATCTGGCCGTCAAGAACGCTGATTTCAGCCAGGTTAGTATCAGCGGCATCGCAACACTCGATGTCGAGATTACCCATCCCATGGAAAACCCTAATCTGGTCGGGTTCGACACCAAGGGCGTGCTCATCGGGAACGGCAGCCTTACATTCGGCGATGATTCGGATGTCCTTTTCGCCGGTCCGGGTGATCTGATGCTGCTGAACGCCGACGGTTACACTCGCTGGATGAATCCTGTGGAATTCACACAACCGGGATTTAACGGTTTCACCGAGGGTATTCTCGGAACTCCCGGGCAGACCTGGACTGCCACGGTCAACAGCTACAAGTATTTCGCCGAAGGGCTCGGGACCAGCGAGGAACTAAGCTCATACCTGGAGGACAGCGATAACCAGGCGATGCGAGGAGCTTTCCTCCCGGGCACAACCAACTCGAGAAAATACGAGATTCAGTTTCCGGGATCCGGCGGCTCGTATGAACTCAAATTCCAGTACGCCATTGTCTCGCATTTCCGAGGCGCGAAAGACGCTAATGGCGATCCCATCCCTGATCCTGAAATAGGCGATTTCCCGATAGGCGCGAACGCCCAGGAGGCAATCTGCATCAACGTCATCGATACTTCCGGAAGTACGCTCTTTCATGATGACAACTCGGGCAACTCCGGCGGCGATCTGGTCATCGAGATGACCATCTACGACTGGCAGGGGATGGAGTCAATCGGCGGTACCGGTGCAAAGGTCCTGGACGAGATTCATGCGATCGCTCTGGACAGCCCCGACGGTCTTTTCGACGCGGGCGGGAAGGTGCTGGATGCCGCCGCGATTGGCACAGCCGAAACATCAGCAGGAGTTAACTCGACAACCCTTCTGCTTCTGATCGAGGACCTTGAACCTGCGAAATCGGGTGCCAATGAAATCCTGATCGCGATTTACAATGAAGATCCCAGCAGTTACGGGCCCAATTTCGGCGCTCCTTTCCCGGAAAATGCTCATCTTGCAGCCTATGCCAGGTCCAGTGTGGACGTTATTGACGAGGAGCCGTATGTCAACCACTCGCCTGTGATTGTTGAGATACAGGGTCCTCCAGAAGTGGATTGCTGGAGCGGTGAGACTATATATACATGCATTGCGACCGATATGAACCCGGGCGATGTTCTGAAGTACGTGTGGGAAATGCTACCCGCTGGGGAACTCCCGATGTTGATGGGCCCCGACTCTGAGGACAACACGGCCACGATCGACTGGTCGGACACTGTGGCATACCCCCAGGGATCCTATGATCTCTGGTTCGCTGTCAATGACGGCGAGATGAAAACCCTGGACTTCCTGACTATCGAAAACCAGGGGGGTATGATTCTTGTTGACCCTATCACCGCGGACCCGGAGGACACTTTTGACGTTTTCTGCACCAACACGGACGCCGAGTACACCACCTTGGCCGAAAGCTGCGACCCCGGTGCGACTATTCATTACCGCTTCCTGCGCGGCTTTGGAGAACCGCCTCCAAAACCGGACCCGTTTGACCTCAACTGGACCGAATCCTCACCGGACCCTTCGATCATCTACAGTTGGGATGGTACCGAGATAGGCCAGTGGTGGATAGTTGCCGAGGCGAGCACTATTGCAGACTTTCCTGCCTTCAGTCCCTATTATGACGTCACGAGAATCGATACTCCGCCATCAAATCCGAATCCTCCGCTGGGCGAAACCGAGGTCGACTGCTACTCGACCCAGGAAATCTACGAACTCACCGGCGGAGATGACTGCGACGGCGGTGAGGTCGACCGTCAGTGGGCCATGACGCCAACCAATGAACCGCCGACGGCGGGTTGGCTGACTTCGGCAGGCGATATTTTCTACGTGGATTGGTCGCTGTATCCGGTCGGCACCTACTTCCTCTGGCAGCGTGTCGGAGTTGGCGGCAACTGGAACGTAAGCGACTCTCTCGAGGTTCACCGCCTGAATACCCCTCCCGACAAACCCGGGATTCCGATGGGGCCTGCAGTGGTCGACTGCACAATGGTCGACGCACTGTACGAGGCGGGAGAGGTCACCGACTGCGAGGACGACCCAATCAGCCGCGAATGGGTGTTGGGCGCCGAAGCCACACCTCCTGATGCCGGCTGGACCGTATTCGAGGGAACCACCTTCAATGTTGACTATTCAGTCTATGCCACCGGCGAAGGTCACTTATTCCAGCGAGCCAGCGACAATGCAGGTGCGTCGTGGGTGTGCTCCGAGGGTCAGCATATTCTCAAGCTTAATACCCCGTCAGATAATCCTGATGTTCCTGAAGGCCCGGATGCGGTCACATGCTATGACATTGCCGCCGAATATCAGGCCGGTGTGGTGGATGACTGCGATATCGGCGATGTGATTACACGGCACTGGGGCATTTCCCCCATTGAATTCATGCCGCCCTTAGAGTGGTCTGAGTTCACGGGTGAGACCTTTGTCATTGATTGGTCGCAGTTATTCTCGGGCATGTGGTTCGTCTCCCAGAAAGCATATGACGGGAAAGCCGAGGTCTTTAGCGTTCCGCTGGCAGTCATTAAAGGCAACGCCGCTCCCGAGGTCGGGCCGCCGATCGGTCCTACCGAGGTTGACTGCACAACAACCGGTGCCCTTTATGAGGAAACACATATAAGCGACTGCGATCCGGGGACCCTCCTCGTCAAGCGATATTATCTGTCCACCAGTCCCGACGAGCAGACAGGCGGAGAGTGGATTGCTTTTGAAGACACGAGCTTCATAATCGATTTCTCTCTAGTGCCTAACGGCGACTACTACCTCTTCCTCAGCGCCTTTGACGGCGAGGATGTCACAGTTAGCGATCCGCTGCACATTACCAAGAGCAACACCGCTCCCGACAAGCCCGCTGTCCCGGATGGACTCTCGGAGGTCGATTGCACGAAGAATCCTACAATGTACGAGGG
The DNA here is from genome assembly GCA_965371155.1 of uncultured bacterium. Classification (GTDB taxonomy): domain Bacteria; phylum JAJVIF01; class JAJVIF01; order JAPKYR01; family JAPKYR01; genus CBDUXL01. Next base: position 22,512 of record CBDUXL010000007.1, on the reverse strand, counting down.
CGGCCCAATCACCGACTGCGATATCGGCGATGAGTTGACGCGGTTCTATTACCTCTCGACCGATCCCGACACACCCGCGGGCGGTTCCTGGGAGGAAGCAGACGGTGATTTCTTCTTTGTCGATTTCACGGGCGTCACGCCCGAGCAGAGCTATTTCCTGTTCCAGAAAGCATCCGACGGTGAGCTGGAAACCGTAAGCGATTCTTTCGAGGTCGTTTATCACAACACCGCTCCCGAAGATCCGGCTATCCCGCAGGGAGAGACCCTTGTAAGCTGTGTGAACGACAACGAGTCCTACAACGCTCACACTGCGGGAGACTGCGATTCGTGGCAGGTTCTCACCCGCGAATGGGCGGTCAATACTATCGATTGGCCACCCCCGATCGATTGGGTTGAGTTCACCGGCGATACATTCAGCGTCGATTGGTCGCTGTACGATGAAGGTGACTACTACCTATTCCAGCGGGTGTATGACGGTTTCGAGCATGCTTATTCACCCTCACTTGCTATTACCGTGGGACCGCCGACTCTTATTCCGCCGGATATGCCCGTGGGCAATGAAGACGTCATCTGCGACGGTCCGGTGGAGACCTACGATGCCGGTGAGTACCTCGTGAGCTGCCCCGGACTCGTGATTATCCGAGAGTGGGCCGTCAATAATGTGCCGACTCCGCCGATCGCCGGCTGGACCGAATTCACCGGCACGACGTTCGATGTCGATCCGTTTGATCTCGGCGTCGGCAACCGCTACCTCTTCCAGCGTGCCACGCTCGATCTCCAGGTGGAGAACTCCCCGCCGCTGTGGATTCAGGTCCACCCAGGCGGGCTCGGTGTACCTCCCGTGCCTGATGGAGCGGAAACAATCAACTGCAATTCCACTGCTGAGATTTACGACATGGGCGATGTGACCGTCGCCTGCCCGGGCACTCCGGTAACCAGGGAGTACCAGGTTCAGGATTCGATGGGCGATCCTCTCGGTGGGTGGATCCCGTTTGCCGGGACCAGTATCGAGATCAACTGGACCATCTTCGCGACCGAACCCACTTATCGGTTACTCCAGAGGGCCGATGACGGCGAGCATATGACCACCAGCGTACCTTTAGTCGTCACCTACGAGAATGATGTGCCCGACTTCCTCAGCGGTATCTCCGGTCTAACCAACGTCACCTGCATAGACAGCCACATTGATTATGAATGCGGCGGAGTTGAGGACTGCGATCCCGGTCAGGAACTCACCCGCGAGTGGGCCTGGAATACTTTGGACGCTTATCCGATCAGCGGATGGCAAATCTTGATCGGAGAGTCATTCATGGTCGACTATTCGACCGCCGAGTTCCAGCCGGGTGATATTTACCTGTTCCAGCGAGTAAGCGACGGCCAGGTCACCGTTTACGACCCGATCAGTCTGCATGTCACTTACACCAATACGCCACCCGTTGAGCCTCCGATCCTGATGGGTGAGACGGTCATAACCTGCGACAACCTGGTCCAGGAGTATATGGTGGGTGGAGTGTACGACTGCGATAACACCCCGCTCGACCGTGAATGGGGGTTGAACGATGTCGACACCGCGCCCGCTTCAGGCTGGTTGCCGATCACCGGCAGCACCATCACCATGAACTGGACCGGCGCCGCTCCGGGGACCTGGTACCTGTTCCAGAGAATCTCCGACGGCGAATACACTGTTAACAGCCTGTCACTCGAGGTTCTGGTCATTAACTCGCTTCCGGATATCAACTCGGTCACCTGTGACAACGGCCCGGGTCCATTCGACACCGATGGCCAGACTTCGGGTCTTGCAGGTCTTGACCTTGTCACCCAGCTTGATTTCACGTTCGATGTCACAGACTGCGACGGCGATGATCTCGATTCCTATTACGTCGTATTGACGAGCCAAGCCATACCCCCGCAGGGCGATCCTTCCTGGATCGGTCCGCTCTCCGGCAGCCAATTCACTGCGGATTTCACAGGATTGGGGAGCGATGCTCCCGGTAATGTGTTCATATTAATGGGCGTGGACGATGGCTTTAATTGGACTACCAGACCATGGCTCGGCAATATCGATCTCTGGGATCGCGTCTGGCTCAACACATTCGCCGATCCTGGTGACATGTGGACCGAGCACACCTGCGTAGCCGGTTCCGGTGACTACACCTGGGCGCATGACAACACAAACGGCTACCTCCGCCTCGAGGACTACGGCGCTGGATCAACCTCAGCGGTCTGGGGTGATCCCGTCACATTCCCGGCGGTTCCTGGAGTAAATGAGAACGCGGTGCTTTTGACCTACATGAACCCCGCGCTCGCTGAAGGCTTTGACAGCAGCTACTTCGCCTTCCTGCGAGAAGCCGGTTGTGGCCAGTTCTCACTCGACGTAATCACCGGTAACGGCTGCACCGGCGACATCCCGGAATTGAAGGAGTTCCAGATTGATAAAATGGCGCCTATCTGGGATGACACCCAGATGGTCGGTCTGGCTGAGAACGGGCTGGATGATGGATGTGTTTCAAGCGATTACTGGGTTGACTGGGTCGGCATCTGGATCAAGCCCGAATAATCCCCTGCTACCAAACCAACATCGAAAGGAAAATCCCCCATCGTCGGGGGATTTTCCTTCTTCTTGACGATCTTGGTGTCTTCGTGGTTTTTCTCCACCTCTTGCATACCGATCGGCAAGCACGCATAATTGTCCCATCCGTTCGTTCGGGAGCCTATCGATGGCGGCACAAGAAGAAACGCGCGGCCTCGACACACCGCAGGTCAATATCAAGTTCCTTTTCGCCCTGTGCAACGACATCTCTGAGATGCGCACGTTCTACACCGACTTTCTGGGCATGAACGAGACATCCTACAAGAACGATGAAGAGTGGGGCTGGCTCGTGTACAAGTGCGAGGGTTTCGAGTTCATGATATTTCGCGGACACGGGGAAATCCCAGTGCTGGGGGATTTCACCTGGCAGCCCGGCGGCGGCGGGGGACCGATCGAAGGGCCAAGCTGGGCGATCAGTATTCCTGAAGTTCTGTTCGCCGAAACGGTCGAGAGACTGCAAACCGCGGGTGTGAAGTCACTTACCGAAAACCCCGAATGGCGTCAGGACAGCTATTGGGGTTTTTCAGTGATGGACCCAATGGGTCACACGGTGGAGGTGTTCTCGACCCCATCGGAGCACCCGAAGTCCACTGAGTGGCCGGGGTGAGGTTTTCTATCCGTGCAAAAACCGAAGAGGGTAACCACGAGGGTTACCCCTACACCCGATGAATAGCGGAACCCGTAGGGGCAACCCTCTTGGTTGCCCTGGTTCCTCCCGTGTCATATACCTGCCGCCTTGGGGGGCGATCTGATCAGGGTGAAAGCACATGAACTACGTCAAAACATTCTTTTTACTGGTCGTACTGGCTGCGCTGCTGATGGCGATCGGCTACTTCCTCGGCGGCGAAACAGGCATCCTGATCGCGCTCATTCTTGCGATCCTCATCAACTTCGGAACCTGGTTCTTCTCCGATAAGATCGTCCTCAAGATGTACCGCGCGCAGGAGGTCGATGAGTCGAGCGCGCCTAACCTTTATCGTATGGTCCGGGACCTCGCTCAGAACGCGAACATCCCCATGCCGAAGGTGCACATTATCCCGTCGGATTCTCCTAACGCGTTCGCGACCGGACGCGACCCGGCTCACGCGTCGGTTGCGATCACAAAAGGAGCGCTCGATCTACTCACATTTGAGGAACTTTCCGGCGTGATGGCTCACGAGCTTGCGCACATCAAGAATCGCGACAGCCTGGTGATGGTGATCGCCGCGACAATCTGCGCCGCGATCATGTTCATCTCACGCTTCGCGCTCTGGTTCGGACGCGGTCGCGATAATCCACTCGGGCTTATCGGCATACTTCTGATGGTCATACTTGCGCCATTAGTCGCCTTGCTGATTCAGATGGCGATCAGCCGCACGCGCGAGTACGGCGCCGACAAGGGCGGAGCGGCGTTCTCGGGACGTCCCGAGGCGCTCGCGAGCGCGCTCGAAAAAATCAGCGGTGTGAGCAGGATACGCCCGCAGACTGATCTGGCGGATACGTCCACAGCGCACCTCTGGATCGCGAGCCCCCTCTCAGCCAAGGGCATTGCCGGCCTGTTTTCGACCCATCCGCCGGTCCAGGAGCGGGTCAAGAGGCTCCGCAAAATGTCCACCGAGGGTGTATGAAGCGACTGCCCTCTGCAATTGACTCAGAAGAAGAACAACTTGAACTCGTAACGGCGGAGATCACCGTTACGGAAGGGCATCAGAGACTGCTGCGACAGAAACTTAAAGGACGTTGACAGCATCTCGTTTTTTTCATAAAATAGAAAATAGTTCTAAGTTCAGCAAAAGACAGGTGACGTAATTATGAGATTGCGAAAGATTTTGTTCACTTTTTTCAATATTATTGTGATTTTTGTCGCACTTGCAGTCTGCAGCGTAGCAGAGGTCAGCCTGGAGGAGATCCCCATCGACGACTCCACTACCATATTGCATTGCGACTACTCTGGATGTCCGGAAGTTCTCTTCTCAAAGGACTACCATCCCTTGGTCGAGTTCGAGAACCATGGCCTCTTTCCCGCCAGGTTTACTGGGGTTTTCTACTTCAGGAACATTGGAACAGAGGGACAAGTTGAGATCACCACTGGGTATGGAGACAACAACAAGCTCACCAAGGAGTTCGTTTTTCGGGCCGGCCAGGACTACATGGTCAAAGTTGACGTTGGGGTTGGACCGAGCGCGTCTAGCTGGCGGTTTTCAACCACCAGGGTCCCTTGGTTCGTGCCAATTTCCGTTGGGGGTATAAGAAGCTCTGTCTTATTCGACCTACCGATTTGTCATCAAATAGAGGCGAGGGACATTCGTATTCAAGAGATGATTGGCGACGAGATTGTTGCTGTCAGCGACGGTGCTCCAGACGCGAGCTGGTTTGCGGATTCAGTCTGGCAAGAGAAATACAAGTACTGTGATAACGTGCACAAGTTTCTCAGATTCCGTAACGATGGCATAATCGAATACAATCGTTCATCGCCTGAGAACCTTCAGCCAGATGAACGCAAAGACACCTGGGAAGTTATTAACGGAAATCTGCTGATTAACTGGAACGATGGATACGCGATTGTCACATTCCCGCTAGATGGGAAGCGTGCAGAACGCTATTTCGGAACCCACAGCAGGAGCCCCATCCCGACGATGATCGAGAAAGTGGAATAAGCATCCGCTGTAACAGAGCCTAAGATAGTACCATTCAAAATGGGGACAGTTGGGTTGTTGAAAAAACCCGGATTTTATGTTGTCAAGTATATTCTTTGGGTGCCACCGCTATTCCTAATCTTCGAGAGCTATTGTTAAATGTTGTGTATAGCTCCCTGCATCGCTTCCTGATCCTCCTCAGATGCCTTTCTGTGATCCCCAGAGCTCCGGCGGCGTCTGCCGCCGGGATAAAGCCCTGCTCGATCCCATGGACCAGCGGTAGCCGATCCAGCTCTTTTCTGCTCAATGAAATTGTCCTCTCTTCCATCCGCCTAGTATGCGGACATTTCTACTTTGCACAAGGAGGACATTCTCACATTGTTGCTACACGGTCAGTCCGCTGGTTGCGCCTGGAAGGGGCTGTGTGGTAGGATTCCCCACTAGTTCGGCGAGGGCCATGAGGTCCTCGATAGCTGTCATGCATGTACGATTTCTCCTTACGGTGATCCTCATCGGTCTTCTGGTTATCCCCGCATGGGGTCAGGATGATCCGATCACGTCCGATGATGGTCCTGTTATCCTCGATCTCGAAATCGAGGAAAACCTGCAGAGCATCCCGATTGATGAGGAAACCGGGACAGTGAATTGGGATGAATATCTTTCACTGCCTGCGGGCGGTGGCGCGAGTTTCGGATTTACGACGGTGCTTTATCCTCCCGATCCCGCCGCTTTGGCCAATTCCCCCGAGTTTCTTCTTGACACAGCATGGTTTCCGCCGATTCCGTTCGCTTTGGGCCTCGAACCTCCGGAGAGCGGGCAGGTGTCCACGCGCGGATGGTTGTACCTGGAGGACGCCTCCGGCAACCTCGCCCGTCGCGACATGGATATCACCATGGATGGGGATGTCTGGTTCTGCTCGACCTGGTACCTCGGTGGTAGCGCTCTCTACCATCTTGAGGAAGGCTGGACGGAAGGCTATTTTCAGGAAGTGAGCTACCTCCCTGACGGCTGGACAGGAGGGGGGATTGACTACTTCCTGAGAAGCGTTTGGTTCAATGGTGTCCTTGGCGGGAACAGGATGGAGAATCTTCTGAACGTGTGCGGCGCGAATCGGATCGGGCGTGCCTTGATCGAGGGGGGCAGCGACCGGTTGGCTATTTTCCAGATTCTCCCGAACGAAATGGACCGTCAGAACGGCCGAGGAAGTCTGCTGGTCTGGTTGACCATTGGCCATTGGCAGCTCGTGCGCACGCGCCTTCATGCTACGTACGCGACCGAGATGATCCATTATTACTGTGTCAGCGCCGAAGTCGAGAACGATCCAATGGTTTTTCACTACGAAAACCTGCCTGACAATATCTATTGGTCTATCGACCAGTACCTTCTCACGCACGCAGCACCGTTCTGGGCTCCGGTTGATGAGTCCGCCTTCGACCTGTCCACTCACATTCCTGAAGAATTTCCCGAGGGCTCGATTGTTGTCACTGAACCGGAGGACGATGAAGGCTCCGAAGATGAAGCCGACGAGGAGGCTGAGGGGGAGGGAGATTCGACCGAAGAGCCGGCGGAGTAACCGAGTCCACCAAACGTGATATGCAGCGGCAACGGCCCGGATGGGCTGTTTTTTTTTGCGACCGCAAAACGACATGAAGGAGCCCCCCGGTTAAGGGGGGCACCTTTCACGATCCAACCGTACAATCGATCGACGGTACTGAAGTGTTCGGAATTACCTTTACTACCTCTTCGGTCGCGTGCGCTTCGGAGTAGCCTTCGTCAAAGAAGACCTCCGTGCAATCTTGCGCTTCGCGGTCGATTTCCTGGCCGTTGACTTCCTGGCGGTCGCCCGCTTGGCCGTCGTCTTCCGCCTGGCCGTGGTCTTCTTCCGCGTGGTCGTCTTCCGCTTGGCTGTGGTCTTCCTCGCAGTCGTCTTCTTCCGCGTGGTCGTCTTCTTCCGTGCGGTCGTCTTCCTGGCGGTGGCCTTCTTGGCCGTGGCCTTCTTCCGCGTGGTTGTCTTCTTCCTCGCGGTGGTCTTCCTCGCGGTGGTCTTCTTCCGCGTGGTCTTCCTGGCCGTCGTCTTCCTCGCGGTGGTCTTCTTCCGCGTGGTCTTCTTCTTGGCCGTGGCCCTCTTGGCGGTAGTCTTCCTCTTGATGGTCTTCCTGGCCGTCGTCTTTCTCCTGGCCGTTTTCTTTCTAGCACATGGCATAATGGTGGTTACCTCCGATCTCTTGTTGGCCCCTTCGGAAGCATATTACTCCGCTTCCTTATCGACCACGAGAATGCTTCAAGTATTTCTCGCGGGACCCGTATAACAAGCCTTTATGCAAGGCGTGTTTTCTCATACGTCATTAATATCTTTGCAGTAAACGATCGATGAACCGTTCGTGAATGTCTTCTTTTTTGCATCAGGGGTGTCGCGGTGTTGAGTCCGGTCTTCCGGATCCGCAGCAGTGTTTTTCTCTTGAGATTTTCCGCCACCCACGACCCTCGTCTAACCCGCTTCTCATGCCCTTTCCAAAGCTACACCTCTTTTTGCCTTTTCGTATCTCATTTCATACCAAATGCACGCCCAGATGTCAAATGAAAAATGGAGATTAGGGACATTTTTTTAACCCTCTGCGACCTGCTTATCATCGACCTTTGCAGAGATCGACTTGACGCGCGTTCACGTGTTCCCGTTACACTGCACTTTACGAAGAGGACATTATTTTTTGCGACCTTCAAACACAAAAAAGCGACTATCGGCAAACCCTGTATTTAAGCGGGTTAGCGAAGGTCGGGTGAACACGCTCGGAAACGTGATCACCGCCGTGTGCGGTTCGTGTCCGGTTGAAGAGAAAATTGCGAAGTGTTGCGCGATTGTGCGCGAATGGAAAAATTTCCTGTCGCTTTAAGTCGCCCCTGAAAATGCGCGAAAAAAAATATTTCCTTCTTTGACTTTATTGCCCCAAAAAAAGAAGCCTCCGACACAAATAACAAGTGCTACTGACTGCATTGATTTCATGCGGGTTGTCAACTAGAATCTATTGGGGCCTATTGGGCGCGTACAGGGATTCGCGTTTGGAAGGAGTTGAGAGTTCATGGCTGAGGAAATGTCGAACAACAAAGAGACAACCGGCGGCTGGAAGGTGAAGGTCGGTCTTGCCGAGATGCTTAAAGGCGGCGTCATCATGGACGTGACGACTGCAGAGCAGGCGAAGATCGCGGAGGATGCGGGCGCGTGCGCGGTGATGGCGCTCGAAAGAGTGCCGGCAGACATCCGTCGCGACGGCGGTGTCGCACGCATGGCAGACCCAGCTATCATCGAGAAGATTATAAAGACCGTCGACATTCCGGTCATGGCCAAAGCCCGGATCGGTCATTTCGCCGAAGCGCAGGTGCTCGAGTCCCTGGGCGTCGACTTCGTCGACGAGAGCGAAGTCCTGACCCCCGCGGATGTGGAGAACCACATCTGGAAGCACGATTTCAAAGTTCCGTTCGTCTGCGGAGCGACCTGCCTCGCTGAAGCATTGAGGCGAATCTGCGAGGGCGCGGCGATGATCCGAACAAAGGGCGAGGCTGGAACCGGTAACGTGGTTGAGGCGGTCCGGCACATGCGTCTGATCCGGAAGGAAATCCGCGAACTCACGCTCATGAACCAGGACGAGCTTATGGCACGCTCGAAACAAATGAGCGCGCCGTTCCACCTGGTTGAGGAAATCGCCAGGACCGGGAAGCTTCCCGTTCCGAACTTCGCAGCCGGTGGAATCGCGACACCTGCGGACGCCTCCCTGATGATGCAGCTCGGCGCGGAAAGCGTTTTTGTCGGAAGCGGGATTTTCAAGTCGGAGGATCCCTCGCCGCGAGCCGAAGCGATTGTCCGCGCGGTGACCTACTATAATGACCCGAAGATTGTCGCGGAGGTCTCCCGAGGACTCGGTGAAGCCATGCCGGGTCTCGAAATCGACAAAATCCCTGAGAGCGAGCTGCTCGCCGGTCGCGGATGGTGAGCCTTGACCTGAACCATGCCCATTTACACCCTCGGGCATTCGAACCATACACCCCAGCGACTTTTTGAGATCATCGCGCCCTTCCGTATCACTCACATCATCGACATCCGCCGCGTCCCTTACTCGGGACGCTTTCCTCATTTCAACCGCGACGAGTTACGCTCGCATTGCGAAAAAAGGGACATCACTTACGAGTGGCGGGGCGAATCGCTCGGCGGGAGCGTGGGAACGGATGAGAGTCTCGAATCCATCTCCGAGGGTTCTGCGTTTGCAGATGCGGTTGCGCGTCTCGTGGATGAATTCGGCGACGATGAGGGTGACCGTGTAGCGTGCCTGCTTTGCGCGGAGAAGGATCCTCGGCGATGTCACCGCTCGATGTTGATCGGTCCGGCGCTCCGCGCCCTCCCATCGGGCGGGATTGACTTGCAACACGTTCTCTCTGATGGCACACTCATCGCTCAGTCAGAGTTGGAAGAAGAGGGTCACGCGCCGAAACGGGATCGCTCGGGCACTCTGCCCCTCTTTGGCGACATCTGAACGTCGGAACCGAAAGCGAGAATGATGATGGCTGAAAAAGGGAAATCCGATATCTGGGCAATTGTCATGATGGCGGGTATGGGCACCCGCATGAAAAGCAACCGTGCGAAGGTGCTGCATCCGATCCTCGACCAACCCATGGGACAGTGGGTGCTCGATGCCTGCGACAAGGCGGGTGTGAAAAATCGAGTGGTTGTCATCGGATATCAGGCTGACAAAGTGAAAGAGGCGTTCGAGGGCGAGACTTTCAAGCTGCAAAAACCGCAGAAGGGAACCGGTCACGCTGTGATGGTCGGAATGGAGGGTGTGCCGGGATCAGCGAAATCGGTTCTGGTCCTTTCCGGAGATGTTCCCTGCCTTGACTCCGTCGCGATCCGGCAATTCATCAGCTTCCACAAGAAACGAAAAGCCCGGGCCACTGTCCTGAGTTTTGCGCCGCCGGATTTGGCCGGGTACGGTCGTATCGTGCGCGATGATGATGGCAATCTCCTTTCCATTGTCGAGCGGGTCGACTTGACGAGAGAACAGCGGGATATCGAAGAGTGCAACACGGGAATCTATGTCTTCGATTACTCGGCGCTCTCCCAGGCACTGAAAAAGCTCCGGCCCAACAAGAAATCCGGTGAGTATCACCTTCCCGATGTGGTTAGAATTATGCTCGAATCGGGGGAGAAGGTCGAGGCGGCGTTGCTGGTGGAATGGACCCAGGCGATTGGGATAAACAACCGGCTCGAACTCTACGAGGCGTCCGACTATCTCCGATGGAGAATCGCCGAGAGGCACATGTTCGCCGGTGCGACCATTTCCGATCCCGGCACCACCTGGATCGGGCCAAAAGTGAAGCTCGCCAAGGATTGTACTATCATGCCGGGCTGCATTCTGACTGGTGAGACGCGGGTTGGGGAGGGGAGCGTCATCGGACCGTACACGGAGCTTACTGACGCAAAAATCGGCAAGCGCTCCATCATCCGCCACAGCGTCCTCAGGGGATGCCGGGTCGATGACGACGTAACCGTCGGACCGTACGCGCACATTCGTCCGGGCACTCGGTTAAGAAACGGCTCGCACGTGGGCGATTTTGTCGAGTTCAAGATGACCGATTTCGGCGAGGGGAGCAAGGCGGGGCATCTTTCATATCTGGGCGACGCGAAAATCGGCAAGAAGGTCAATGTGGGCGCCGGAACGATCACCTGCAACTATGACGGCAAGAAAAAACACAAGACCACGATCGAGGATGGAGTGTTTGTCGGCTCCGATTCGATTCTCGTCGCGCCGATAAGAATCGGAAAGGACTCCTACACCGCAGCGGGAAGCACATTGAATAAGGATGTCCCGCCTGGATCGCTCGCATTTGCTCGGGCACATCAGAAAAATAAGCGGGGCTGGGTAAAGAAGAGGAAAGGGAAGAACAAGGGGAAGTAGCGAGTATGTATTAGGGGGGGAAACCTGAGCGATCCTGACGGGGTCGGTTTTGCCACAATTATTCAGAGTCGGTATCGCCCAGGCAGATTTCAAGGTACGTGCACATCAGGCCCGCGCCCCCGAAAGTAAACTCCTTCGTGCAAGTGAGATTCGGCTGCGCTTCTCTTACGTCCATCTCGCATAAGCTCGTGTCCTTCCCCCATCCCGCCCAACTAGCCCACTGCGACAAGGGCGCGGAGCCCTGCAGCATGGTGTTCCATAGATGGCTCCCCATGATCTGTCCAGGATCGAGCGTCGTGTACCCGTCCGCACAGCAATCAATTATCTGCCCCTCCCCAGTCGGCCTGTCGGTTCCGAGGAAGAAGCTCTGACCTCCCATCCTGGCGCCCCTGTAGTAGCCCGTCGGGGCCTGGCCGCTCAAGTCTTTCTTCATTATCGGATTGTTTTCGGCGTAGATGTACGGATGCGCGCCGAGCGGATTCGACGGCGCCGGCATCTTCAGGTAGCCCACCGGATCGCGCTGCAGGAATCGCCCGTACGCCGGCCAGTAATGCCGCTCTCCGCAGTGGTAGATCGCATCCTGGCTGGTGCCCGGCCTGACAAAGCACTCCACCCGCGCACCGCCGTAGCGGACCCTGTTCGGCGTGGACGGCAGATCGTCGGTCTTCGCGTGCTCGCCCCACGCGTCGTACGTGTAGTGTTCCTTGTTCTGATCGAGATCGGTCATCAGCGTGACGGAGCCCAGATGGTCCTCAGCGTAGTAGCGGTATTGATCGGCCTCCGCCTCATCCGGCATGTAGCGCCTGCTCCCGGCGAGGTAGTCGACTTTCACGTCGTACGACGGGTTCGCGTACTCCAACTCCTGCACCAGCCCCGAACCCGTGTGATAGAAATGGGGGGACTCGATCTCGGCCTCTCGACCGTCACCGAGGGAATTGCATCCAGAACAACGTGTATTCGTTGCCAACTCCATGAGAACGTGGTATATATTACCAGAGAGAAGACTGTGCCGAAACCCAGTTGGGGGCTCGATTGAGGACTGCATGCATCCTAATTGGCCAATTAAGAATGCAGAAGACGACGCAACTGAAGAAGCCGGAGGCAAGTCCACGGGAGGGTGCGGGAGCTGGCTCCCTTGGTTGCTTATCGGGCTATTGGTTGCAGGGGCCATCTGTAATGTACGGTTTAACCGCCTCCGCCAACAGTTGATCTGGTACCGAGGGCACCTCACCATAATCTCCATCCACTTTAGGGAGATAAAGGAATGGGCGTGGGAGGTCGATGATTCCGGCAATCCTACCGACCCGCCGGCAGAAGTCACCTCCCATGAAACATGGAGGTGGCGCGTGCGCAGAGAGCCTGATGAGCAGTGGACCGAATACGCGTGGGAACTTTACCCCATTGATGAGGAATCACTAAGGTTTCTCGAAGACCGTGGGATCTCAGTTGATCAATGGCGCAAGACAACGTACGAATTGGAGCATGGGGGAAAGGGTGCCATGGCGGTACTCCTCCCTGTGACTGATGCAGCGCTGGAACTCCATCTGCAATTGGGTTTGCAACTGCCGGATTCGTACGAAATCCAAATGCTCAGTGAGGCGGCAGGGGATGTCTCCAGCCAGCAAGATGGAAGTAATAACTCACCAGGAGAATAGGCAGCGGTCAAAGGCAGTAAAAGGAACATACACCTGTTTGCGTACGGCCTCAAAGGCATTCAAAGCCACTTCGTATCAGCACATTCGCCGACCTTGACTATCTAACCTACCGTAAGGACACAAGCCAGTCAGTGAATAGCTTGAAATTATACTTCGAGATATCGTACATCAAAAGACCCTGATTATATAAGATATCTGTTGGGTCCCACATGACCCCAAACAAGCCGAAAAGGAAAGCATCGAGATTGATGCCAGGCATGTAGCTGGGGACTGCAGGATCTGAAGGCGAAACGTTAACCCACTGATGTGCATAATGCCCCTGGATCCCAAATCCCCCGGGCTCAATTATCCAATGTTGCCAGTCGCGCTTGTTATTAATGTAATTCGCTATGTCATCAGCCCAATCTGCACATGCGTATGGCCAGCTGCCCGACCTGCTCGCCTGACCTGTGAGAGTAGCCCATATATTGTTCAACGGGCCAGACCTTGCCCACACATTGGGGTATGGCTCCTCGGGATACTGTTCAATGAACTGCCGAACGAGAAATTGTTGTTGTACTATTACGAATTCGTAGAAGAGTTTGATAATTAGGTCAAGCTCCTGGTCAGGTGACAAGTTGCCTTCGAAAACGTTGCCCTCATGCCCAACTTCATATGGTGTCATGCCTTTGGGGCAACCCGGGTGCTTGTACGGAGGGCATTTTGCGCCCAGGCAGATTTCAAGGTACGTGCACAGCAGGGCCGGACCACCGAAAGTAAAGTCCTTCGTGCAAGTGACATTCGGCTGCGCTTCTCTTACGTCCATCTCGCACAGGCTCGTGTCCTTCGCCCATCCCGCCCAACTGGCCCACTGCGACAAGGGCGCGGAGCCCTGCAGCATGGTGTTCCATAGATGGCTCCCCATGATCTGTCCAGGATCGAGCGTCGTGTACCCGTCCGCACAGCAATCAATTATCTGCCCCTCCCCAGTCGGCCTGTCGGTTCCGAGGAAGAAGCTCTGACCTCCCATCCTGGCGCCCCTGTAGTAGCCCGTCGGGGCCTGGCCGCTCAAGTCTTTCTTCATTATCGGATTGTTTTCGGCGTAGATGTACGGATGCGCGCCGAGCGGATTCGACGGCGCCGGCATCTTCAGGTAGCCCACCGGATCGCGCTGCAGGAATCGCCCGTACGCCGGCCAGTAATGCCGCTCTCCGCAGTGGTAGATCGCGTTAACTCTCCAGGTACACTCACCAGTATCCGTCCGCCTCGACTCTCATTAGATAAGCATCAGAGTCAACAGCGGTGTGGTTGTCGGTAAGTGGGCCGGGATCGAAATCGACAGTGCCCGAAAATCTTCCCGTAACATAGGACGACGCGAAGAGACTGGACGCAACTCCGTAGCCGAAGTCTCCAATATCAGAACCCCAAGTACGGGCCCAAAGGAAGTCACCGGAGAAATCAAACCTGGTCAGGAAGATGTCCTCGTCCCCGTTTGAGGTGTGCATATCAACAGTGCCGGAGGCCGGATCGAAATCTACGGTCTGGCGGAAAGAACCTGTGATAGCGACATCCGCTGCGATATCGAGGGCAATAGCCCGACCCTTATCGTCCTGATCTCCTCCCCATGTTCGCGCCCAGCCGAAATCACCGTTGACTGCAAATCTGCTCACAAAGGCATCTTTCAGACCGTTGGAGAGGTGATCGTCGGTGGCACCGGTCGGGTCGAAGTCGACAGTGCCCTCAAAGGTTCCCGTGACAAAGGCATAACCGAAATAGCAGACAACTCCGTAGCCGTAGTCATAACCCGATCCGCCCCATGTGTTCGCCCATTGGTGGTTACCGTCGGTATCGAACATCGTCAGGTAAACATCATCATTACCATTAGAAGTGTGCGAGTCGACGCCGATGAATGGATCGAAATCGACGGTAAACCTGTAGGAACCGGTGACGTAAACATTCTGAGCGTCATCCACAGAAACCGCGCGGGTCTGCTCAGTATCGACTCCGCCCCATGTGCGAGCCCACTGGAAATCCCCATCGGAATTGAATTTGCTCAGGAAAGCGTCATAGAAACCGTTGGATGGGTGATTGTCGATGCCAATCCCGGGGTCAAAATCGACAGTGTCCTGGAATTCCCCACAGACGAAGACATTCCCCGTTCCCCAGATGCCGATTCCAAAGCCACGATCCGCTGAAGGGCCGCCCCAGACGCGCACCCACAAGAAATCACCATTCTCATCAAACTTGCTCAGGAATATGTCTGTCGCGGTGGCCGAGTGGATCTCCGTGCCGCCGCCGGGATCGAAATCCACAGTATCGCTGAAGGCCCCGCTGACATAGACATATCCTGACGTATCGGTCGCAACCTGAGCACTACCATCGTATCCTGTTCCTCCCCAGGTTCGAACCCACTCGAAATTGCCCTCCTCGTCGAACTTGCTCAGGTAGATATCGAAATTGCCGTTCGATGTGTGCGAATCGGTCCCATCCCCCGGATCGAAATCCGCGGTGCCAAGATAGATGCCGGCTACGTAGGCATTGGAGCCATCGAAGGCTACTCCGCTGCCCGAGACCATTTCCTCGCCGCCCCATGTGCGTGCCCAACCGGTTCGGATTTCAATCTCCAGTGGCGTCTCCAGCTCTCCGGTGGTTCCCTCATCATCGGTGACTCGCAATTGCACTTCATATGTGCCCGGACCGGACCATGAATGGTCTATACTTTCGCCTGTGTCATCGAATGTGCCGTCATTTTCCCAATCCCACTCGTAGGTCACGATATCGCCACCATCCGGGTCATAGGAACCGTCGTCCGCGAAATGCACCGCCTGGTTGACGTTCTGGGTCAGAGGATCGGCGATTGCTGAAGCCACCGGCAATTCGTTGACGAACGGAACCACTTCGAGGGTGTATACCTGATACGCGGTCAGATCGATCCATGCGGGTGATCCAGCGTTTTCATTATCCACGACCTTTATCAGGCACTTGTATTCGCCCTCGGGGGCAAGTTTCTCATTTTCAACGTTAACCTCGTACACTATCGAGCCATCGATGCCGAGCATCCAGAATGTCGAAGTGAGAGAACCATCAAATAGCTCCGGGCATTCCACTACCGGTGCCTGGTAATTGCCCGGCACCTGCCAGTCGTACACTGCGATGGTCATTCTCGTCGAACCACCCGCGTCTGTCAGGCCTTGTACGATGGGAAAATCGTTGCCAACCACCTTCCACGGCTCATAGCAGTTCGCCTCGGGAGGGAAGTGGGTCATCGGATCGGTCACCGGCTTGGTCGTGGGTTCGACCCAGCTTGCGTCTACTGCATACCCGAAAATAAACTCGGTATCCGGCATATCGATCTCGTAGGTTACCGTGATCGTTTCCCCGGCATAGAACGCGTTGCGCGTGTTTTCGGGAATATCCGTGATATGGCGCATGTACCCGTTCAAATGCGAGGTGGGAAAAGCGGGGGTGGCCATTTTCCCTTGCTGGAATCCTTCCAAACCGTCGGGTCCGGCTCCTATGGTCGTCGGATTGTAGAGCGTCGTGAAGCCGTCGGCATTCACCAACTCTCCTTCGCCAAGTGACCGATCGGATGTAATCAGTCCGCTAACGGGGAAAGTGTGGGTGCCATCAAACATCGCAATGCCGCGTACATCGAATCCTGTGACGTTGAGGATTGCGAAAGGATGGGTGATCTCCACATCCACAAGTATTGTCCCGGTGCCCGACGGTGTAATCCCGGTCAGCGCGACACAGTCCGTGCACGGGCCCTGTTCCAGGAACTTCAGAACGTTCAAATGGCCTGTTGTCAGACGGACGGGAAGAATCTCGAACTTTAACTCCACCGGATCGACATAGATCATATGGTAAGCCCAGAGGTAGTGACCGGCGTCCTGCTGCGCGGACTGCTCCGTGGTCTGGCTTGGTTCCGAGAGATTGGCGTCTTGACCTGCTCCATTGAGAGGGGATAGATCGGAAATCGGTGGTGAAGCGGGCCCCCTCACTCCCGTACACCCGAAGATAAACAACGCAAAGGCGACTAGTAGAAAACTGAGCTTGTGTGTTGAAGTCATAATGTGGCTGCTCCGAAATTAGTTAGGTTGGTGATTAATGTATAGAAATTGCATATGAAAGTCAAACCAGGCGAGCAGGAATCCTGAGCGGTCCTGACGGAGTCGGTTTTCCCACAATTATTCAGGGTCGGTATCGGGTTCGCCGTTCTGTTCATCCTGAGGAACCGCTGTAATCATGTCGATCGCGTCCCGTGCGGCCCATCTGATGTCGTGTGGGTCAGTGTCTTCCCGGAAGGAAAACAGAGGTTCGCGAGCCAATCGCTCGAGAGCAGGAAGAGCATCACTTGCGCCGGGACCAATCTTCCCCAAAGCATAAGCCGCATCGCAAACAACGTTGCTATTACGGTCGTTTAGGGCTTGGATAAGCGCCGGCACCGCGTCAGCAGCATCCGGTCCGATCTCCCCCAACGCATAAGTCGCATAATAAACAACATAGCTATTACGGTCGTTTAGGGCTTGGATAAGCGCCGGCACCGCGTCCACGGCATCCGGTCCGATCTCCCCCAGAAACTCAGCAGCCTCACAGCGCACTCCCCTGTCTCTATCTTCTAGCGCGTCAATGAAGACAGACATGCATTCATCAGGCACCAAACCGGCTTCGAACAGCAAATCTGCCATGTCAATACGATCATCGGACTCCCCGTTTCGAAAAGCTTCAATGAGAGTGCTCTCAACGTTTGCATTGCCCAAGCCAATCTCGAGCAGCACTCGGAAAGCCCCATACCGCACCATGTCATCCTCATCGTCGAGCATCCCCATCAAGGCAGGAAGTGCATCGACAACGTCCGATCCAACCTCGCCGATGGCAACGGCTGCAAAGCACCTCACCATCCTGTCATCATCTTGCAGGGCTTCGACAAGGGCCGGTACTGCGTCTGCTGCATCAGACCCATATCCCCAAAGCGCCTGAATTGCCTCGAACCGGGTGTCCCTATTCTCATCCCCCACCAACTCAATAAGTGCTGGGATCGCTTCGTTTGAAACCGGATCAATAGTCACCATTGCGCGTGCGGCAAGATGGCGAATGCTCGAATCTTCGCTCTCAAGAGCACCGATAACCTCCCACACAGATATCCCTTCCTCGGCGTCGGCCAGGCCGAGCGTATAGGCAATATTCATTCTAAGTCGAGTATCCGCTCCGTCCCACGCCTGGACAAGCGTATCGATAACGACCTGTGCCGGTTTCGGCATGCGCAATTCCCGCAGCAACTCTTCGTCGGTTTCGCCCTCCTCGTTAACCGGGTGCGGGACCATTCTCATATCCGGCGCACCGAGCCGAGACAATGAAACGGCAGCCATCCCGCTTAGATGATGCGACTCATCCCCCAGTGCGTCGACCAAGGCATCGATTACCTCAGGCTCAGGTTCCAGCAAACCGAGTGCATGGGCCGCTTTCTGACGGATCTCGGGGTCTTCGTGGTCGAGGAATGCGATTATGTCCAGCCGAGCCAGAATATCCCCGCCCAGCGTCTCAATGGCTTCCCGGGCCTCGTAAGACCTTTCGCCCGGTCCTATCTCAATCGCCCAACCGGCCTCGTTGTGGTCCGATGCTTCCCATATCCTCTCGATGAGTATGGGAATGTCTTCCCTTGTGGGGTTATCGTAGTCGACGCGATTGCAGCCGACAGCGGCTGATACGATCACCAACACCAACCCAAACAGTAAGGAGACCAGTCTTATCATTGGTTTTCTCGGAGACATTCGATGCACTCCAGTTCCCATCTCCCTACCTCTCCAGGTACACGCCGATAAAGAAATCAGTCACGCCGTCCGAGGTGACCTCGCCATTGTCAACCCTGATCGCAAGGTAGATGTTCTGCTTACTTGAAGCGTGCAGGAAGTAGTACCAGTCGGGCACCCTGGGCCAGTTCCAGATCATGCAGCCTTCCATGGGCGGACCGGCCTCAATCCATTCGTAGTCCAGCGTGCTGAAGTTCAGAATACCCAGTTCCCACTCATAAGCATCACAGTCACCCAGGCAGCAGGTCGATCCTTCAATCCGCAGCTCCGTAATGTCGATAGGATCACCCCATTCCTCATCGGAAATCCTGAATCTCCAGCCCGCCTGTCCGGGAGTATCACCATCGAAGTTGGACACACTCACAGAGTAGGGGTCATCCTGAGCCGCGGAGCAGTAGGTCTCGTTCGTCGCGCCGACCATGAACCACCCGTCGTCCCAATACTTGTAGTTGTCGCCGCAGGCCGGGACTCCCGAGGTTCCGCTGGGCCATCCCGGCATGAAGATGGTGAATATCTCTTTCTCTGTCTGAGACGAGCGTCCGCAGGTGTCCTCCGCCGTCAGCGTAAGATGCCACTTGTATCCGACCTCGGCGTCCTTGATCTCGAAGGTCCAGTCGAAATCCTCGATCACATCAGTTCCCGATGGGTATTTGGTCTCGGAGTAGTCGCCGACATCCAGACGTACGAAATTGAAACCGGCGGGGTCGGCGGCGCTCGCCGAAACCACATAGGTGAACTCGCCGGTCAACTCGTCGTATGAAAGATGACTATCATTCGCAGAAATGCAGGGAGCGCTGTAACTGGTGTCCGGGTAGAGGAAGGAGATTTCGGGAGCGGATTGGTCGCATCGGAACTCGCAGCTTTCGACAGTCTCATTCCCGGCTCCATCAATCGCCCTGACCCGCAGTGTATGATCTCCCTCATCAATGGAGATCCATTCGACCGAAGTCGTTCCGTCGGCTTTGTCTATCCAGGAACCGTCATCTTCCTTCACGGAGATCAGTAGCTGCTCATCGGGTGTGCAATCATCGCTCAAATCCCATTCAAACAAGTAGTGGTCCTCGCAGATGACATCAACACAATTGATGATACTTACTTCAGGCGGGTCGTCCGGTCCGGCGAAATTGCAGGTGTCGGTGTCGGACTGACCAATACCGTCCGTTACCCGCACCTCGAAAATGTGATCGGAGCAAGATGAGATGCCGTCCCAGGTGTAGCTGGACGAACCAGGCGGAATAGGCTGCCATGGCGAGCCGTCCAGTTTGATTTCGATCTCCAGGAGCGAGTAATCCGTACAATCGTCGCTCATATCCCAGTTGAATTCATATGACGAGCCCGTGGACGAAGGACAGTTCGTTATGCCGACCTGCGGTGCTTCATCCGGGCCGTCGAAAATGCACGTGTCGGCATCCGACAAACCACCGCCGTCAGTCACGCGGACCTCGAATGTGTGATCCAGACAGGAGATGCCTTCCCATGTATAGCCTGCCGAACCGGCGGGAATGTCCTCCCATGAACCGTGGTCTTTCCTGATCTCGACCGTCAGGAATGAGTATTCGGTGCAGTCATCGCTCATATCCCAATTGAAGGTGTATGACGAGCCTGTTGTTTCGGGACAGTTCGTCACGCTGATCTCCGGGGGATTGTCAGGACCGTCGAAATGGCAAATGTCGGTGCCGGATTGCCCCATTCCGTCGGTCACTCGGACCTCGAATGTACGACCTGAGCACGCGATGCCGTTCCATGTATAGCCGACGGAACCGGCCGGAAGCGGCTCCCATGCCCCATCGTCCTTCCTGATTTCGATTGCCAGCAGGTTGTACTCGGTGCAGTCATCGCTCATGTCCCAATTGAAGGTGTACGACGAGCCTGTGGTTGACGGACAATTCGTGACATTGACCTCCGGCGGGAAATCCGTGCGACTGAAATCGCACGTGTCCGAGTATGTCTCATCGAACTCATTCGTAACCTCAACCTTGAAGGTGTGATCCCCGCAACCGATGTCGGTCCAGTTGTACTGATTTGTGCCGTCCGGAAGCATGATCGGACCGTCCGAGTCCTCCCAGATATTGACCATGAGTTCCTCTACGGGAGTGTGGTCATCCCACATGTCCCATTCGAAAACATGGGACACGTCTTCGACCTCCGGAAGGCACTCCGTGATCTCAACCCACGGGATAGTTTTCCAGATGGTTATTTTCTCTGGCTCGTAAAGTACTCCGATATCGTCCTCATCATCGGTAACTTTCAGCATGAAAAAATATTGACCCGGCGCATCGTACTGGTAGCTTACGAACGGGCCATCGGCATCCGAAACGAAAACGCCATCGTAGTCGAAATCCCACTCATACAAGACAATATCGGCGCCGCCGCAATCACCGTCGTAGGAACCGGTGCCGTCGAACTGTATCCACTCTCCCAAAGGAGCATCGTACTTGTCCGCCAGTGCTACAGCCACTGGAAGCGCGTTCTCGATCATTATCTCCAGGGGCGCCACAAGCTCACCATAGGCTCCCTCGTCGTCTACCACACGAAATTGAACATTGTACGTACCCGGTTCATCCCAGGAATGGAAAACATCACTTCCCGATTCATTGTAAATCCCGTCGTTCTCCCAATCCCATTCGTAGGTGACGATCAACCCGCCGTCCGGATCGTATGAACCGGCGTCGTGGAAATTCACCGGCTCGCAGACGGTTTGTGGATTGGGAACGGCCTCGGCAAATGCGAGGGGATCCATGTAATCGGGTGTAACGGTGATCTCGATCGGATCTGCAAGCTCGGCCCATTCGTCTTCATCATCGGTGACGCGAAGCATGACCAGGTATTCGCCCGGATTGCCCCATTGGTGATTGACTTGCTCGCCCTCGGAATCCTGATTGAAGCTTCCATCCCAGTCGAAATCCCACTCGCAGAGAACGATAGACTCGTCACCGCAGTCATTATCGTGGGAGTTCGTGCCGTCGAAATCGATCGATCCGAAAACGGGCACCGCGTAACTGCTTGCTTCAGCTATCGCAGTCGGCAGAGCGTTCTCGATCACGATCTCCAGCGGCTCATCAAGCTCGTCCGTTGCGCTCTCATCATCGGTCACCCGAAGTTGCACATTGTAGACGCCGACATTATCCCACGTGTGACCGATTGTCTTTCCGAATTCATCAAACGTCCCGTCGTAGTCCAGATCCCACTCATAAAGAGCGATTTCCCCTCCATCCGGATCGTACGAGCATCCGCCATCCAACATGACTTCCTCGCATACAATCTGAGGGTTGGGATCGGCCTCGGCGCACGCAATCGGATCAAACTTCTCTATCGAAATAGTGATCTGGAGTGGATCGTCCAGCAAATCCGCCCCGCCCTCGTTGTCGGTGACTCTGAGCTGAACGAAGTACACGCCGGCCTCTGAATAGGAATGATTCGCAGTCTCGCCGGTTTCGTCGAAAGTGCCGTCGTTCTCCCAGTCCCACTCCCGCTCGACGATCTCCTGCCCACCGCAGTCGTTATCGTGCGAGCCGTCGGCAAAGAACTCGATCATCTCATCAAGGAGAGCTTCCGTCTTGCTTGCGATTGCGATTGCGGTGGGAAGAGCGTTTTCGGTCACAATTTCAAGGGGATCATCAAGTTCGTCGGTCGCGCCCTCGTCATCGGTCACGCGGAATTGCACGTAGTATGTGCCCGGAACATCCCACGTGTGGTAAACATCATCACCTACCTCGTCGTAGACGCCGTCATTGTCCCAGTCCCACTCATAAGTCACGATACTGCCGCCGTCCGGATCCATCGAGCCGCTATCATAAAAATGTATGGGTTCACAGATTGTTTGCTCTACAGGATCAGCTTCCGCCGCAGCAATGGGGTCGTAATACTCCACTTGGTATTCGCCGACCTCGAGCGTGTAAATCTGGTACGAGGTCAGAT
>CBDUXL010000006.1:0-28467 GCA_965371155.1 uncultured bacterium | reverse complement strand
GACACCTCTTTTCGTCCTCGAAAAGCAGGTGTCCCCGCTAGTCTATTCGGTCAAGGAACTTTCGACATGATTAAACCGGCGACCCGAACCGAGAACCTGAAATACGAGATCCTCGGGATCCTCAGATACGCCAACGAAGCCAAAGCCCGAGGCAAGGAACTTCTGCACCTCAACATCGGCGACCCTATGCATTTCGATTACCGAACACCGCGACATTTGATTGAAGCGGCTTACAAGGCCATGCTTGATAACCGCGCCGAATACGCCGACTCGTCCGGCGTCCGGGAGGCAAGGGAAGCGATCGAGAGGGACTTCGCGAAGAAGGGCATTGCCGACTTACTGGATCTGTTCGTCACAACCGGCGTAACCGAGGGTATCGAAATCTGACTGACGGCGCGTGTGAATAAAGGGGATGAGGTGCTCACCCCATCACCCGGATATCCGCTGTATTCCATGCTCATGGACAAGCTGCAAGCGAACAACATCGAATATTTCCTCGATGAATCCAACGACTGGAATCCCGATATCGATGACATCAAGAAAAAAGTTACACCTGATACCCGCGCGCTGGTCCTGATCAACCCAAACAATCCCACCGGCTCGCAATATACGAGGGGAATCCTTGAGGAGATCGTAGAACTCAGTCTTAAGCATAACTTTATTGTCATCGCAGATGAGACCTACGAAAAGCTGATCCTCGATGGCGGAGACCATGTCTCGATTGCATCGCTTTCGAACGAAGCCCCGATTGTCACCATGAACGGCCTCTCGAAAGCATATCTCGTTCCCGGCTACCGGGTCGGCTGGGCGGCAATCACGGGAAAGAAAGAAATGCTTTCCGATTATATCGATGCCATCCACAAACTCCTCAGAGCAAGGCTATGCGCGGTGACCCCGTTTCAATACATCATCAAGCCCGCCCTGGAGGGACCCCAGGATCATCTCGATGACACGCGCCGGAAGCTCATTCGGAGAAGGGACATTACTTACAACCGGCTCAACGCTATTGAGGGCATCTCCTGCGTCAAACCCACGGCGGCATTCTATGCTTTCCCAAGTCTCGACATTGATGAACCGGATGGAGAATTCGTAGCCGATCTGATCCGGGAAACCGGAGTTGTCGTCGTTCATGGCGACGGTTTCGGCCAGCGACCCGGGTCACGTCACATGAGACTCGTTTTTCTCCCGCAGGACGAGATTCTCGAGCGAGCGTTTGCACTAATCGAGCAGTTCATGAAAAAGCGAAGGAGCGGGGGGTAAGGCTAATTCTACTTGAAATTGTATAGATCACGGGGGACATGCCATTTTATAAACCTGACTTGTTTCGGGGACACCTGCATTTCGGGGACGAAATGAGGTGTCCCCTAATTCGCACGGGGACATGCCATTTTCTCCATAAATCACGGGGGACATGCCATTTTTCTCCAGTGATAATCTTGACTTTACCATTGCATATCAAGGGAAAAATGCCTTGTCCCCGACGTTCGTAAAGAGAAATGCGGAGCTGACGCTCCGCACTTCAACCACCTAATTTACTTTACGCGCCGATTAGTTCGGCATCAGGGCAAAATTCAGGCTCGTCGTCTCTCCCTCATACACGACAACATACTCCAATACTTGCGTGTATTCTGGTGCTGAAGCTGTAACCTCGCGACTGCCGGACGGCACCTCTTCGATTCTATAGCGTCCCGAAGGATTGGTCATATCCGATTGGCCGGTATCAACGGATACCGTGGCTCCGTTAATGCCTTTACCGGTAACGGCGTCCAACACCTTCCCGGAAATCGTGCCGGTGCTTGGAGGAAGTGGAGGTGGTGGAGGAGGAGGTGGGGGTGAGCCTGTGACAGCGGCATAGATATCAACCAGCCCGTATCCATACCAGGTGTCAACGCCGACCGGACCCAGGTCCAGGGCGGTGAGATCCAGCCTGTCCCGCACGGTTGCTGCACCGCTAACACCGGAAGCGATGACCAGGACGGCTGCTCCGGAGACATGGGGACAAGACATCGAGGTCCCGTCGCCGAAGTCGGTTCCGCCTCCCAGCAGATCTGAGAGAATATGCACGCCTGGGGCTGCCAGCTCCACCGTATCACCAGTGGATGAAAACGAGGCTCGCTCATCATTCTCGTCCGTAGCGGCGACAGCGATCACCGATGCATACCTGGCTGGATAGTCAACCGTATTACGCCTGCCTTTGCGGTCGGCGTCGTTACCGGCGGCTGCCACCAGAATCACGCCCGCGCTGTATGTCGCATCACAGGCGGCTTCCAGAGCGCTGGAGCCGAAGTTCCCTCCAAAGCTCATGTTGGCCACCTGCATGTCGTTGGCCACCGACCACTCAAGCGCGAGAATAATATCGCTGTAGTACCCGTATCCGTCGGCGTCGAGTACCTTCAGTGCATAGAGGGAGGCATCCGGTGCCACCCCTGCTACGTCCAGGTCGTTCCTGACCGCGGCGGCAGTGCCGGCAACGTGCGTGCCATGACCGTCGTCATCCATTGGATCATTGTCGCTATTGACGAAGTCGTAGCCGCCCTGGTAGTTGGGAGCCAAGTCGGAATGGGTGTAGTCAATACCGGTATCGAGAATAGCCAGCTTCACTCCGGTTCCGGTATAACCCAGAGGCCACACCTGATCAGCCTTGACACGAGAGATGCCCCAGGGGATCGTTTCCGCTGTGGCCTGCACTGTGCCGTCGGGCTCGATGTACTCGATCTGCGGATTTCTTGCAAGCGCGTCGACAGCTTGCGGCGGCAGACTGACGGCAATCGCAGGGATCAGTTGGTATGTATACTTGACTTCCCCGTTCGCCGCCCGCATCAGGCCTTCCTCTGCGGGTCCCGGCATATTCCTGAACCCAACGAGGAACGGACTCCGCTCGATTCCTTCCCCGTCACGCGTTATCCCAGGGTCCCCGGCGTCCGCCTCACCTGTCTGACTGGTCCCGGGCGCAACAACTACCGTCCCACCGTTTCCACCACAGCCGCCCATGATCCAAACGCCTGCAATCAGGACCACCGTGGCAAAGAATAATAGACATTGACGCATGTGCATTTTCGTTGGCCTCCTTCCGGCATCGTGGCCGGATATGCGCTCGACTCATCTTTTCGAAGATGAGCAATAATACTATGCCATAGAATGCAGTTTGTCAATCCCCGCTCACACCTTCCCATCTCCGGACGGGCCTGCACACTCTCAAACAGCATCATTGCCACCTTTCCGACCATAAACCTCGTAATACTCATTCCCGAAAACAAGCTCGAATTCATCCTCCAATACCTGCCTGACATGTTCGTATTTTGCCGGGTCTTGCTTCTCCCAACGTCCAAGCCATTCCTTGTACCGAGGCACGACAACTATCACATCAGGCCTTTTGCCGCTGCTGTACCCCAGACTCGGATCATCGATCACATTCGAGTCGAACCCAAAATGGAAAGCGAGTTCCGAAGAGCCCATGATGATACTCGACTCAGGATCAAGGCCCCCCATTTGCTCTATTTGTTCTATGACGGGCATATAGGTATTGTGATAGCCATCCCTAAGAATCCGCCGCACACTAACCCCCATCTGCAATGCGCACAGGATCAGCAAAGCCGAGACTACTGCAAATTTCGGTATACGCGAGTGTTCCCAACACGATACGATCGATAGTGAGAGCAAGCACGTGTAGAAAGGCAAAATATATATGATGTACCTGGGCATCTTGTTGCCTATAAGGATTGCCATGAGCAGGAAATAGAGTACGAATAGGTGCACAAGAACCAACCCGCCTTTCCGATCGGCTTTTCGTGCAGCGAAAAATGCCCCAACCACTCCCGCCCAGTAGCTCAGCATAATGAAGACCTTCAACTTCTGCACTGAAGAAACAGGCTCATGGAAGCCGTAGGGGCCCAGATAACGCTGACCGAACTCTATCCTGAACGACTCAATGATGGAATGTCCGAAGAACCACCCTCGCATGTTACCGCCGAACTGATCGATGAACGCTTCCGGGTCCTGCATGATGTACAATCCCCACCCCACTCCGCCCAGTACATATGGAACAAGCGCCATCAACACGTGATTTGCCCGTATTCGAGTTCTATCGTAATACAGGCTAAGAAAAACAATCCCGAAGAATGCCAGGATTCCATTGGGATGGGTCAGACCGCTTGCCGCAGCCAGGCAATGCCCGGTCAGAATAGCGATAGACAGATTCTTCTCCCTCAAAGACACATACGCAGCGAAGCCGGTGATTGCAAGTGCCGCCGACATCATATCCAACCGGCCATCAGCCGCTGAGCTTATGAAGGCAAAGTCAATGGCGGCAAGTCCGACTGCCACCAGCGCGACAGATCGACTTCGTGTCACCGTGCTTGTCAAACAGAACAGAGCCAGCAAAGCGACCATTCCCCAAAACACCGACATCAAGCGCATGGAAATCAGACCGGCGCCGAATACGGAGTACCACACTACCTGCGAAAGATAATACAACGGCGGCTGCCAGAAGGCGTACTGATCCATTCTCGTCCATCGAGTGCCTTCGATTTCCAGGACGGAAATCCCCATGTGCCCCTTTTCCACCAAGTTGATTGCCGGGCTGATAAACCACGCTTCATCGACCCACGGTTGCCTGGTCAGGGCGGTTAAAACTGAAATCACAGCGTAAAGCGCCAGGATAACTGCAAGGATCACATAATGATTCGCGAAACGTGGGCTCATCTGCACGGGGAATTCCCCCTGACTCGCAAGCCGGCAAATAGAAAGCCTCCAATGCAGTTCATGTACGCAAACATGGGTTGCCGGGCCAACTAAAACAGATCGTCAAGATCGTCCTCGCCTTCGCCTGGGGGCATGCAACCGTGCACTTTCAAATACTCCTGAATAAACTCGCTCTCCCTTTTCGAGTACATGGGATCCTCGTCGAACAGGAAATATTTTGCCTTGGTGGAAGTCTCAAGAAGCTCCGACAATGCTTCCCTCAGGTTGTCGACACCCTTGATCGCATAGACGACCTTGTCCTCATCCAGAAGCCGGTACACTCCCTCGGTTTCCGGCACAGTGACGACACTCTCCTCGTTGAATTCAAGCCAAAGCTCCGGAGGCACAGTGACCGGCCGGATGCGCAGGCGGAGGTCGCAGCGAAGGCACCGCTCGGCCTCATGGACAGCCTCATCCGGAGTGTAACCCTCTTCCACGAGAGTGAAGCAACCGGTAGCCTCCTCGATCGGTATGCGCTGCATCGGAACTTTCTCGAGATCCAGGAAGCCCTCGTCCTGATCCAGCTCAACATCCGGCTCTGTCTCGTCCAACAGGGAAAAATAGATGTCTCCGTCGCCGCCGAGGAATCGATCGATGTCCGCCGCTGCCCGGCGTCCATGGCTGATTGCCTCTATCGCAGATGCCGGGCCTGATACGACCTCCCCGCCGGCCCAGATACCATCAATGGAGGTCCGCATGTCATCAGGGCCGGCCTCGATCATCCCCGCCGCGTTGAAATTAGTTCCTTCCACACTCTCAAGAAACCCGAGAGCCGGTTCCTGGCCTATCGCGATCAACACGCGATCGGCATTCTGAGAAGCCGTAACGCTGTCATCGAACCTGGGCGCGAATCCACCCTCATCATCGAACACCGAGACGCACTTGCGGAAATCCACGCGCTCGACTTTCCCGTCTCCAGCGATGAGCGTCGGACCCCATCCAGGATGCATGACCACACCTTCACTCTCTGCGTCCTCTATTTCCCAGCCATGAGCGGGCATTTCCTCGCGTCCCTCGAGGCAGTAGAGGTGCACCTCCTCAGGACCCAGCCGCAGCGCTGTTCGGGCGACATCGATCGCCACATTCCCCCCACCGATAATGACCGCTTTCTCACCATTGAAAGATCGCTCGGCTCCGTTGCCGGACGCCTGATTTTTCAATAACTCGAGTCCGTTTTCCACTCCTTGAATATCGACACCTTCACAAGGGAGGGGCTTGGCGTTGCGTGCGCCGGCTGCGATGAAAACAGCGTTGTGATCCCTGCGTATTTCTTCAAATGCGATATCTTTCCCCACTTCGACCCCCATTCTCAACTCGACTCCAATTCCCGTTATGTCCTCAACATCCGCGTCAAGCGAATCGAGCGATAGGCGGTAGCGTGGAATTCCATTGCGAAGCCATCCACCGGGCGAGGGCTGCGAGTCGAAAAGAACCACCTCATGCCCTTTCAGTTTCAGAAACCATGCCGCGGTGAGTCCGGCAGGTCCGGCGCCGATGATGGCTACGCTCTTGCCGGTAGGCGGGCTCGGTTCCAGATGGGATTTCCAGGTAGCCTTATCTGAATGATCCCCCGCGGCGCGTTTCAGTGAGCAGATTGATAGCGGCTCCGACAGTTCATCCCGAATACACTCCTCCTCGCACGGATGAAAGCAAATCCGGCCCAGCACCCTCGGAAGCGGAGCTGCCTCTCGGATGATTGCTTCGGCGCGAGCGAACTCGCCCCGTCTTATCTCACGAAGGTAACGGGGGATATCCATCCCGGCCGGACAGGCGGCCACGCATCGGGTGATTCTCTCACCATCGATCCTGGGATCCTCAAACTTGAGTCGCAGAGAACCGGTGGGACACACTTCGACACAACTCAGGCAATAGACGCATCCCGAGTCCTTCATTGTGGGAGCTTTTGTGCCCACAACAGGCTCCCCTTCCTCATCAAGCAGGAATCCCAGCGCATCGGCTTTCCTCACATCGCGGCAGATGCGCACGCAGCGAAGACATCCGATGCAGAGGTTGTAATCCCTGAGAAAAAGCGGCTCGTCCTCAATGATCGGAAGGTTGGCGGGATGATAGCGCGGGGTCTCAGGGGGAATTCCGACAAATTCCGCGACCTTCCGCAGCTCGCAGACATGAAAAATGGGGCAGCAGCGTTCTTCTTTCGCGACATCGGTCGAGCACGGCTCCAGCGCGCAACCTTCTTTCTGCGCGCACTGAACGCACGCGTGGGGATGGGTGGAAAAAATCTTCTTGAGCTTCGCCTTGCGCCTTGATTCGATCTCGGGAGTCGATGTGATCACCCGCACGCCTTCCGCAACCGTCGTCACGCAGGCGCGAACCGGCTCCGGCTCCCCGTCGACCTCCACAAGACACAGAAGGCACCCCTCATAGCCGTCGTCTGTTGCAGTGTCGACCCGCCGCTTCGATTCCGAACCCCAGAATACCTCTTCCGCCGTCTCAAGCTGCTCGGGATCGATCGCGGGAATGTCCGGATGGGAGCACAGACGCGGGATGTATATCTCGGCGGCATCAGCAGCTTCAAGTATGGTCGCTCCCTCTACAGCTTCGATTTCGATATCGTCTATTCTCAGTTTGATCATAGTTGTACAGTGTGGATTCAGGATACCGCGTTTGATGATGGTCACAGCGTTGCTTCCAGCAACGTGCTCGTTCCGCCCGTTCGAGAGGCAGGGAAGGAGATGCGCAATGATTTGTCGGTATATATTTCCTGCAGCTTCTTTACGGCCTCATCGGGGTCAGGGCAGCCGATCAGCCAGTTTTCCTCACGTGTCTCGATCGCCAGTGCCGACGTGGTTTTGTCTTCGGTTGAGATAATCGCTCGCCACCCTTTCCATTTGCTCACGCCGTTACTGCCCGGATAATGCCAGCCGGCCTCATGCAGGCGAATGAAATACGTGGCTTCCACCCTTTTCTCCGCATGTATGCTGATAACCTTCTTCACATGAATACTTAAAGGCTGATAAAGACTGAGTGGCCAGGCGCCGCATGTGACCTCAAGGTAATTCGCGTATGCTCTCAGACGCACCCGACGCGCGGAATGAAGATGCGTCAGTCCAAGCAGTATCGCCACAACGAGGAAGGAGTAGTCGATAAGCTGCCACGCCCAAGAGCTCGATGTTATCATCATACATACAACAATAATTTTCAGGACGAGGAGCAAGGCCACCACACCTATCAAGAGTGTGACAAGAGGTTTATAGTAGTATTCTTGTATGGACTCGTATTCGTAGCCCAACTGTATACCCTCCGGTTCCTGAAATTATACCAGACTGCCGCCTCCGCAATCGCGCGGATTCCCAAAATAAAAACCGACCGGGACAGGTCGGACGGTTTCGAAATGCTTTGAATGTCGGCCTCACCACAAATGCTCTATGGCTCCGGGTGTGCAGGCCGCGATGCAGGGCAGTGGAGGGCGGTCGCGGTCGGGCTTGCAGGGAGCGCAGGTGTACTTAATCTTCTTGCGATGATCCTCGACCACCGCGCAGACCTCGTCGTCATAATCATCGACAATTATCGCCAGGACTCCCTCCGGACAGGCCGGGACACATCCGTGGTGGTCGCATTCAATGCACTTGTCGGTGTCGATGATGATGAAAAAATCCCCCGCGCCGTCCTTGTATCCGTAGTGGGCTTTCATTGATTTCCCTCGTTATTCCAGCGCCGGGGCAGCCTTGGGGACACCTCATGGAAAAGAGGATGTCCCCTAATGGGTTTGATTTCCCTCGTTATTCCAGTGCCGTTATTCCAGCGCCGGGGCAGCCTTGGGGACACCTCTTTTCGTCCTCGAAAAGCAGGTGTCCCCCCTGATGTGATAGGGGTGCGATTCCTATGCTCCTGCCTTGGCTAGTTTTTTCTTCAGCAGATTCTGAGCGAAAAGCGCTCCGCCGAGCCCACCGGCGATCTGGGTGTCGAGCTTGGAAGGCAGAGCCTTGATGCCTATCTCGTTCTCCAGGCGCTTGACTACGCCGATGTTCTTGGCGATTCCTCCGGTGATAGCGAATTTCTCCTCTATACCCACTTGCTCCAGCAAAGTCACCACGCGATGTGCCATGGCGGAACAGTAGGCGGCCAGAACCTTGCTCTTCGGCCAGCCTTCCCTGAGAAGTCCTGTCGCCTCGGATTTGGCGAAAACAACACAGGTGCTCGAAACCGGCGGCGGCTCCTCCTCCACGTCGAACGAAAGCTCCCCAACCTCTCCGATGGGGATTCCAAGCAGGTCGGCGAAAACCTCCATCCCGCGTCCGGTGCCCGCGGCGCACTTGTCGTTCATGGCGAACGCGGTGACCTTCCCTCTCTCATCGCACCGAATCACCTTGCAGTCCTGCCCGCCCATATCGAGGACGGTCCTCACTGTGGGGCCGTACATGTAGTTCGCTCCACGAGCATGACAGGCTATTTCGGTGATTGCCTTGTCGGAGAACGGCACGTTTACCCGTCCGTAACCGGTACCCACGACGAACCCAATGTCGTCCAGCGTCATGCCGGTTTCTTCCAGCGCCCAATTCATTGCGTTTCGAGCGCTTTCAGGACTGTCGGAACCGGTGCGCATATTGGAGTAGGCGTAAAGCTTCCCATCCACTACAATGACCGCCTGGGATGAGACAGATCCGACATCAACTCCTGCTGCTATAAGTGTTCCCTTGCGCCAGTCTATGTTTTCATCATGCCAGCGGTATTCTTTCCAGCGCCAGTATTCAGGTTTTCCTTCTTTTTCTTCCGTTTCAGGCAGCACTGCTGTGGTCGAATCAGGCAGATCGATAGATTGTTTCGCTTCCCGATCAACTGGAGTCTCAGCGCTCACCGACTCCCAGGACAACTCCATGGGTTCCCCCTCCGAAGCAGCCAAAGCCGCCCCGTAAGCCCCGATGTACTCAGGGTTGTCCGGGATTATGACCTTGCACTCCAGTGCCTTCTCCAGTGAATCCACAAAACCGACGTTATGGGCTACTCCGCCGATCAACACCACGTCCGGCTCGTAGCCGACTTTCCGGGCCAGGGAGACGATTCGACTCGCTATGGCATCATGAACCGCCCTGGAGATGTCCTCTTTCGGCGTCTTCGCATGTACCAGAGTCACGACTTCCGACTCCGCGAAAACAGCGCACTGGGCATTCATCGGAATCGCTTGCGTCGACTTGAGGGACATCCGTCCCAACTCCTCGATACTCACTTCGAGCGCACGACTCATTGCCTCCGTAAATGCCCCCGCTCCGGCGGCGCATTTCTCGTTGAGAGCGAAATCGAGCACCTTTCCATCCTCGGTGCACCGGATGGCCCGACCCTCCTCGGCGCCTACGTCAATCACTGTTCGAGCATTGGGATAGAGGTTGATGATCCCTTTCGCGTCGCCGCCAACCTCGGTGATATCTCGGTCGGTATATGGGGCGTTTTTGCGCCCGGCCCCCGTGGCGACAATACCTTTGATGTCGTCCCTGACAATGCCTGCTTCTTCAAGCGCAGCAGCGAATGCCTTCTCGGCGGCCTCACGAGCTTCGAATCCCGCCAACTCGATGCCCTTCCCGATCATCTCGCCGTCTCGGAGGATCACCACCTTGACGGTCTTGGATCCCATGTCCATTCCTGCGGTTATCATCGGCAACTCCTGACTGAATCACACAATTGCATGCAGTCGCCCTCAATTCAGCTTGTCTTGAATCCTAAAGTCTCCATAAAGGCGTCGACTCGTGCCATAGTTTTCGGAAGGTCAAACTCGCGCTCGTCCCCCATATTTCCCTCGAATGTCATCACCGGGTATCCAGCTTCAATCAGACCCAACCGGTTCTCTGCGATTCCTATGCTCAATCCCTCACAACCCCGATTGTAATGCAGCATCACGCCATGCAGCGACCATTCCTTGGCGATACGCACCATCATGTCGGTTTTCAGATGCGGTGAATAGAAATGCTGCCACTCGGGCTTGCTGAGGTTCCAATCGGCGAGGATTCTCAGGGCCTGGTCGCGGTCCTTGATCTCGATGCCCTGCTGCTGCGGGGTGGTTCGCGGTCCCCAGGTCCCGTCGGGCTTCACTTCCCACACACCGATAAGCCCGAAGGTGTAAAGGGAGCCGACGGAAATCGCGCCGAATTGCTCGAGGTATCGGAATAAGCTCAAGAAGCCCCACGGCGGCTGCGTGTCGGACATCAGACGGCATCGCTCATTGGGTATCGCGGCGATCTGATTGTCCACCCTGTCCTGCACCTCGTCCCTCAGCTCCTCGTAGTAGTCGGCCACTACTTTGCTGTGCTTCATCAGGGTTCCGAGAACATACAGCGAGTACATCGTCTTTTCTTCGAGGGGAGCAGGGATGGCTTTGTTGAGGCAGCAGATTTCGGCCCAGACCGATGTCGACCGGCATTCATTGTAAACCGCTTCGATCAGCTTCTCGTCGTCGTATGTCCGCCCGGTGACCTTCTCCAGCCATTCGATACCGTCGTGCATCTGCCCGACGAGGTAGTTTATCTTGTTCTCGTTTACCTGATGGTATGGCCCAACCGACACATCGATACTGAAATGCGGTAGCCCGCCCTCAAGATCCGAGACCACCTGGTACCATTTCGCGTGACTGCAGCAGATGTGGTCCTGCCACAAAAAATCCGGCTTCGGAAAAGGTCCGCCCCAGAGATACTCATCGAGGATGATCGAACCCCAGTAATTCCGCATGTAGGAGCAGAGATCGCGTGCGTAGCCCGCTCTTTCGGTCGCCTCGAGGCACTTCATCGAGAATTCCTTGTTCGCAGCGACCGAGGCCGCGTAAGGCTCGCTTGTAATGCTCCAGACATCATCCCCGAGTCCACAAGGAATGGCGCCGAACGTCCACGCACCACCGGCCCACCTGAGTCCGCCCCTTTCGTGGGCCTTGGCGTAGTCCAGGTAGTAGTTCTTCCTTATCTCTTTTGCCTTATTCCAGGTCTCCAAAGGCCTGGTTTTGTACAGTTCCTTTGTTGCCATCCTTCATCTCCCGTCAATCAAACAGGTCATCCTCGCCGATCATCTCCAGAAACGCCTCCACCCTGACCTTGAACTGGCCGATGGGTACGGTCACATCGAACTCGAGGAAAAGTGTCTTGATTCCGGCCTCATCAAGCGCCTTGCGTATAGCGGGGATATCAAGCTCGTGCGGATCGCAGAACTTCTGCTGTATCACGATGGCCCCGGTCACGTCCCACTCGGCGGCGAGGTCCAGAATGTGTTGCACCCTCGTGCGCTCTTCCCAGTCCTTGGATGGGCACGGCACGCGGTCGATATACCGCGCCGCGATAGCCTCCAGCCGATCCTCCTGAGCCTCGGTCTCGTTCCAGAAGTAGCGCGACCCGGTGCAATGATCGTCAACCACAAATGTCGCCCCGCACGACTCCACCATGTTGATGAACTCGATATCATCATCCTCGCTGCCGAGTATCATCAGGCGCGCGCCTGTATCACGGCCGTTACTGCGATTCGGCAATTCAGCGAGCACCTTCTTCAGCTCCTGATTGTGCTCCGCTTTGTCCGTCATCTGACTTGAGATGACCATCTCCATTGCTTCCTCGCCCGTCAAAGGCGGATCTTCCGCCTTCCGCAAGTCGTAGACCTCGTGCATCAGCCTACGACTCTCGTTGTACACCTCGATGGCCTTGTCGATTTCCTCGTCGGTGATGATCTTGCCTGTCCACTCTTCCACAGCCTTTTTGAAGTCGTAAAGCTCCTCGGTCAGATAGGGCAAAGCGCGGGGGCTCTGGACGCGGGCGGGCATGGGCAGATAGTAATGGAAATCAACCGGTATGTGCTTCTCCCATGATGTGTACGTCTGGCGAATGTGCAGGCATGCTTGGGCGATCATTATCCCGTCCAGATAATCGTACCGTCCCTTCAGCCCCTGCGCGAGACAGTCGCGGCAGAACGGGCAGAACATCCCGAATATGTGCGGTTCGGTGACATCCTGGGGCTCATGGCTTCCGAGGATTCGCACCGGCAGGATACCCGCGGCGTAGAGAATCTCCTCGGGGACATACGTGCAGAAATATCCCATCACCTTTCCGCCGGTGCGCTTTTTCCAGGCCTTTGCGTACTCGTGACGGTTGTTCTCCCAATTTTTGAATTGATCGAACATCCAGTTTCTCCTTATTGGACCAGCCAAAAGACATCAAAAATCCCTGGAACCGGCACACCCCTCGAGGCAGGCCTCCCAGAGATCTAAGGCGGTGAAGTTACATAGAGCCCCTCTTCGGGACCCATCCCACCGGGATCTCCACCCCGGACCCAATCAAACTCACTGAGCCTTTAAGTCCAACCGAGGTAAAATAACATCAGTACAATCGCATGTCAACCGGTTTTTCGAATGCTTCGATCGTCCTTGATACCCCACAACAAGTTGTGGGCCACCGAATGCTTTGGACTAGCTGCTTGT
Organism: uncultured bacterium; assembly: GCA_965371155.1. Taxonomy (GTDB): domain Bacteria; phylum JAJVIF01; class JAJVIF01; order JAPKYR01; family JAPKYR01; genus CBDUXL01. The sequence goes on along the minus strand of CBDUXL010000006.1, from coordinate 15,326 downwards.
TTTCACGTCCAACGCCTTCTTCAGGGCCTCGAAGAACCTGATGTTGTCGCTTTCTCTTCCAATGCTGACTCTCGCGCAATTCGGTGCCCCGAAGATCCAGCCCGGACGCACGATCACGCCCTCCTTAAGCAGGAAACTGCTGATCTCCTTCGAGTCGCGTCCGAAATCGACCCACACATAATTCCCCTGCGTCTTGTTGTACCTGAGTCCCATCTTATCCAGGTTCTTGTAGAAGAATCTCCTGCCCTCGATCACCATTCTCCGGCTTTTCTCCATGTGTTCCTTGTCCTTGAGCGCCGCCAGGACCGCTGCCTGCGCAAGCGAGTTCACGCTGAAGTTGATCCGAAGCGTTTCCAGCATGAGCGCGAGGTCCGGATGCATGACACCGTACCCGCACCTGATCCCCGCCAGCCCGACGACTTTCGAGAAAGTCCTCAGAGCCACAACCGATTTCCCCTGCTTGACATATTCGATCCCGTCCGGGAAATCCGGCGCATCCACAAACTGGAAATACGCCTCATCAAGCACAACAAGCGCTCGCCCGTCCGCCCGCTCAATCAGCCACTCGACCTCTTCCCTTGGATTGTATGTCCCCGTTGGATTGTTGGGATTGTCAATCCAGATGATCTTGGTCCGGTCGCTCAGGTGCTCGGCGAACTTCCGGAGATCGTTCTTGTAGTCGGGATGCGCGACGGCGATCCTGGTGCTGTCGTACATCTGGCTCATGATCTCGTAAATCATGAATGACGGCTGCCCCATGATCGCTTCATCGCCCGGGTCGAGGCACGCCTGTGCCAGGAGGCAGATCACCTCTACTGCGCCGTTCCCGACCACGATCCATTCCATCGGGACATCGTGAAGCTCGGCAAGCGCCTGCTTGACGTAGTAGACCGAATTCTCCGGGTACATCCAGAGATTCTGAAGCTCCCTTGTGATCGCTTCGATCGCAAGCGGACTCGGACCGAGCGTGTTTTCGTTTGAGGCTAATTTGATGATTTCGCCAGTGATCCCAAGCTCGCGCTGAAGCTCCTTGATAGGCTTTCCGGGAACGTACGGGCGGACCTTACGGAGATGCGGGCGGATAAAGTCAGCAGTGTCGACCATAACCATGTTTGCCTCCTGACCGGTTATCGGGGACTCTTATTGTAGCAGAAAATCAGCCGCGTTTTGCCTCTTATACTGATGATGGGTGCATCCGTCTTCCACCACTCTGACTCAAATCAATATCTCCCTGGCTTTCATTCGCAGCAGACTCAGGAAGAACGGAACGCCGAGAAGTGCAGTCAAGATCCCGGGCGGAAGCTCTGCAGGCGCGATAACAGTTCGACTGGCAAGGTCGCACAGGACCAGAAATCCGCCGCCGACAAGCATGCTGCCCGGAAGAACGAGCCTGTAATCCGGTCCGACCATCATACGAACAGCGTGAGGAACAATTAATCCGACAAATCCGATCGGTCCCACCTGGCTCACAGCGGCGCCTGCGAGAAGCCCCGAGGCGATGAAGCCGACAAGCTCCAGACGACGAACATCGACTCCCCCGGTTCGCGCCGATTCATCCCCGAGCGCCATCATGTTGAACGCTCGCGCGTTCCCGAACAGCACAACGGCGCATATCAGCAGCACGGGAGCAACTCCCCAGACGGAACTGTAGCCCACGGTATCGAGGCTGCCCATCATCCAGCGGATCATTGCGAAGCTCTGTTCGAAATCAACCATATATTGCAGTAGAAGCACCAGCGCGCCGAACAGGAAATTCACGCTGACACCGGCCAGGAGCAGCAGGCCTACCGTCAATTTTCCCCGGCGATAAGCCAGGCCCCAGACAAGTGCAATTGTGAGCAGGCTCAACAGGAACGAGCCCAGCACGGTCCCGGGAACCTCGAATGCAGTGTTGGCAATTCTGAAAGTAAGCGCAATCGCGGCGCCCAGTGTGCCGCCCGACGCCACACCAAGCGTGTATGGGCTCGCGAGAGGATTTCTCAGCAATGCCTGCATCGTGGCTCCGCTGAGTGCAAGCGCTGCTCCAACCACCAACGCCAGCACAATCCGCGGGATTCTTATGTCGAGCAGAATCAGCCGCGACGGGTTCTCGGAAGGGGGAATGGTGAAATCGAAAGCTATTGCAAAATCGATCTCCTCCGAGCCGAAAAATGGGCCGAGTACGGCGCAGATAAGCATGAATCCTGCGAACATGGCCACTTTTAACCAGAACCGCGCAGGAGTGAGCGTTCTGATTGCCCCGTTCACAGTTGCTCACCTTCCTCTGTCAAGGCGAAAACCGCGCGATCCGGCCCATCCGTAATCACCTTGACCGGAACACCGTAAGCCTTGCTGAGCGTGGATACCCTCAACACTGATTCGGTCGGTCCCTCGGCGATCACCCTCCCGTCGGCCATCAGCACAAGTCGATCCGCCCATCTGCTCACAGCCCCGACATCCTGCGCGATAACCACCACTCCCAAACCGTCATCCGCGAGCTTGCGCACCAGTCGGTAGGCTTCAGCGCGATATTTCAAATCCAGCTCGCTCACAGGTTCATCGAGAAGAAGACACTTCGGCTCGGTTGCGATTGCCCTCGCCAGCATGATCCTCGCCCGCTCCCCTCCCGACAGCTCGATTACCGAGCGCTCCGACCACTCGGAGATTTCCACCAAGTCCATTGCACGCGCGGCGGCGTTTCTATCTGCAGCGGAATCGAAAAACGCTCCGCCTGAATGCGGCCATCGTCCGAGCATGACCACCTCGCCGACAGTAAACGGGAAGTGGATCTCGTCCTCCTGTGGAAGGAAAGCAACGTCGCGGGCAAGGGTCCTGTGAGAGTACTCGTTTAGAGGTTGACCTGCGAACGTTATCGATCCGCGCCCCGGTTTATGCAGCCGAACAAGCAGTTTGAGCAGCGTGCTTTTTCCCGCTCCGTTTGGACCAATCAGCGCGACCAGTTCACCTGCCCGAACCGAAAAATCAACTCCGTTCAGCACAGGTGTCTCCGGGCGGTAACCGAAGTGGATATCAGTCGCGATGTAGAGAGCGTCGGTCATCGGAATTTGTGTGCCACCCACAAACTCGTTTGTGGGTGCATCTCGACTACATTGTTAATCTCCACTCGTCAGGTTCGGGTCCGTCACCTCATCCGGAAAGACATCCGGATGCAGCCAATGGGCAAACAGCCTCAGAGTCGAGTCCAGGTAAGCCCCCGGAACCTGGAACCATCCCTCATCCGGAACAATCACACGTCCCTCTTTGACCGCTCGAAGGCTCGGAAGAGAATCCCAGTCCGATCTTAGCTCCTCAAGCTGTTCGGCCGATGCGCCTTTCGAGAGTGTTGAGTCGATAATCACGTCCGGGTCGGCTCCGACAATCGACTCGGCTCCCACCTGTGGATACGGAAGAGCCTGCTCGCCGAAGACATTCACGCCGCCCGCCATCTCGATTAACTCACCCAGGAAACTGGCAGACCCCACCACGTAGATGTCCTGAAGGACCCCGAGATTGCGTCCCACAACAAGCGCCACGCGAGTGGTTGAATCTGATTTCAGAGCTTCGTCGATTTCCTCACGGACGGAATCAAAGCGTTCGATTATCTCTCGGGCACGCTCCTCACGATCGAGAAGGACGCCAAGTCGTTCGATGCTATGCAGTATTTCCGCGACAGTGTCGTTGCCCAGCGCAACATATTCCAACCCAAGTCGCGAAAGCAACCCGATTAGCTGCTCGTCTGTGTCGACCAGCAGCACAAGGTCCGGTTGCGAGGCCACGAGAGCTTCGAGATCAGGATCCAGGAAATTTCCCATGCTCGGAAGTGACTCGGCTTCGGGAGGATATGTCGAGTACGCATCCACGCCCACGAGTTTCTCTTCAGATCCCAGCGCGTAGACGATCTGCGTGAGGTTGGGCGACATCGAAACAACTCGCCCCGGTGGAGTCGATAGATCGTCCGCTCCATTGCCGGTTCTGGAATTCACCTGCTCACTGCAGCCTGAACCGAACGACCAGAAAAGAAGCGCTATCGCGGCGGTTAGAATTATTGCTCCGGCAGGTAAACGCATTTGAGTCAACACCTTGAGTAATGCCGGGGACGGGAAAAGCCCGCGATGGGCGGGCGCGAGTGCGCGGAACCATGCTGTCGCGCCGACCCGACTCCGGAGGTCGCTTCCGCGCGCGAGGTGTCCTGGCTGAGGGTCATTCCCGCAACTCCGCGCCTTCCAGGCCGTCGCCCGTGGCAGTACTGATTGGGGTTGCGGGTCGCCATCACAGTGGCCGGTCCGCCGGAGGTTCTCACTCCGTTCCCTCGTGCATCAGAATTGTACCGCTAAGCACTGATTTGGGCAAGGTGGATGATACCCGTCCGCCTATTCATTACGTATGATTAGCGAGCTTAGTGGTGGTTTGTGTCCGGCACAGGCGGCAATTGGAAAATTTGCGCCAAGTTGCAAATAGTATGATTTCTATATTATTCTTGTGTATTTTTTTGCAGGCTGCGAATTCGTCCAGAATGGCAGTTGGCGCTAAAGAATGAAATATTCATTATTTAACGGCATACAACGCAAGTAGACTGACTGTAGAATGCTTTGGGGCTTCAGGTTTTCATTACATCTGTAACGCTACTTTATGACCCTCCGCACGTATCTCAGCAGGTCCCGGCCCAGATCCACCCGCTGTGCGGTCTGGGAGAAGTTAAGTTGCCTCGAAAAATAGATGTCCACGACAGGCGTGAGCGGACCGCCTTTCCCCTGTCCCACGACAATGCCCACCTCGTTGGTGGATAACAGGACTGCGCTTCCACGTGGATATCGACCGGTGCGAGCAATGAAATCGCGAAGGGTTGCCCTGTGGAAGGACCTGCCCGATTCCTTGAGCAGGATCTCGATCGCCCGGCATGGCGTGTACGCGTCGCGGTGGGGTCTCGGACTGACCAGCGCGACATATGCGTCCAGAATGTGAGCCAGCTTGGCAACTGACGGGACTGCTTCCCCGGAACGTTTGAGCGGATAGCCGCGTCCGTCCTCTCGTTCGTGGTGAAGCAGGATCACATCCTGCGCGATAGTGGGGAGGTTTTTCCCGAGCGGCGAAAGCGCCCGGATGCCCAGGTAGGGATGTCGCTTGATCTCCTGCATGTAGGCATGCGAGAGACTTGAAGGGTGCTCCAGGATTCTTCTCTGCACCAGTACGAGGCCCACGTCATGAAGCAAGCCTCCAAGAGCGGCATCGCGAATGACAGAAGCAGGCTCGCCCGTCTGCCTGAGATGCCATCCCAGCAGGACAGCGATATCGATCGCGCTGTCTACGAGACGGTCTTTGTAGGATTCGTGTTTGGAGCGGGGATCAGGAAGCGGGGCCGTGTCGATAAGTTCGATGCTGTGGAGGATATCGTCAACCAGCTCGCTGAGAGCATCGATATCCGGAATCGTGCCTCTCGCGACAGCACTGAATGCCGCATAGACCGACTCACGTGCCCGATTGCGGGTCGACTGGGTAAGGGGATCCGAGATACCGCTCCGTCTCCGCATTTCGGTGATACGGGAGTTGATCGCATCGAAACCGGGGCTTCTGGGCGCTACATGATGGCTCACGTAATCGGAGCGTCCGACGACGAGACCGACTACCCCGGCGGCCTTGATTCGGTCCAGCAGTTGGGGAGTGATCTGGGTGCCCGTCGCTATGGCTACCTTGCCGTTGAGATCCTTAAGATCGCAATTAGCGGTAGCGCCGAGGACGAGCTGATCGATTCCAATTAGTGTGCCCTGAGACACCGTGGACGATCCTCACGACAAATCCCTGAGATAGGTACCGTCCTCCAACGGTCGGTCAGGGAGTCAATGAGAGTCCGTGTCCAGGCAATAAAATCGTATTAAGAGTTTGGGGGAATCTTAGCCACGCGCAGAGCAAATGTCAAGCTTTTTCAATAATCCTTGCCGATTTCTGCATTAATTCACAGGATTCCACATTGATCTCACACCGCATTCTTGTCAAAACTTGCCTGGGAAAGCCGGTTTGAACGTCGGGGACAAGGCATTTTCCCCTTGATATGCAATGGTAAAGTCAGGTTCATCACTGGAGAAAAATGGCATGTCCCCTGTGATTTATACTCTCTCGGGGACACTCTCTCGGGGACACCTCATTTCGTCCCCGAAATGCAGGTGTCCCCCTCTTTAAATTCAGGGTAATTGGTCCAATCTCTGGCTGCCGACTGCGCCTCCAATGCTCCTCAGGGGCTATATGATGCAATTAAGTTTAATAGTATATGAATCAAGGGCGGTATCGACACTATTTTGATGCCCTAAAGAGGAGGGATTGACGTGTCCGGAAAAATCCACAACATATACCCATTTTTTATTTTATTTGTATTTGCTCTTTGTCTGGCCCCGGTTCTGAGCCTGACAGCCTGCGGGAACGATGGCCCCGTTGCACCTGTTGATACACCCCCCCAGGTGCTTCCGGTGCCTACAGACAGTGGCGGGAATCGTGAGGTTCCCGATTTGGCTGATGATGGGGATGACGTGCCATCCGATTCTCCGCTGCTCCCGGCTGGAGACCTGACAACAGAGACCATCTACGATGTCGGATCGGCATTGTTTTACCTTCTGGAGTCGGGTAGTGGAGTACTCAGTGTTCCATCTCTGAATCCCGATCAGTTCGCCCTTCACCTCTGGGACCCCATAACCGGCGAGGACCTGGCTGGAGATGTAGTTGTTGTTTGCAGCGGCGGACCGACCAGCCTGCTCCAGTACGAAGGATGCGGAGTCTTCGAGAACGCGACCTTCCCGCTCAGTCTGACTGCGTACGTCGACGGATACGCGATGGTCAGCATAGTGGACACAAATGCGAACGTGATTTCGATCGCGATGCAGGAAGCTGAGATTGATGAGCACGCAACTATCTTCGGAACAGCACCAAACCTGGGTTTCGATTACCTTGAGGTCTACACCGATACCCTCACCCCGTCCTGTTACATTGAACCGCCCTCCGAGATCAACCCCCTGTACTGCAGGTTCGAGTTCGAGGTGGCTGCCGATAGGCCGCATGGTTTCTCTGCTTTCCTGACAGGCATGCTAGGGGAGGGGGAAGTTGAATCAAAAGCCTGCAGCGCTGTGGTTGAGTTGACCTGGCTGAGTTGCGACTACAATTGGAACATTCCACCGATGAAGGCGGGGGAACGCAGGTTCTACCCGGTGCAGTTCACATCGAAGCAAGGGCCTGACGGGATCGCGGAGGGGGATGTATCAGTGCCCGCCGAGTATTGGACCGAAGACCAGATTAATGATGGTCTGAATGCAGTTGTGCCGACGGCGATTTTCCTTGAGGTTGAGCACTACCTGCCGATCGGACCATACACCCCATTCGAAGGCGAGAACCCGAACGATCTCAAGTTCGCGGCCCCGTACTTCGAGCCTGAAGGAGCGCCGGATCGAATCGTCATGGCAGGACATTTCCAGCTCTCCACCGGTGAGACCGATCTCATCCACCGTGACTGGCACACCGGCTACAATCCGGCGGCTATTGATTTCTCGGGTTTCCCGACCCTCGGCGTCAGTGAGGGCATGGGCGAAGGCTACTCCCTTCCCTCATTTGTCTGGACCGATCCGCTTGGGGCGGATGGCTGCCTGACGAGGATCGAGGTCTACGCGGGACCCGTCGTCTGGATCATCACCATTGCCGGTAACGGGTCGGCCCTGGATACCGCCGATCTCTCTGTGCCTTTGACCTGGCTTCCCGAACTGTACGGGGATGCTTCCCTGAGATACAGGATGCATTGCATTGACGCTCCCGGCCAGGAAATCGACGACTACAACGAGCATCAGATCATTATGATGCGCCGGGAGGTTTCCTCCTGCACCTGGACCGACGAAGTGGGATTTCCCTGATCGGTAGTCCTGGAAGAAGCAGATAGACCAGCGCCCGGTTCGCCGGGCGCTTTGATTTATACTTATGCGCGGCAGGAGAGGGCGCACGCCTTGCGCCCCTACCATTCATTCAAAAACATTCGATCTGATTCAGATACTATAAGGGGTCGTCCGGAGTCCCCTTATCGACATGCGTTCTGTGCTCAAACGGCATCGGGTATTGCTTCTTTGCGCCGCTGTTTGCGGACTTCTCTACCTCGCCCTTTCCCTGCCGGCATACGGACAGGCGGGGCCGGCCGTTTCCAGCGAGAGCGCATCGGGGACCAGTGCGACCGCAAGCACCGACGCAGGGGTCACATTTCCGCTTCCTCGACTGACAATCGATGTCGGCACCACCGAGAGTCGCGAGGATGTCAGCCTTGCGCTGCAGATTCTGTTTATCCTCACGATTCTCACCATTGCCCCGAGCATCCTGGTCCTGACCACGGGCTTCACCAGGATAGTCATAGTGCTGTCGCTGACCCGTTCGGCGATGGGGACGCAGCAGATGCCGCCGAACGCGGTCCTGATCGGCCTCGCACTTTTTCTCACTCTGTTCGTAATGGCGCCGGTCGGGGCGAAAATCAGTGAGGATGCGTTAGGACCGTATCTCAACGGGGATATTTCCTTCGAGGAAGGGATCCAAAAGGCGGAGGAGCCATTAAGGGATTTCATGTTCCGCCAGACCCGCAGAAAGGACCTGACGCTTTTCTTGAACGTCTCGAAAATCGAGGGTGTCGAGACCAAGGCGGACGTACCGACCTACGTGCTGATTCCGTCGTTTGTCATAAGTGAGCTGAAGACCGCGTTCGAGCTGGGATTTCTGATATACCTGCCGTTCCTGATCATCGACATGGTGGTCGCGAGCACGCTCATGAGCATGGGCATGCTGATGCTGCCTCCGATCTTGATAAGCCTGCCGTTCAAGATACTTCTGTTTGTGCTTGTGGACGGATGGCATTTAATAACAAGGAGCCTGATTCTGAGCTTCAACTAGAAACGCGATATAAATCTCGAGTCCGGGGCATCGAAGTCAGTCTCGGAGGTGAAAGCAATGCTACCAGAGGACATTTACTCAGGCATAGGACAACAAGCGCTCGTGACAGCCGTTACAGTGGCGCTGCCGCTACTGGGTTCGACATTGCTGGTTGGCATCCTGATCAGCATTTTCCAGGCGGTGACAAGTATCCAGGAGATGACGCTGACGTTCATCCCGAAGATTCTCGTTGTGGCGAGTGTGCTTTACTTCCTCGGGCCGTGGATGGGCCAGATTCTCGCGGCCTTTTCAGAGCAGCTTTTTGGGAACCTTCCTGCGTTCATCACTTAGAATATGCCGGCGCGCGATGGCAGGCTTGACATCAAACAAGGTCGGTATTACCTTTCAAATAGCGCCCGACCCGCCCTGACACCGGGTAAGGTCTGAAATGTGGAGGAGACCGAGAATGAAGACAAACAAAAACCGGATAATTCTACTCGCGATCCTGGGGATGTTCCTGCTATGGCTAGTCCCCGGATGCCCCCAAACGTCGGAGGTCCCGTCCGAGGATATCGTCGTTGAGTTCTTCGAGTATCTGTACGACGGGGATTCCGGCAGCGCCCAGGCGCTTTGCACCGAGCGCGCGCTGGATCAGGAGATGGAGCGCGGCGGCAACGCGTTCAACCACATGCGCGACGAGTACAGCAGCGGCGACAATATTTACATCGAGGCCAAACTGGTTGCCGATGTCAGGGGCAATACGGCCGAGGTGTGGAGCCGCGATGACGAGGACCTGCGAATCATTCTGATCAAAGTCGGAAATGTGTGGAAGATCGATGAGTTCGAGTTCAGGTCCCCTGCCCGGGACGATAGAGACGACGATCGTCGCATGGACGACGACGAGGATGAGGAGAACGGCGACGAGGATGATGGTCGCCGACGTCGGGACCGGGATGGTGACTGATTGCGGCCATTTTCTACTTTGTCACAAGCGCAGGCGATCGGGTCGCATCAAACATGAGTGTAGATGACCCTTAGGAAAGACGTTACCGGGGCGCACCGACGACTCGGAATTCGCCGGAACCGGCTCCAGGTCCTTGACAGAAGGGATTCGACAAAGTACATTATCTTGCTTATGCGGTCCCATCGTCTAGTGGTTAGGACACCACCCTCTCAAGGTGGCGACACGGGTTCAAATCCCGTTGGGACTGCCAGGTAGAAAAGAAAACCCCTCGACGAACAAGGTCGGGGGGTTTATAATCTGACAGGCTCGCACCATTGGATAAAACACCCGCTGGTTTGTCCATCCAGGGCATACTACCGCGGATCGAGAAATGCTTGCCAACCTCATCTCGAATGATATCGAACGGAATAAGGCTTTTTTTCTCAATTAAGAACACACTCATCGTTTGGGTATAAACGGAGCATTATATCAGGTGACAATTTCTCCAGAAAGCATGCATAGTTTTCACATCCCGGTAATGGGCACGGGATTCACTATCGATACTCCTCTTCATGTGGCGAAGTTTGGAATTTCGTCCGTTATTTCGCTGGTGGATGACGTACTGATCGAACAGATGCGCAAGTTCCATGCTGAAAGGGTTAACGAGCCATACGAAGCAGTTACCGATCAGCATGAGGATCCCCGAGCCCGTCGGATAACTCTCTATTTGAATCTTGTTAACCGATTAGTGCAGCGCCAGGTGAAAGAACTGAAGGCCTCTCCATTTTCAAATGACAGCGACATTGTACGATATTTCGAATTACTGCCGGATATGGCGCCCAAGCGATTGTACAAGGAAATGCTCGCGGAGGGGGACTCGAAAAAAAAGACTCGTATGCAGGAACGCCTTAGAGCCTTCGTTGTGCCCGGAAGCATTGATGTCAACATTATGACGAAGCTTGACAAGGATAATTACCGGGGAGATCAAAAACAGCCGCCGGAATTTGCGGATGCCATGTCGGCCTTACGGGGGTTTGCACAGAGTGATTTACACTCTTCCATAATATTCTCAGCAGGCATGAACCGGCGTCTCCTAGGATATCTCACTCGCTTTGAGGACTTCTTTCCAGACAATACAGGTGGATTAAAGAAAAAGGTCATTCTTAAGGTGAGTGATTTTCGCTCGGCGGAAGTGCAGGGATATTTCCTGGCAAAGCGGGGCATCTGGGTATCCGAGTATCGCATAGAGTCCGGTCTGAACTGTGGCGGTCATGCATTTCCGACTGCAGGTCACTTGCTAGGACCGATTCTGGGGCAATTCAAGGAACGAAAACAAGAGTTAGTTGAGAAACTTTTCACAACCTGCAACGAGGCTTTGGCGGCGGATGGACGTCCGACAATGGGCGATAATCCGACAGCGAAGTTTACAGTGCAGGGAGGCATAGGCTCGTTTGCCGAGAACGAACTCATGCTTGAGTATTACGAAATGGACGGCACCGGTTGGGGCACGCCGTTCCTGCTCGTCCCAGAGGTCACCGGGGTGGATGAAGCCCACCTTGCTAAATTATGTGCCACTACGGAACAGAATGTGTATCTAAGCAACAGTTCGCCCGTTGGCATACCATTTTGGAATCTGCGAAATTGTGATAGCGAAATTGTACGCTGTCGTCGCATCAGTGATGGATCTCCCGGCAGCCCTTGCCCGAAGGGCTTATTGGTTTCTAATACTGATTTTACTAAGAAACCAATCTGTGTTGCCTCTCGTGCGTACCAGAAATTGATGCTTGAGAGCCTGAAGGAATTTAATTACACGCCAGAGCAACTGTCTTTTGTGTCTGACAATGCGTTAGCCAAAAGCTGCATATGTCATGACTTGGGCGGCAGTGTCAAAATTAAGAATGGTATCGAAGAGGATGTTACTCCTGTATTGTGCTGCGGACCGAATATTGCGTACTTTTCAAGGATCGCCACTTTAGAAGAGATGCTAAACCACATTTACGGGAAAGAGAATCTCATTAATCGTCCTGATCGCCCCCACATGTTTATCCAGGAATTGATGCTCTATGTTGACTATATTCATGAAGAAATGAGGAGGGTTTCGCTAAAGCTTTCCACCCGCAAGGAAAAGTACTTTAATAAGTTTAAGGAAAATCTCCTCAATGGTATTGAATACTACCGGGGCCAATCCGATTTATTCGATAAGGATGAATGGGTCACGTTCCTTGACGAGCTGGATTCGCTCAACGTTACCGTTGAAGCCATTGACCTTGATGGAATGGTTGCTTTAGAGTAAAGTGATTTTGGAAAGGCGAGAAATATCTGATTATTCAGAAACTTACAATTGAGTGGAACGAAAGTATTGACCGAAAAAGTCTTTGATGAGGTTGGCAAGGGATTTGAAATATTGTGCTTGTCCAGGCGCATGGCCGGTGGAGAGGGATACAAAGCACATGCTTGAAAAAATGCGCCGATATGCTCGCAACATAACCGTGCTTAACAACATGGTGCAAGCGGCGCGTGACTTTCGCGACAACGTGAAGCTCCCAGAGTCTGCAAGAAGGGAATCCCAAAGCGATAGAGCAGGCCTTCCGGCAGAAGACCCCGGAACCGAAAGCGCAATTGACTGCAGCATTAGGTGGCTCTGCCTGGCGCAGGACAAATCGACATCCGCTGACGGCGGAGTAGCGTGGGCGTACAGCCTCATCGACGGCTGGGGTCCTTCCTATCCCGAAACCACGGGCTACATTGTCTCGACAATGCTCGATTGCGCTCGATTGCGCGGTGATGAGACGATCCGGGACCGCGCAAAACGCATGCTCGACTGGCTGGTTTCGATACAGTTTGCCGAAGGCGCTTTCCAGGGTGGAGTGATCAACGCACGTCCTGTAGTGCCGGTCACGTTCAACACCGGCCAGATACTTCTCGGGCTCGCAAGCGGGGTGAAGGAATTCGGCGATGAATACCGTGAGCCGATGTCCCGCGCCGCCGACTGGCTTGTCGAAACACAGGACCCCGACGGATGCTGGCGGAAATATCCAACCCCCTATGCTACACAGGGCGAAAAGGCCTACGAAACCCACGTCGCATGGGGTCTTCTCGAAGCCGCGCGCCTTGAACCCGACAAACCTTACGCAGATACTGCTGTCAGGAATGTTCGATGGGCTTTGACCCGGCAGAACGATGCCGGATGGTTTGCAGACTGCTGCCTGACCGACCCATCGAAACCGCTTACACATACTCTGGGGTATGTCCTTCGGGGGATAATCGAGGCTTACTTCTTCACTAACGACGATGAGTTGCTGCAGGCCTCCGTAAGAACCGCTGACGGAATATTGGGGGCTGCAAGAGAAGACGGTTTTATTCCGGGTCGGTTGTCTTCCGACTGGAGCGGTGCGGTTGGGTGGGCATGTCTTGTGGGAAGCGTGCAGATTGCGCATTGCTGGCTGCTCTTGTATCGGATCACAGGTGATAAGCGATATCGCAATGCTGCGTTCACTGCGAACAGGTATGTCCGCCGCACGATGAAAACATCCGGTCGCCCGGAAACCCTAGGTGCAATAAAAGGCTCATTTCCGGTGAATGGAAGATACAGCCCATACATGTACATCAATTGGGCGTGCAAGTTTTTCGTAGACTCGAACATGTGCGAAAAAGAAGTCCGCGATGGAGAAGGGACTGAAGGGTGACACTTAAGGACACACTCAAGGGAATCTACAGATTTTTTAAGTACAGTAGTAGGGCGAGGGAGATAAAACGAACCGCTCCGAGAATCACCAGGGAGCGGCTTGTCGGGGACCTTCAGAGCTTGGGAATATGTGAGGGTGATGTAGTCCTTCTTCATTCATCGCTGAAAAGCATCGGGTATGTTGATGGGGGGCCGAACACGGTTTTGGCAGCCTTTATAGAGGTAATCACACGTTCCGGGACTCTCGTTGCCCCTACCTATCACATGGTTAATTACAACATGTACGACACGTGCCTGGACAAGAAGTACGTCTTCGATCCGCGCACTGCTGACACCTTCCTGGGACTCATTCCATCGGCCTTCCTGAAATTTCCAGGCGTTGAGAGAAGCATCCATCCAACTCATTCGGTTTCGGCGGTCGGCAAGGACGCGAAATACATAACCGAGGCGCATCACCTCGCTTCGACCACTTTCGGTACTGATTCGCCATGGGACAGGCTCATGAAGCTGGACGGCAAGGTGCTGGGATTGGGAGTAACGATGAGTCCTGTCGGTCTTTACCATACACTTGAAGATACGCTGCTGGAAGAATTTCCAATAGCTGCAAGGATGGCAGAAACCTTCCAGCTTAGCTGCAGGGACTGGGACGGCAGTCTGATTAAGGTTCCTGTAAACCCTCACGATCCGAAAATTGCAGAAAAGCGGATTGACAGGAATACTTATCTGGCGGACTACTTCGGGAACGAGTTTAGTCATGCAGGATTACTGAGGGTCGGGAAAGTCGGGGAAGCCGTCTCGTGGTGGACCTCAGCACGCAAGTTCTACGATCATCTGCTTGTCCTCATGAACGAAGGCATCACTATTTACTCCACCCCGGATGAGTTGAAGAGACGCCCGATTCCCAAGGTTGACTCACCGGATTTCCAGGTTTGAGAGAGTACGTGTTCGAATTCAGCAAAGGCTTTCCAATCCGGCCCACGCGGATTTTTAGTGACTAAGAATCCGTAACAGAATGAGCTCATATTGAATTATTGAAGTTCCAGCAATTGAGCGCATCCGATGGAAAGGACTGCGTCGTGAATATCGGCGCGTGGAGTAAATCCATGATACAAAGTTGTTAGCGATTGCCTGCCATGTTGTGGAAACAGGCCGTTCGGCGAACATATCGAACGGCCTTTTGTACTCATAATGCAGCTTTCCGGAGGTCGGGTGCGGTTCAGATTTCAAACTTAGACTTTTTGAGGATCTCACGTGTGGCTGCAGCTGACTCCTCTAAGGATTCCTTCGAGAATTTGCGCTGCAGGATCCCCTGCGCGATGCCGTGAATGCCCTTAGAGGCAAGCTTCTCCTTGACGTCATCCGACAATCCGTTCCAGACGGTATCTTCCCGATCCCTGTAGAAGTCACGAATCTTTTCATCTGTAAAGTGCCGGTAATTGTTCTTATGAACAACAGCTTCAAGAGGAAGGCGGAGGCTTAAGGCAGGATCCTCATCCGGATGACCGATTGTAATCATCGCTGCAGGGAAAACATATTCAGGGGCTCCAAAGAATTCCCGGACATCGGTTGAAAGAATACTGCCGTAGTAGCATGTACCAAGCCCGATGCTTTCCGCAGCAACGACAATATTCTGTAGAGCAATTATCGCATCGCAGAAGCCTATGAAGAAATGGTGAGCGTTTTCGTTGTATATTTCCGTGCCCGGGGGGCTGTTTATTTCGAGCCACCGTTTTACCCGATAAAGGTCGACCATTGCTGCAATAGCAACCGGTGCGGAGTCAAGGTGAAGTTCTCTTAATTTACTCTCATTATCGATAACAATGAGCGTGTATAGCTGGAGAT
>CBDUXL010000005.1:0-29575 GCA_965371155.1 uncultured bacterium | reverse complement strand
AGGATGTCTTCCTGAGCAAATTCGATTCATCGGGTAACTTCGAGTGGGCGCAAACCTGGGGTGGGTCAGACTGGGATTATGGCCTTGGAGTTGTCGCTGACGGTTCCGGGAATGTCTACGTTACGGGCGATTTCGTGGACACGGTCGATTTCGATCCCGATGGCGGGGATCCGCACACGTCGAATGGCTGGTACGATGTCTTCCTGAGCAAGTTCGATTCATCGGGAAACTTCGAGTGGGCCCGGGCCTGGGGCGGGTCATACTGGGATGAAGCCCCTGGAGTTGCTGTCCACGGCTCCGGGAATGTCTACGTTACCGGCTCCTTTCAGGAGACAGTCGATTTCGACCCCGGTGGCGGGAGTCCGCACACATCGAATGGTGATTCTGATGTCTTCCTGAGCAAGTTCGATTCTTCGGGTAACTTCGAGTGGGCGCGGACATGGGGTGGATATTTCGAGGATATTGGTTTTAGAGTTGCCGCTTCCGGCTCTGGGAATATCTACGTTACGGGCTATTTCGAGGACACGGCCGATTTCGCTCCCACCGGCCCGCCCTGCAACGATAACCCAGATGAACAAACTTCAAACGGAGACCATGACGTATTCCTGACCAAGCATCTGCCGAACGGGTGCTGGTAGGGATTCTTTGCTCTCGTGGAACCCTCAGATTAATTGCAGGAATAAAGTAGTGATGCAAATTAGTCTCAGAACCCCGAATCAATCTCGCGTTTGGAGGCCGGCGTCTGATTCAAGCTCATTCGCTCTTACTCGCTCGCCGCTGGAATTCGCCGGCGGCTACCTTCTTTGGCTGCTATGTGATCCCGACAGCCCACTTGGTGAGTATTTCAGGCAAGTGGATTAGGTGCATGCAAGGCAAATCCTCTACGCGCAGACTTGGTTCTCCGGTTCAATCGTCGGAGCAGTTATTCGTCACATGGAATTCAGGATGTCTCGAGGAAGTCTGAAGTATCAGCAAGCTCGACAGTTTCCCCGACATCCAGAGACGCGATATCCATCGGCTCGAAAGCCTCGCCGTTCCAGCGAAGAAACAGCAGTCCGGGGTCATCGAGGGGACGGTTGAAATCAAATCGCACGGAGAGCACATCGCTGCCGTCCTTCGTTACATCCTCCACAATGGCTGTGAAAAGCTCTCTTTCGTGTCTATGACCAGGTTCGAACACCGGTTCAGTTCGTATAACCCTTGCGATAAAGCTGCTCAACCATCCGACCCGGTCCGTACGTATTACAAACGATGCGTCCCGGTCTCGCTCCAGGCTGAAGTCACCATAAGCTGCAGAGAGGAGCCACACGTTATGCTTTTGACCTGACAGGTATTCCACGTAGTCCTGTGTATAAAGCGACAGCCACATGCCGGAAGCGTTGAGGATTATCACATGCTCAGGTTGCTCCTGCTCGATGTATGGTTGGGCTGTGCTCATTTCCCTTGCAGGAGACCTCAGAAAGGCGGCTGTACCGAGCGGTGATGAGATGGCCTGGAGCGCTCCGAGTCCAAGAATGCCGACGATCGCCAACCAGCCCACGAAACTTGTCCAGCGGGATTTGATATTGAGCGGTCGATCCATCCGACGAGCCAGTGGCCCAATTGTCAGAGTTACCGAGGCCAACAGAATACACGCTGGAATCATGGGGAAGTAAAGCCCGCGTTCGCTTGCGTCTACGCAAACCTGCGGGAGTAGTGAGACGAGGTACAGTGCAAAAGCCCATTGCACCAGGGCTCGAGTTCTGAACTGCCAGAGAGCTGCAAGCCAGGCAAGAAAAATCACCAGACCCAGCAGCGCATAGGTCACGTATAACACAGGCCAGAGTATTGTCGGCCAGATGGGAATTGAGGAAAAAGTAGCTAGCCAGAAGGTTGGAAGATACAGCGCCAGATTCGCGAAATACTTTCCGGGATCGGATATTGGATCTGTGTAAAGGAGATTATTCATGACTCCCAGGTTCCACAGCTTGTACACGATCAAGTAGGTAATCAGCACCAAAAGCGCCGGGAGCCAGGAGAGACGATCCCTGACCACGTTGCCGGTCTGTTTTCGGAACTCAGACCACCCTGACTCTCCATGTTCAGAACCTGTCGGCATGAACAATGTAAGGAGCACGATAGCAACAGGAGCTATGACCGCGGTTTCCTTGCAGCCCATTGCGAAGATTAGCGACAACAGCGACCCAACCAATGAAAGAATTCTTCTTCGCTGGAGCCAGTCGATATGGGCAAGGATTGTCAGAATTATGAACTGCACACAGAGCAGGTCCGTGAAAGTGGCGATCCATCCGACAGTAAGGCCGTGATCTTCGCCTGCAACAAAAAACAGCGCAGCAAGTAGCGCCAACATATGGCTGTTGGCCAGTCTACGAACCAGGAAGTAGAGTGCTGTCGATACAAATCCATGCAACAGGATAGACAATAGATGTAATGGGACCGCATTTCTGTCAAAGATGCGGAATGAGGCCTCAAGAATCAGGCTCGGAATCGGTCGCCAGAATGAGGCGACAGTATCCGCGTCTCTCCACCAGAGATTATCAAAATGGTGGAAACTTTTGCCGGACCATACACCCCCCCACCTGGAGAAATTGAGGGGATCTTCCTGGAAGGCGTTGTAGATGAGAATGTCATCAAGAGAGAATCCGGCATTGAGGTAGGGCCAATTGATCAACACAGCCAGTACCGGGAACAATATGAGGGCAATAACGGGACGACTCAAGAACGGAATATGTTTTTGAGCGGGAATCATCGAATTCGAAGGCTCGATTATGCCTGATAGCTCTCGTCATGGCAAGGGTTCCCGCAACAGAAAGCGGGACAGATCTCAACCCCGAATCAATCACGCGTTTGGAGGCCGGCGTCTGATGCAAGCTCATTCGCTCTTACTCGCTCGCCGCTGGTCAGGGACCGGTTTATCCCCGGATTCTCACCCGCGCGATACTCCGGATGATACTGGAACATCAGGTTGAATCGGGCATCCGGAAGATTCTCCGCAACCCAATCGACAATCCTCGCCGTGCAGCACTCGACATGCCCGGGCAGAACGAGCTGCCGAATCAGGATATCCGATACCGGCTTCACCGCTTCGAGGTTCCTCGTGACCACATCCCAGTAGCGCTCGATCCCGGAGAGCTCCTCTCCACACTGGTTCGAGCCGTACTTGAAATCAGCGAGATGCACATCAGCGACCCCGGTCAGGAGCTCTATCGTCTCAGGTGTCCCGTAAATGTTCGAGTTCCAGACAATCGGACGGCGGTAGCCAAGCGCGGCAAGGTCGACCAGCAAATCCAGTATGGTCGCGAGATGCTGGTCCGGATTCCCGCCGACAAGATTCAGGTTTCTCACCGCCGGCCCCCGTGTGAGAATCCGGTGGATAAGCTTGTCATCGACCGGAAAACCCCCGTCGCGTTTTACGATCGCTCCATGCGAGATGTCCCAATTCTGGCAATAGATGCACTCGAGCGTGCATCCCGTGAAAAAAATGGTGTGCGATGGAATGATCTCCTGCTCCTCGCCGATATGAACGAACTCACTGGCGAAGTAGCTATCCTTCCCCACGCCGCACTTTCCGCGTTGGCCCGCGGTTCGGTCGACGCCGCATCGATTCTCACACAAAGCGCATTCGGTAAGCATCCGTCCGGCAATGAGCGCCTTCAGTTCGAGAAGTGATAACTCATCGCTGGGAAAATACTCCGGAATCGGCGGATTGGGAGTTTCATGGAAAGGCTCGGCCAGCTCCCGATGCCGATCCATCAACTCGTCGAGCGGAAGAATCTCGGCCCCACCTTTGTCCATTCCCGCGGGAAGTCTCGCGGCGACACGAAACCGCGGCTCGATCGATCCTTTGAGTATTTCAAAATAATTGGGAAGCGGCATAGCAGCTAGTCAGCGATTCCAGGACGCGACTCAGGACTCTTCTTCTACTTCTTCTTCGATTTCCTGCGCCTCCTCTCGAAGTTCCTCAACATCCACGGTGACAGTCGTTCGCACGGACCCCAGCGCCTCGAAAACATTGGTTGAGAAGAAAAGAAATCCCTCATTCGCCATTATCTGATGCTTGCCTTCGCGATGGACCACAATATTTCCACGAAGGTAAAGCATATCCATCTCGGCAACATAACGGAGGAATTCCGCCGCCAGGTCCTGGTTGTCCTGCTCGCCGAAAATTGAGCCGAGGGCCTCGACCTTTTCATCATCCATCCAGACATGCAGCGTGTCGCATGAGCCGTTCGCCCATCTTCGATACTGCTCGATATCCTCCTCCGACTCCTCTTCCTCGCGTATCACATCGTACTCAAAAAGCCAGTCTCCGTTTTCCTGGCGGAAGAAAACGTTCCCTTCCAGGAGGATTTCATTCCGCGGACCTTCGAGATCCTCCTCGGTGAGCTCGTCGGCCATTGCCGTGTATTCTTCCGCAAGTTCGCCCAATTCCGCAAGGCTGCCGATCGTTCCGCCGGGTTCCGTAGTTTCGCCGGACGGGAATTCAAACTCGAACTCATCTCCGCTCTCTTCTTCTTCCACGATGTCGTCTTCAACGATGACTTCCTCAGTTGCCTCGCTCTCCTCCACGGATTCTACGGATTCAACGGGCAAATCCGCGAACTCTTCGAGAGGTTCGTCCTCCTCTGCTCCATCGGGTAATTCCACCGTAGGCGTGCTCGATGTTTCCCAGGGGGTATAATCAGATGGAAACTCGCTCGCGAGCCTTAGCGTACCGAATCCAGGCGGAATCTGAGGCTCGGGGATCTCATCAGGTTCGCCGGTGGCCCCATCACCATCGCCTTCTTCCTCCTCGGAGTACCAGAGCGTGAAGGTTTCACACTCAGCGTGCTTGTCATCCTGATGGAAATAAACGATGTTCCCGGAATTCGTGCGAAGCTGCAACCATCCTTCTTCGCCCTTGGCTTCAGCCTCGTCGCACGTAATCGTTGACGGGACGCTCATAAGCGCCCGGGTGAGGCGGTCGCCCTTGCTCGGCGGATCTTCCTCGTCCTCGATCAGCCGATGCTCGTACAGCCAATGCCCGTCGGCCTGCCAGAACTCGCAGTCGCCGGTGAAGAGCATGTAATCCGTTTCGCCTTCACCGTGGAACTCGTCTCCCTGAGCGTACTTATCTTCCTGCTCGAACCTGACACCCCCGTGCGCATCGAAAATGTCGTTTTCGTAATCGTACTCGGCATCCGTGAAAGTGATCGTCGTATCCTGGCGCGAGAGAGCGTACTCGAGCCTCTCCCGTCGTGTTGAATCCTCACCCGGTTCCTCGGCGTCCTCGTCCACGAAGACCACCATAGTGCTGGACCCTGAAATGTAAACCATCTTCTCGCCTTCAGCGTCGTGGATCTCCAATTCATCGCACTCCAGCGTAAAATCGGCATCATCCACGAAAGTCCTGCCCTCACCGAAGAAATGATATATCTCATTCTTTTCATCGAGAATCGCTTCGTCGCAGGAAATGATCGTGGTGTCGTAGATCACCATTACGTGTCCGCGGAGTTCGGTAAGCCCCACGCTTTTCTGGTGGTATATCCAGTCCGCCGCGACATCGGTGAATTCCACCCCCTCCTCGATCATCTCCGGGAGCGGTCCGAGCAAAGATATGTCGGGCCTGGCCGCGCCGGTCACAACACCCTGATAAAATTCATCTGAAGGACGCCTGCTGAATATGCTCTGGCCTGTATCTGAGGGACCCCTATCGACCCTCTCACCGAAATCAGGCACCTCTATCTCCGGAAGCATGAATTCCTCATCATCACTCTCTCTCGGCGGCGGTCCCAGTGGCTCAAGCGGTACAAATCCCGGCGGCAATGGAGGCCCCATTTCATCCCCTGTGATTGACTCATCCTCGCCAGGGCTAAGTTGAAATGGATCATCGGTTAACCCCGTGAATATCCCGCTCGCCTCACCTTCCATTCCGCTGGGCTGCACTGCATTCTCCGGCTCCATGCCGCTTGGCCGGACAGCATCCTCCGATTCCGAACCGGACAAGTCACCTGTCTCTTCGGTTGGTGTTGAGGGCGGCGAGCCCGCGGAGGGAGACTGAGCGAGAATAAACGTGGGGCTAACTGCCAGGATAATCAACACAATGAGGCAAAGCGCGATTATCCTGGATGATGCCGCATCCGAAGGATTTCCAGAATTTCGATTTTCCGATCGGTCGATCATAAAGCTGCACAACAAGAATGCCCCGGGTAACAAGCTTCATATTACAATTGAGTCTCATCCTCCGTGGTAACACCGTTCCCAGTGTCCGACACAACCTCCTCTTCGGAGGATTCCTCTTCCGGGTCATCGACCTCGTCCGACTCCTCTGACTCATCTGCGGCGTCATCAGAGGCGGCGGTTTCATCTTCGGTGGAGTCCGCTTCCTCGGCGTCCGATGCTTCTTCCTCGGTTGCGGAATCCTCCCCAGAAGGTTCTTCAGACGCCTCAACCTCTTCAACGCTCATCGGCCCCATCAGGTCTGAGACATCACCGGCAACACCGAACAGATAATCCTCGGCAGGGAATTCGTCCTCCGGGACGGCATCACCGGTATTGATCGATTCCATGCGGGGTGGCGTCTCCGCATCAGACGGGGTCTCCAGTGCTTCTTGCTCCTCATCGAAACTTGCCGGAGGAGCCTCCGGTCCGAGCGGTGGTGGTGTCTCCACCGAACCTTCAGCGCCCGGGAGGACCTCGATCGGTGGAGGAGGAGGCGGATTCTCTATCGCCTCGGACCAGTCACCGAGACCCGCGGAGGTGCGATTTTCCAGAAGGCGCGTGCGGGCGTCGTCCTCCGGCTGACGATCCTCGTCCGAACGAAACTCGGCAAGATTTTCCCTGTACTCCTCAGGAATTATGTTTCTCGCGACTGCGGCACCCTCGGCGATGTACTCCTCGAGGGCAAGGTCCATTGTCAGAAGAGCACAGGACAGCTTTTCACCGTCTTCGCTTTCGTAGTCGACATTCCCCGCCATGACAAGCATCTGCGTCGCCTCTTCGTACTGAACCCTGTCGGAAGTGATGGTCTGCTTTTCCTGGACAAACACCACGTTACCGAATCCCCAGCTAACTCTCTCGTTGTATGAGAGCATTGCATCCGCTCTGATGACGGTGGGCTTCCGGACATCCTCCCTTGCGCGTTCATCCTCGATATCCTCAAGCGCGCCTGATTCCGCCCACCATTGTCCGCCGTACTGATGCACCAGCACATCTCCCCAGGCGTGGATGACATCGGAATCCTCGTAAAAGACTACATTGTCCGCCTCTATATCTTTCTCGGGTTGGATGGACAGAACCCGATCGAAACCCTCCGTGATATTGGCCTTCCAGTGGTGTACGAGGTAATTTCCGATCAACTGAGTCGGGGATTCCTGAATTGCCCTTCCAACGCGGCCTTCAGCAGGCTCACGGTCTTCATCCCTGAGGTTGCGGAATCGAGCGTCCGCCTGCCGGAGGGCGTCGATCCGGTGTATGGCCATGTCGATAATCAGTTCTTCACACCAGATTTTCTTGTCGTTTCGGTAGCAGAAAACCAGTTCGTCCCGCATTTCCTCGTAGGGATCGAAATTGGGATCGCCCTCGAAAAGCTCCGCGTTCAGATTCGGTGAGATGTCCCATCCGGTGATTATCGAGTAATCGGGAGATGTCAGTACTACGTTCGGATCACGAGCCGGAAGCCTGGGAAGTTCGATCGGCTCAGCGGGGATTCCCACAACAGGCCCAAGTATATCGGTTACGGGGCCTTCCCCGATTGCCGGCAGGTTTGCACCGGGGGTTTCATCTTCGGTTATTCCGAAGGGCGATGTTCTTCCGCCTGGCGCCAATGCCCCCAGCCCATCACCCGGGGGAATCTCTACTCCTGACGGACCCAGCCCCCCCGGAAGACCTAACCCACCCGGAATAATGGCGGTGGGATCAATCGCCCCCGATCCACCCAACAGATCCGGAGGCATGCGTTCAGCATCCCCGTTGAACAGCTCCTCGAAAGTAGTCTCCCCGGCGAGGAACGCTTGCTCTTCGGGGGAGAGGTCCATCTCCGCAATGCTCTGCTGGAGTGCGGCAACGTACTCGCTGTCTTCCAGGAACCACGCCGGGTCTTCGGCGGCGGACGGATCTTCCATCAGCAGGCGGCCTTCCTCATCGAGGTGGTGAAGATTCTTGACAGGTTGCGGGATAAACGGAAAACACTGGCATAACTTGTCGCCCTTGTCATAGTGGACATACTCGGCAAGGACATAGATCCCTTCCCCGGGTTCCTCGTCCTCTACACTTTCCAGCGGGAAATCGCCTTCCCTGGTAATGAAGTTCTCGCCCTCAAGCCCGACCACGAACATCTCCACATCACCGATGAAATCTATGGTCGCCAGGTCGTCCGCGGAATAGAGCGAGTTCGCGATAACATGGTTGTCCTCCACCCAGAAATCGACGAATTCCGGACACGCCAGTGTCTTGGTCCTTTCCTCCCAGATCAGCACCTCGGTGTTAAGCAGGGTGGTTCCGTCGGCCGATTCAACAACCACGTTGCCGGTAAGCTTGAGTTTCTCCCTGGGCTTGTCCCAATCGCCGTGATCGCCGGATATCAGTACATTCTCCTCGCCGCCCTTGAAAAGAATGAGTTCGTAGATTCTCGTCAACTGGCTCGATTCGGATTCTTTCTCCTCTTCGGCGACCTCGCTTCTTACCTCCCAGATCTTGGCGCCATCCTCATAACCGAAAACAACAGGTTCATCGATATGCGTAATCTGGCTTCGCTCCTCGACGAACATCTCCTCCAGTTCCTCTTTTGCGGCCTGTCCACTGACCACCACAAGGTAAGTCAGCACAAGGACAGAACTTGCCGTAATTGCGAAGCTGCGCAATCCGAAGAGGAGCTGGTTCCTCCATGTGTATCTGGATTCCATCACAATTCGGGCAAGCATCCTTCCCGCCGACAAAATCGTCGTCCAGTAAGCCGGGACGGGCGCGAAACCCATCCTAAACGAAGACACATCCTGTCCGCGGGTTGTTCATGCTCCCGCACGTTTATTATCAATGTTTACAGGAGCTATCGTGAATGGTTCCTGCTAGAGCTTGACATATGTCTCGGAAGGCTGTGTCGACAGCTTGAATGTCGCAAACCTTGTAATGAACTCAAGATATACTCGACCCACCGGGCCGTTGCGGTTCTTCGCGATAATCAACTGCGTATCCTGGATCTCATCCGGATGGTACTGCTTTCCTTCGCTCTCCTCTTCCTCGCTCAATTCACGATGGATGAAAAGCACAACATCGGCATCCTGCTCAATTGAGCCGGACTCCCTCAGGTCCGAAAGCTGGGGCATTCTACGGGTGGTCTTTCTGCGCTCGATCTCTCTGCTCAACTGACTGAGGGCGATTATGGGCACTTTCAGCTCCCTGGCAAGGGCCTTCAGGTTTCGGGATATCTTTGAGACCTCCTGCACCCTTGACTCTCTCGACCCCAGTTCACCGTCGATGAGTTGGAGATAATCGACTACAACGATGTCAAGCCCTTTCTCGAGCGAGATCGCCTTCACCTTCGCCCTGAGCTCGGTAATAGTCAGCGCCGATGTATCATCAATATACATATCCATTTCGCCGAGAATCCCTATCGCCCTGTTCAGGCGGTGCCAGTCGTCCTCGTCGTTGTGATCCTTCTTATCGCTCAGTTGCTTCCTCCGTATTCTGTGCGAATCGAGCGGTCCCGATGCGCACAGAAGCCTCATCAGCAACTCCTCCTTGCTCATCTCGAGCGATATAAACGCGACCGAGTGGTTCTCCAGAGAAATGTTCCGTGCGAAATCCAGCGCGAGAGAAGTTTTTCCCTGGGACGGCCTCGCGGCAAGAATAATCAGGTTGCCGGGCTGGAACCCAAGGAGCAATTTGTCAAGGTCGGAGTATCCGGACGCGATCCCGGGCAAAGATTTATCATCGTACTCAACAAGGTATTGCTTGTGCCAACCGGCGGTGGCCTCCTTGATGCTCGTGTAGCTCTTCTTCTCGCGCTTCTCGAGAAGCTCCAGGAACCTGCTGGACGACCAATCGAGAACCTCCCTGACCGGTCGCTTGCCCTCCCCTGCAAACGCAGCCATCTCGTTGCCGAGTCGGGCAATCCGACGAAGTTGCGCTTTCTCGCAGACTATTGCGCAATAGTGCTCGGCGTTCCTGACCGATGGAACGACATTTGTCAGGGCGGCGATATAGTCAGGTCCGCCGGCACTGGGCAGAAGTCCGGTTGAGCCGAGAACATTGGTCAGGGAGACCATATCGGGCTGGATGTCCTCGTTGAAGAGCGCCTTCACAGCCTCGTAGATGTAACGGTGGGGAGGATGGAAGAAGTCTTCTGCCTTGACCCTGGTGACGACAGTCAGAAGCGCCGCCTTCTCAAGAAGACAGCACCCGAGCACGCTACGTTCCGCCTCATGGTTATGAGGCGGAACGTCCACGCTGAATTCTGCGTGTTTGGTTGGATTGAGACCCATCTACCCTCTTCCTTCGGCCGGGAAGTATACGCACCCCGGCCACCATAATTCTAGCGTAATCCTCTATTTTTGTTAAGATACTTTACACATTTTCTTCACTTTAGTGTGGACAACACTGTTAGTCTTTGTGCAATCCGCACAATCACAAGCTAAAACTTGGAAATTCTGTGAATTTCTGGAAATTCTCCCATAAATGTCAAGATAAGACTTGACAATATCAATTTCCGATGGTAATTTACTCATGGAAATCAACTCGAATGTCATTTGGTGCGAGCATAATCAATGGAAAAACGTCTCAACAACTGTCCTGTGTGCGAATCAAACCTGGATATCACCAGCTACCACTGCTCTTCATGCGGGACAGATATCGAAGGTGATTTTACGGGGTGTTCGTTCTGCAACCTGAGCGATAATGATCGCCTGTTCGCCCTGGTTATCATTCAGACCGAAGGAAACATGAAGCAAATCGAGGACGCAATGGGTATCAGCTATCCGAACATCAAGTCTCGCCTTGCGAAACTCAAGGCCGCTCTTGCCGATGAAACGCCGGTCATGCCGGAGCGCGGAATGCCCGAGCCGACCGCGGAGCCGCGGAAGTCAACGAAGCGCACGGCAAGGGTAGCGTTCAACGACCTCTTCACACTCAGCAGCAACCTGTTCCCGTTGGCAAAGGCTATCCAGGCTGGAATTGTCAAGGTCAAGGGAATCGAGGAACAGCTTGTGCACAAGCATCATGTGGCATGGGCCGTGAGGGGAATTACTGGTGCGTTCAAGCGCGTCGGGGGGCTGTGGGAACATAGCAAAACGCTGTGCCTACAGATCCGTTGGATGAGTCAGGAGGTGTTGGACCGGGCCAAGAAAATGGGATTCGTTGTGTATGGGACTCCATTGGCAGACCTGAAGTGCAACATGGTCCGCATCACCGACGAGAAGCACGTTAAGCAAGCTGTGGAGTTGCTGGAGATGCAAGCCAAGGCTATCGTGGAAGGCAGAACCGGCAGCAGCAACCTGAACACCTGAATTTGCCATTGGTACCTACCTTTAGGTTTGGCCCCGCTGGAAACGGCGGGGTTTTCTTTTTCCCCTGGATGTATTTTATCCTTATCGAGGTACTCAATCTTTTCGCTCCTATCTGCTCTAGAATCAACAAACATCGTGCAATCATCGACCGCCTGGAGTCGGGAGAAATCACAGCCGATCAGGCTTCCCGGCTTCTACGCGGCTAACCCATTGATGTCAACAACAACGGAGGAACAGAAAATGAACTATAATCAGATCCCAAATCCAATTGAGAAGGTGTCTGAAGTGACTGACGAGAGACTACGAATTCTTGAGCTTATCAAGGAAGGGAACATCACGCCGACCGAGGGACTTGATCTTCTCGAGGCCCTTGGAACGACCGGAACAACCCAAACCTACGAGCCCCCTCAACCGGAAGCCGGTGAGGAGCGGGAAGCTCCGAAGAGAAAAGCCCGTTGGCTCTACATCCAGGTGGACGACAAGGAGTCCAACAAGAAGGTCAATATTAAGGTGCCGCTAACACTTGCGAAGTTCGCCGGCAAATTCATCCCCAAGGAAGCCAAGATGGAGATGGCAAAACAAGGCATCGATTTTGACCTCGAGGGCCTTATGGAAGTACTGCAGGAAGAAGGCGAGCAGGACCTGGTTAACGTGGAAGACGGAGACGAGACGGTCAGAATTTTCATCAGGTGAGACCGCTTGCCCAGGTGCACTGAAAAAGCCCTCAGTAATGAGGGTTTTTCTTTGCCGCTAGGGTGTATGAATCGTGCTATTTATCGTCGTAGAACTCACCCAGGGGCACGATGTCCTCGTCGGGAAGCCAGGTTGAGTAGTCGGCCAGCATCTCATCGGAGACAAGCACCACTCGTTCAGCGTCCTCGGGAAGGCCAAGGACCAGCCATTCCCAGCGGGCAGGATCGAAGATGTCATACCCTTGAGGTCCAATGTGGTAGCGTCTTGCTATCGTGATCGACATGCCGTTTGCGGTTGTGAATTCCTGATACAGAATGTTCTGGTCAAGCACAACTCCCAGTTCAAACCTGCAGGATTCCCCCTGGCTCACAAGCTCGGCCGCTCGGCAGAGGAAATCTTCATTAATGAAGAATTGGCCGTTCAGGAGCTCGTGCATGCTTTCGGGCATCGATCCACGATCTGCCAGGCAGAAGTCGATAATAACGTTGCACGCTTGGGTAAATGTCCAACACAAACAGTCCCAATCCTCAGGTGAATGGCCTCGCCCGATTTCACTATCTGCCTGAATCTCAGAAACTATTCGACGCCACACAGGAGCCAGCGAAGCGGCGTTTTGGGACATGACCGGGACCGCTCCAGGACTGTTGATTTTTCCGGCGTTAATGTAACTGTAGTCCCACCCTGTATCGGCAACGGGCCAGTACGCGATTTGGGCGTGCTCCGGTTCCGCTTCACGCAAGATTCTCACAGGGCTTGGATCGATGGGCTACGGCACCAGATCGGCAGGAACCCGGCCTTGCTGATGTCATTCAAATCCACCGTACCGCTGAGGCCGACGTTATTCCTCGCCCACGCAATGATGGCAAAATCGAGCAAAGGCTCACGCAGACCGAGTCTCACTTGCTCATTGAGTGGAAATGTGCTCCCAGCGGAATCGCGAGGATGCTCCGCGGCAAGCTCTTCTTCTGATTCGTCGGGGTCAAGACCGACCCAGTCAGTTCCCTGTGACGCAGCACCGAAAAAAACCATCAGCGTGAAAACCAAAATCGCTACGCCAATACTAATCCGGTTGCGTGAGCATACTCGATCTTCACAAGCCATAGGTTAGAGACCTCCCCGTTAGGTTTTGACGGCTGTAATCTTGGTCAAGAAATTATAGACCACACCATTATCAATTGCCACCAGAATTTTGGGCAGGCAAAACGGGAGCGCTTTCCTCCTGAATCTTCACTACCTCGACCTTCCCCTCGACCGTCACGTCCGGATGCAGCTTGATCGCATAAGAGTGCAGTCCGAGAGTCTTGATCGGCTCGGGGATGGTGACCTTGCGCTTGTCGATCTCGGTCTCCAGGTACTCTCCGATTGCCCGGGCCAGCGCCTGAGTCGTGATCGAACCGTAGAGTTTCGCCCCACGAGCGCCTACCCTCCCTTCGAGCCTCATTGTATGGCCTTCCAGTCTTTCGGCAAGTTCCTTCGCTCTGGTGAGATCCCTTTCGGCGCGCCTCACCGCAACCCGCTTGATTTCCTCAACCTCCGCCAATGTCTTCTTGGTCAGAAGCTGGGCCATTCCTCTCGGGACCAGGTAGTTGCGACAGTAGCCGGGCTTGACCTCGACCACATCGCCCGCCTCTCCAAGATTGGGCACGTTTTCAAGCAGTATTACTTTCATCGCTGTCCCTCCGCCGGGCAGAAACCGATCGCGACTGCTGCATTACGGTCCTGCCGCCTATTCACCAAAAAAGCCGGACAATATGCATCAAGCGCCCGGATGAAATGTCGATCGTCCTACCGCTCAGTCTATACAGTAGGGAATCAGTGCGATCTCCCGCGCCTTCTTGATGTGCCTTGCAAGCTCGCGCTGGTGCTTGGGACATGTGCCGGTTCGACGCCTCGGCGTTATTTTGCCTCGGTCACTGATGAACCTGCGCATGAGGTCAATATCCTTGTAGTCGATCACGACTCCGCGGGCAGTGCAGAAATAGCACACCTTTTTTCGGCGTGGGCGATACCCTCGCCTTTTTCTTGGGGAGCGGGAATAACCGCCGGATCTTCGGCGTCCCATGGTCTTAAGCGTCTCCTTTGCTCTTATCGCTATGCATTATCGGCTTCTGTAAATCAAACGGGGCCATCCCCGTCGAGTCCGATCGGGGTTCCCATGTCATCATCGAGAAAAAATGAATTGTCATCCGTTGGAGCATCCGATACAGCGGCGGCCTCAGGCTCACTGGGGACATCCTTCACCTCCGCGCGCGCATCCTCCTCCTGAGACTCCGCCTTAGCGTCCTCATGCGAATCCGTTGTGGGCTCTTGCGCCCGTTTTTCGGCGGACTCTGGTTCGTCGGCCCTCTGCGCAGGGGCTGATCGGGGTTTCGCACCTTCGAGGAAGCGCACGTCATCCGCATGTATCTCAACGATGATGCGCCGCTCGCCACCCGGCCTTGAGATGTTGCGGTTTTGGAGTTTCCCGTCGACCGCAATCATCCGGCCCCTTTCGAGATAGCGGCAGCAGGTTTCAGCCAGCTTGCGCCAGGTCACAATCCTGAATACGTCCCGTTCATACCGTCCCTGCCCATTCGGTATGCTGCGCCGCACTGAGAGTGAAAAGTTCGAGACGGGGATTCCCGTCGATGTGTGCCGCAGTTCAGGTGTGTTATCCAAACGTCCAACAAGTACAATCCTGTTCATAACTCACCAACTTACCCCTAACCGGCATTATTCCCTGCTCGTGTATCACTCGAGCCGCTAGCCGGCTTGTCCGTCCGCTTCCGGTCGACCACTGTCACCATGTACCGGATCACTCGCTCATCTATCTTGAGCTGTTCCTTCAATTTGCCTGGAGATTCGGCGGGAAGCTTAACGTGCAAAAGGGTGTAGATTCCCTCAGTAAAATCCTTTATCTCGAAAGCAAGCTGACGCTTGCCCATGATGTTTTCTTTTTCAACCGTTCCGCCCAGGGATGTGACATGATTCTGCACATCCGCTCGAACGGTCCCGACGTCCTGATCCGTGATATCAGGCCTAACGACGTACATTAACTCGTAGTTGCGCAATATTCGCCTCCGATTGAATACGAACCGAGGATTCTATCACAAAACAAAGCACATCTGCAAATCGAAATGCCACATGATGCATCCGTTGTTAGATTTTGCCGGGCTTTCTTAGCCGGGGCCGCGGGCATCCCTGCCCGCCTCTTACCATCGACATTGCATCCATGCGAGCAGGGACGCTCCCAGTCGAAAGGCGAAATCCCCTATTGAATATATCCAAGCGCCCTTAGTTCCTCCAGCGCTTCCGGGCTTAACGTGTTTTCAAGCTCATCGCGAATGCTTGGCGGGACCGACCAGATATACACACCGTAGGAGAAGTGCGAACCCGCTTCGGGATATGACATCGCAATCCGTGAGTCGGGCATTGTAATTGTGATTTCACCAGCCTCGATCGGCATATCCGAAGCCCCAAGTTGCCATGGGAACTCTATTTCCGGGCTGTCCAAAATTCTTGCCTGGATAGTTACCGGCGCCTCCTCAGGCTCGACATTGAAACCCAGTTCAATGAAATCACGACGTTGGTATTCGGCGTGCTCGACTCCGGCGCATTCGATCAGAACCTGGGACACAATGCGGTCCGGCTGAAGAGTCTCGTTTATCAGCGTGCCCCGATATTCGTGCACGATGTCGCTGAAAATCCCATCCTCGACGGAGACAGCCAACTCGTATACCACTGAAGTAACTTCTTCGAGCGGATACAGCCTCATATGGAAGCCCTCGGAGGTCCCGGCCGAGTACATAAGCAACTCGGTTGACAGCCTTTCAGCAACTTCGACTTCAGTTTCGTACAAGTTGACTGACTCTGACGGGTCGTCCTTCAGATTATAAAGCTCCGGCTGTCCATCACCGCCGAAGTACAGGATTTGCTTCCAGTCCCCCTCCACACACGCTCTTCTCTCGGTTGTGTGAATGCAACCCTCTATGAACATCATTCTGCCGCCCTCAGCATCGTTTTCGGGCGAGAGCAGATCCCGACCCACCAGACCATCGGGCGCCTCCAAATCCGCCCAATTAATGAGCGTCGGCATAACATCCACTAAGCTCATCCTCTCCTCCCGAACACCTGGCGCCATGCCGGGGAGCTTCATCATCAACGGAACGTGGGTGAGTTCCTCGTAGACGGAATGACCATGCTCATAGCCACCATGCTCCCAAAATTCCTCACCGTGGTCGGAATAGATGACTATTGCAGTGTCATCCCAGATTCTCAGTCGTCTCAACTGACCGAAAAAACCGCCCAATTGAGCGTCAACCCATGCCACTTCACCGTCGTAAAGCCCTCTTAGCTGTTCTTTTACTTCTTCCGCTAGTACAAACTGCCCCTCCCAAACCTGAGTGGCGTTGTCAAATCCCGAGACAAACGGACCACCTCCTCGACGGAAGGTGGACAAGTAAGGCTCGGGCGGCTCGTAGGGAACATGCGGATCAAAAAGGTGGATGTATACGAAGAAATCTTCGTCCTTATGGAATTTGATCCATTCGAAGGCGCCGTTCAACAGCTCGTATGCGTCGACCTTGTACGACCTCTCAGTCAATTGGTCGTATCCCTGAAAGAACCCGACACCGGACGACACCCAGCGATTGCTGCCCAGAGCTGCGGTGCAATAACCTGCGTCGAGGAACACCTCCGAGAGGGTGATTTCCCCTTCCGGCAGACGTTCCGAGATGCTGTCAACACCGATCATTCCGGCGTACTTGCTTGTCAGAGTGGCGGACACCGATGGAAGGGTCCAGGGAGACGGCGACTCACAGTATGCAAACCTGATCGACTGCCCGGCGAACTCATCCAGCTCCGGCGTCATTCCGCGCGTGCAGCCGTACGATCCCACTGCATCGGCTCGAAGCGTATCTACACAGATCAGAATAACCCGTGTGGCTTCCGATCCTTTCGGGACAACGAGCCTCGGATGAGCCAGGTAGGCCGGCCCATGCAGGTTCTCATTCGAGACTTCAATCCTCAATGCAATGTCCTGATTCGCATGCCTGGACAAATTGACTTCCAATTCGTGCCATTCTCCCCTGCTTTCGTCCGAGAACCATGTAGGCCTGAGCGAAGTCTGAGCCCCGGATTCTGATATACAAGTAAAGGAGAACGTTTCATCCGGTTCAAATCCGCCGGATGTCTCCACTCCAACCGCGCATACGAATCTCGCGCCCCTGGACGCCCCGGTGACTTTGAACTCAATCACCCCACCATCCGGAAAAACAACTGCACGCCGAACCACTGCCCCGAGCTTGATCGACTGCACGTCCGATTCATACCGTATGAAACCCTCCTCAGCAGTAGGAATACCCATCAGTTCTCGTGCATTGAGGAAATCGATCCCAACGCCACCGGCTGATGAGGGTTCATCCCGACATCCGATAACCGCAATTCCCATAATCAAGATAAGCAGGAATATGTGACAAGCAACCTTGATTGTTTTGTCTCCTGTTTCTCACTGACGGCTATTATGCCAATTTTAGAAAGTAGCAAGCGTTTTCTTATCAGGTTCCTCTCGGGGACACCTCTCAGGTTCCCCTCGGGGACACCTCTCGGGTTCCTCTCGGGGACACCTCATTTCGTCCCCGAAATGCAGGTGTCCCCCCCATTTGAATCTTCACTTTAATCCTGCAATTGGTCTTAGGGGCTATTGAAAAAGCTGCTATCCATGAAAAAAATGAAGAGGGCAACCACGGTGGGTTGCCCCTACGCCCGATGAATAGCGGAACCCGTAGGGGCAACCCATCGTGGTTGCCCTCCCACCGTGGTCGCCCTGGTTCCATGGTTTTTCAACAGGCCCTATCAGCACGGATAGATGTCGGTGTAGGTCGTCCAGTAGTACGGATTCCCAACCTTCTCCCCCTTGTATACCACGTACGGTGAGGACATCACAGGGAGCGTAATGCAGTCGGCGCCGGGATGATGCCATCCGAGGGTTATCTCGAGCATCTCAGTAAGGTCGATGCAGGCCGAATCGACTGTCGGATAGTGTCCGGATGAGTTCGTGCCGCCCATCGTGATGGCAAACACCATGTATGTGTCGAAATCCACGACCGGCGGGGTGGAGCCGATATTGGAAATCCACCAGTTTGACCACTCGTCCTGATCGTATATCACCGACATCGTCTGCTCCATCGAGTTGCAGAACTGGCCCGATGCGACATCGAAAAGATCGATGCACGGATCGGACGGATCAGTGCAGGGATCCTCGTAGATGTCCTTGACAAACATGATGTCGAAATCCGACTTATTTACGGTGACAAGATGGAACGGGCTGGTCGGCACGTCGTTGCATTTGCAGTCCGGACCGGGGACAGTCTCGGTGTAATTCACCGCCCAGCCGCAGTTCTCGCCGCTCCAGTTGATATTGTCGATCTCAACCGAGTAGCAGTCGTCCGGACGCGTCCCGATGCAAACCGCAATCACCATCAGCTCATCGAAAGGAATGGTTGGCGGCGGCATATCCCACGGGGTGAATTCTGCCCAGAACTCGTCCCAGGTTTCAGAGTCCTTGATGACCACCAGGGTCTCCTCGGTGAGCATACAGATAATATCCTGGAACATTGTTTCGAACGCAATCGGTGGCAGCGGGGGATACGATATCGGTGAATAGAGAGTTTCGTTTTCAGCGGTGTTTGATTCGGGGTCGCTCGCATAGACAGTGAGAGTGTAAAGCTCACCGAACGTCCCTCCGGTGAATTCAGCACCGAAAACACCATCGCCAGGATCGCCGTCATCGTGATTGCCGTCGTCATACAACGGCTCATGATCGCTTCCTCCGACCGGGCTCAGATCCACCCAGACATCGAGTTCGCTTCCGTCCGACTGGTGGTCCTGGATGTGCGCGAGCACACTCGCATGCTGGCAGGGCGGCGGGAACTGCGCCGTCGCCATGTCCTCCACCATTGGATTTGGTCGAGGCACCTGAAGGTGCGCATCGATGAAAAACTCGATCGGTATCCATTTCTCAACGCCTTGGGGGAAGTGGAAAGTGAGGTCCTGTATGCAGGTGTGATAGGGGGGAAACACCCGTTGAAACGTGTTTTTTTCGATGGCGAAAAACGGGTAGCGCTCATCGCCGGGAGGGTTCACGAGATCAAGCCACAGGAAACCATCCGGCCATCTGAGCTCCTTTTCCCCGAGTTCCGTGAAAATGGCCTGAACTCCAAAACCGTAAAAAAACGTGGGGTTGGTGACTTCCACTGTGAGCGTCCAGTTCCTGAGAACCGGGTCCCATTCCGTCTCCAGTATCTTCACCTTGGCCCACTGGGTCACATCGAACTGCGGGATTCGCACGGGGAGAATCTCGGCGGTCGTGAGATCATCACCCGGGATTATCCTGAATGCACCCAGGCACGTAGCAGCCGAGCTTTGAGCGGTGGTCGCTGGGTCCATCTCAGCGGGCGCAGTCGGCGATTTCCCGCCGGAGCAGGAAACGCTGAGAAGAAGTATAGCGACAAGTCCGGATGTGGCGAGAAGAAAAAATCGGCGCGACATTACTGCCTCCTTGTTGGTCGCAGACGTATTCATATTGTACCCCCCCGGGAGAAAGCTAACAAGCTCGAAGTGCTTCCCAAAATATTTAGATGATAGTCGTTCGAGGTTCGCTAGGAAGATTGGCCGATTACCACCCCTGATTCCGCGCCGCACCTGGCGCACCGATCGCCGTCCATGCCGACAATTCGGGTAAAGTAGCCAGTCCGTCTGATCAGGAGCGCATCGCAATCAGGGCATTTCGTATCCTCGACGCCTTCCATGCCGTGCACATTACCGAGAAAAACATGTTTCAAGCCCGCATCCAGACCGATTTTCCTAGCTCTCACCAGAGTCTCCACCGGAGTCGCGGCGAGATGCCTGAGCTTGTGATGGGGGATGAAGCGGGATATATGCCACGCCGTCAGCGGGCCGAGGTTTTCGAGAATCCACCGGGCAATTGATTTCAGGGTGTCATCATCATCGTTCCAAGTCGGAACCACGTTCGTGGTCACCTCGATGTGCATCCCATGCACATTCTTCGCGCGCTCGATCGCCTTCAGAATGCTCTCCCATCGAGGCGCCTTGGAGAATTTGATGTAGAACTGCCGGCCCCAGCCCTTCAGATCCGCCGCGTAGGCGTCGAGATACGGCCCCAATTCATCCAATGGCGCCTGCTCGATATACGCGTTGGTCACGAACATGGTGTACAAATTGTGTTTCTTCGCCAGTTTGCATGACTCGAGCGCCCACTCGAACCAGATGGTCGGCTCGTTGTACGTGAAAGACACACCTTCCGCTCCGCGCTGCAACGCCGCATCCACAACAGCTTCCGGTGTCCAGACCTCTCCTGAGTGTGTCTGCATGCGAGTAAGTCGGGGCACGGAAATCGACGAGTTCTGGCAGTGGAGGCACGCATGATTACAGCCGATCCCGCCGAGCGACAACGTCTCGGACCCGGGATAGAAATGGAAAAGCGGCTTCTTCTCGATCGGATCGATCCCCGCCGAGGCAACCAGTCCCCAGTTCACCGCTTCAAGCACACCGTTCCTGACTCGCCTCGTTCCGCAGAAACCGTCGCGACCCTCCGCGATCAGACAGTGCATCGGGCAGAGCATGCACCGGATCTTTCCCGATGGGTGATTTTCGAAGAATCGCGCCGGAACTGTGAAAGGCTCAAGTGACATCGCTTACACCTCTCCCTCATTGTGCGTAGCCCAGCGCCTTGAGAGCTTCTAACCCCTGTAAGGTCTGGGGCCCGGCTTCTCCAATTGCCTGATTTGAAGCCCACTCCGTGAGCAGGACCGTAAACGCTTCCAGAATCGCTTCGTCAATGTCGGGATCAGAGTACAGGTTCACTTCCTCATCCGGATCATCCACGAGGTTGTAGTACTGGTACACTGGAAGATCGGGCTCCGCGTCGGGGCCGTAGATCAGCTTCCGATCGTGGAACCGGAACGAGAAGAACCGCCCCAGCGACAGATCCCCGCCTCCCGTCGTATCGAACGATTGGCTCGCAACCCACTCCCATCCCGTTGAAGAAACACCGCCCCGAGTGCGAATCAGAGGAAGCAGATTGTGATCCCACTCAGGATTGGAGTTGACAATTTCCGCGTGCACCGTGGAGGAATCCACGGGCGTGTTCACATTCAGAAAGCCCAGCACCGTGAAGAAGATATCACTGAGATTGACCAGCGTATCGACCCTCTCTCCGGAGATACCGTCTGCGACAGCGTCCGGATCGCGGATGATCAGCGGCGCACGGACAAGCGACTCGTAGACCCTGTCGGTATGCGAGAAATAGTAGTTGTGCTCGAAACTCTCCCCGTGATCGGAAACTACTATCAAAAGCGTGTTGTCCCAGATATCGCGTTCCTCGCCCCACTCGATAACCCTTCTGAACTCGCTGTCGAGGAAACTGATCTCGCCTCGATACATCGCCCGGAAGTATTCGAAATCCTCCTCCGTGAAGTTGGGAATCTCTTCAAGCAGTCTGAGATAGTAATAGAACTTATCTTTCCACGGACCGTCGTAATCGGACATGTACATCGAGTCAAACGGCGCGGGAGGTTCGTACGGATAATGCGCATCGAAGTAATGCACAAAAAGGAAAAACGGCTGATCGGAGTTCTCCTCAAGCCATCCGAGCGCCTGGTCAGTGACCAAATCCGCTGTTTTCACCGGATAAGGACGGAGATTCTCCAGGTTCCTGTAAACCTTTCTGGCCATGCGGATAGTGGTTATATCCCAAATCGCATGTGGAAGAAACCGGTTGACCGGAGATTCATCGAGGATGTCCTGGTAATAATGAAAACCCCGCTCCAGGCGTGATGCTCCACGGGACAATGGATATCCGCTGATAACCGCTCCGGTCCGATAACCGGCGGCATCGAGGATGGTGGCCAGGGTGGGGATATCCTCGCTCAGTGGGGTGCCATTCGACTTGACACCATGCCCGATTACTGAATCAGGTTGAAAGCCCGTCATTATGCTCATGTGTGATGGGCCGGTCAACGGCATGGGGGCAATCGCGTTGTCGAAGCAGATTCCCTGCTCTGCAACGGCGTCAATGGTTGGCGTGTCGACAATTTCACTTCCGAAGCAACCCAGATCGTCATAGCGAACCGTGTCCAGAGACACGATGACCACGTTTGAGGCTCGCCCGGAGAGAGGTGCTCCGGAAGGTTGGGTTGGCGCTGTGGAGGGTCGCGCAAGTATCGGCGGCAGGAAAGGTCCGATAAATACGACCATCCAGAGCAGCCAGAGCAATGCGCCCCTGACGGGCCGCGCAAGAAGCACGGAAATCCAAGCGGCGATCGGGAACAACATCACCGCCACAAAAAAAGCCATCATCGTGATGATTGTGTTTTCCGGTCCCCCGACAGCTTCCGAGATGATATTGATCTTCGCCACCATAGACCGGTTCTGTATCGCCAAAGTGACAAACAGGAAAGCGGAGGCGGCAAATGCAAAGCCTGAGAAACGTCCTGCGATCGTCGCGAACGGATGCGATGTCCTGAATCGCGCAAGCCAGGAACCGATCGCCCAGCTCAGCGGTATGAGAAGCCAGAGATACGCAAGGAAGTAATAGAACCTTCTCAGGTCGACAACCAAAGCAGTCTCTTGAGCGACCATAAGCGCCACGCCGCGGCAGAGAAAAGCGCCGGCGAGAAGGATTCCCATGAAATACAGGACCGTGAGGCTCAACTCGATCGGCCATCGCCGGATTCTCGAAATCGGCCTGAGTATCGCAAGTACCACGAGAAGATACACCAGGAAGGCAAGAGCCGTGATTAGAACTCCGGCGTTTGCGAATCTGAGAGACAGGAGAATGTCATAGCGGGAATGGAAGTATCTCGCAAGCTCGAAAGTGACATCCGCAAGCCCGCCGACAGCCCCGAAAACGATGGCGGCTTCCAGTACATGCCGGAACGATGGCAGCGGATGGAAAGCAATTTGCTCAGGTCGGGTCATGTAGATGGGATCACCGGCATTAGATCGGGTCAAGATGCCTTCGCACACAACGAGGTAAGTCAATTATGCCATATTCACCGTCAGTGTGGGCGTATACCCCGCGCCCACACACAATTCATGTTTCCTTCCCGTCACCAATTCAAATATCCCAACGCTTCCAATTGCTCGCGAGCCGCCCGACTCAAGGGCCCCGTTGCGCTTATGGACTGTTTGTCCCCCCACTCCTTCAGCACCGCAGCGATTCCGCTGATTGCTTCATCCTGGCTGCGCTCCGGGAAGAGATTCACCAGTTCTTCAGGATCGCTTGCCAGGTCAAAGAGCTGGAACATCGGCTGGCTTGGCTCCGCATCGGGACCATAGATGAGCTTCCAGTCATCGAATCGGAAAGTGAAGAATCTCCCCAGCAGATGCTCGCCGGGTCCCGTAAAACCAAACGACTGGCAAGCAACCATCTCCCAGCCAACCGACGCGGCAGCCTCAGTCTCACCTCCCCACCCTGCCGCGTTCACTTCGCTCAGCCGATCACGAGTTTCACCATCACGGATCAGCGGAAGTAGATCGTGATCCCAGCCTAGGTTCGCGTTGACCAAGGGTTCGTGCATGGTCGCGGCATCCTCGGGTGCATCAATACCCAGGAAACTCAGAACGGTGAAATAGAGGTCGCTCACATTGACAAGCGTGTCGACTCGATTCCCCGATATACCCTCCGCGATCGCATCCGGATCGCGGATAATCAAAGGCACGAGTATGAGTGGCTCATAGACCCTGTCGTTATGCTCAAAATAGTAGTTGTGCTCGAAACTCTCACCGTGGTCGGCGACGATAATCAGCAGGGTGTTGTCCCAAATATCTTTCTCGTCGCCCCAGTTCAGAAGCCGTCCGAATTCCTGGTCCATGAAGCTGATTTCCCCCCGATAAAGGGCGCGGTAGTGGTCGATGTCATCCTGGCTGAAGTTGGCAACCTCGTTTTTGAGCGCCGGGAAATCGAAATGGATGCCCTTGTAAGGACCATCGTATTCCGGGAAGTACTTCGTGTCCCAAGGCGGCACTGGAGCGTAGAGATAATGCGGGTCGTAGTAATGCACGAACAGGAAGAACGGCTCATCAGCGTTCCCGTCAAGCCACTCAAGGGCCTGATCGGTGACCTTATCTGCGCGTTTCGTCCTCCCATGAGGAACGTACCCGGCAAGGTTGAGGTACTTGATCCCCAGTTGGGACACGGTGAAATCCCAGATCTGGTCAGGCAGGTACCGGGACCAATAGCTCTCACTGAAAATATCGTGGAAGTAATGGAACCCCCGATGCAGATCGGTCCCCTCCCGTGAAAGCGGCCATCCTCCGATTACGGCACCGGTTCGATATCCCTTCTGGTCGAGTATTGTGGCCAGCGTGGGGATTCCCTCCGGAAGCTGAACCCAGTTCGATTTCACTCCGTGCCCGATCTCCGCTTCGGGCTGCAGGCCGGTCAGCATGCTCATGTGCGCCGGACCGGTAAGGGGCATCGGAGTTATGGCGTTGTCGAAGCTGGCGCTGACTTCCGCCACCGAATCGATATTCGGCGTCTCCACCACTTCAGATCCGTAACATCCGATATCATCTCGTCTGGCTGTGTCCAGCGAGACCAGAATCACATTCGCCGGTCGTCCACTAAACTGGGCGTCTGATGGTGGAGTTCCTGCGGAAGGAGGACCGGCAATCAGGGGTGGAACATATGGTAATACAAAAAGAACAAGCAGCAGGATTCCCAGAAGCTTCCCGTTGGTCCGACGAGCGATCAACTGGAAAATCCACACTGCAATTGGAAACAGAATTAACGAGCCGATCAATACACGAGCCAAGATCAGCCGGCTCTCAGGACCGATTTGCACTTCGGAATAGATGTTTGCCCTTGCCAGAAGATATATCCCCTGAAACATGGGAGTGAAAAGAAGATAGGACGTCACCGCAACGGCAAAGGCGGCGAATCGCGCTGCGAGGGTGGAGAAATCGACATTAATTCTTATTCGTGCCAGCCAGAGACCGATCGCCCATCCCACCGGCACCAGGAGCCAGATGTACTTGATGAAGAAGTAATCGGCCTTGACAGCCTGGACCAGGATACTCTCAGCAGCGACAACTCCCGCGAGGCGCCTTGCAAAGATCGCACCGGCAGGCATCGTCGCCATGAAATAGAACAACGAAAGCGACAACTCAAGCGGCCATTTCCGGATCCGGGCAATCGGTCGAAGGACGAGCAAAATCACCAGCAGGTAGGGAAGATACACAAGCACAGTCAGAAACTCGGCGGCATGGGCGAATCTCAGCGCAGGAACCAACTGAGTAGCCAGTTCAGGACAGGTGGCATACAGGAAGCTCACATCGGCCAGTCCGCCAAGTACCCCAAACAGCAAAGCGGCTTCCAGCACGTGGCGGAAACCCGGTAAGACAGGCGATGAAACTGATTCAGATTGCGCCATATGAGCAGCAGCCGGACAAGTTGACCCACGGCTTCCAGGCTCGACTAGAAGTAGTTGCTATCGCGATTACTCTCAACGTCCGGCATATCTTCGCCGAGGTCCCACCGGATCACATAAAGCTCGGTTTCATCAATGAAC
This sequence comes from uncultured bacterium, assembly GCA_965371155.1. Lineage (GTDB taxonomy): Bacteria > JAJVIF01 > JAJVIF01 > JAPKYR01 > JAPKYR01 > CBDUXL01. Next base: position 3,831 of record CBDUXL010000005.1, on the reverse strand, counting down.
CCGCGGATCCGGATGCTCTCCCTCCTGTAACCGCCGTCATTTCTCTTGACGTCAGGGTGAGAGATATATTGATCGTGAAAGATCAATAGAGCATCGCTAATGGTTACCATTCGTCTCGCGGCATTGGTCCCATGAGCCAGACGGACGTACATCTCGCCTTTTTCGAAGGTGACACTAAGTGTGCCGTCCTCGTTCTGGGCCGTGTTAGCGACAATTCCCTCGTCCGCCCCTAGAAGAGCCGGCATGGCCGAATAAATCTCGTGGTCGAATCTGAACTCCCCGGTTCTGCATCCGCCCAGGACCAGCACCAGGATTGCCGGGAATACAAATGCGAATCGTTTCATAGGATTCTACCTCGTTGGATCATAGCTTGTGCGGATGGCACAGTCCCACGAAGTTCACGGACGATCACATTACATCATGCGTCTTGCCGTGGTGAGTGTCGACCGTACCGTTGGTGTCTATCTCGGTAAATCCAAGCTCGTTGTCGTTGTTTATTTCCCCATTGTACAGATAAACCTTCAAGTTGAACCGGGGCCGCAGGTTCGCCGGATACTTGTTTCTCCACTCGCGGACGATCTGCTCGATCCAGTTCCTCTGATGGTAGGGGTTCATCTCCTCGCCATTGATTGCGATGTCCAGACGGGTCGGGCGGAACCTGTGGTCCAAAATCATATCCTTATAAATCAGTTCTGTGCCTGGGTAACCCATAATAGCCCAACCGGCTTCATCCTGCTCTAGGATCCACTCCCATAACTTTCCCTGGGCCTCCTTATCGAGCCTTGTGTTGCCCGGGCAGCCCAGAAGCGCTGGGATAATCAACAGCATAAGCAAGAGAGCTAATCGACGTGTCATCTCATGGACCTCTCGGTTTCCAGGTTTCGTAAAAACAACTGATCGGACCGGTTCAGCCGATCCAGACAGAATTCTATCAAAGGCTGCGTGAAAAGACAATTAGGGTTGATGGGACTTGACCATTAACTCCAGGCGGCCGTGCTCGCGATAGTACCAATCCTCTCCCAGGGAGTTGGCATAGATCGCGATCGTGAAGGCGCCCTCGGACTCGATGGCAAATCGCGCTCTGAATCCCCTGCCTGCATTCGAAAGCGGCACATCGTACGCTTCGGATGGCCTGTTCAAGGGGACTATTCTGAGGAATGCCTCATCCGCCTCCTCAGCGAAGTCCAGGCGCAGAGTCAGGTACTCCCCAGGCTCCGCCCATCCCGTGAAAGGCGAAGGTTCCAGGAGGGTCACTTTGCGCCGGCAGAAGTCCTGCACCACCAGAAGCGTTCCGTATCCGGAGTACAGGCTGTCGGCGTCCATGTCCCCGTTCAGTCGATGGTTACTGCCTTCGAGGTCCTGGTAGAACCCGATACCTATATGCGTGAAATCCGGATTCAGAAGATTCGCTCGGTGCTCCGGGCTCTCAAGGAAACTCTCCATGAGCGCATTGACTACTTCCTGAATGTCCTGCCCGAAGGTGCGGATGATGCCGATATTCTCTGAGACCTCGTTCGGAACGCCCGCAGCATGCGCGCGATCGTCCGGGCTTCGGCCTTCCGGGGTAAAATGATCGAAGTAATCCCGCCGAGCCATGTCCAGCGCATGGCGACGGCTCACCTTCGAAAGAGTCGCATCCAGGCCAAGAAGCGGGAGTCCCTCCCTGTATCGAAGGGAATTGACAGCCTGCATCATGAGAAATTCGGCTTGCGGTTCGTCGAAATCGACCAGATAAATTTCCCCGCGCGCCGATTCCACGCCGCAAAGCGACAGAGCCAATAGTACAGCGATTACGACTTTGAGAACAGAAGACCTTCTCATCCGAAAATACCAACCTTACTAACCCAATCCTAGTCGCGGACCTACTCAAGTTACGAGTGAGGTACTTTACATGTCTTGAAGGCTTCATGCAAGGCAAAACCCCGAATCTTCTCCACAATAACCCAAGAAAATTCAAACATCGTCGGTGGAAACCTGTCAGAAGATCGCGCAACGGGAGATCCGGCGTTCCTGACAGCGCAATGCGGCATCAGCGGGGACCGGCGAGACATGGTATAATCCTGTCGCCCTGCCTAACCAGTGGGCACCCGTCGGGGTGTAGCTCAGCCAGGTTTAGAGTGCTTGCTTCGGGAGCAAGAGGCCGAGAGTTCGAATCTCTCCACCCCGACCAGTACCGAAACTCTACCGACTACCGATGGGTGGTCGGTTTCTTGCTACTGGACCTCACCCAGCCTCTTTCACCCTACAACATTAGTCTGTTATAATTGCATTGACCAATATCTTCAGGGAGAGTGTTAGTGTGAAGAGATACCTGTTCCCCTTTCTGTTCCTGGCAACCATTTCCGCCACGCTGATGTTATGCGTTATCAGGGCAGACGGCTCTGTGGCAGATGAGCCGCCGTCGATGGATAATCTCGAGCAATATATCCAGAATTTCCGGCGCTATGACCGCTCATCCCTCAACTCAAGCTTCCTGGCACTCGAAACACTGAGCACGGAGCCGGATTTCATGGACAGTCTTCTCACGTTCCTCGATCACGATGCCTTGAGAATCAGGGTCAATGTCCTGATGATTATGACCGACGAAGACATCGTCCCGGACCCAACGCCCTACTTGCCGAGAATAAAGGATGCGATGGCCGACCGTGATGAATATGTAAGCCTGATTGCTGCACGGGTCTTGATGTTGACCGGCAATGTCGATGATGAGGCTGTCGATGTACTCGTGTCGCACTTTGATTCAGATGATACAGAAATTCGCCAGCTTGCCGTCTGGACAATAACCTATTGCGGCGAACCCGCCTGCCGGGTTGTCCCTCGTTTGGTCGAGATGCTCGATGATGAGGACCCGGGAGTCAGGAATTCAGCCATCAGGGCAATCGGCAATCTGGGAATCGATACTGATGGTGCATCTGAAAAAATCAGGATGATTCTGGACGAAGAACAGGATGATGACGCCCGGTTTACCATGGCCAAGGCCCTGGTGAACCTGGGATATGTTGACTCTGAAGTAATCGATATTCTGGTAGAAAACACCGATGCAGAATACTACCGTGACTGGAGCGATGCGATCGAATTACTTGGCGCATTGGGCCCGGACGGGGCCGAAGCGCTCGAACGCCTTGCCGACGCCTACTCTGTAGCAAATGAATGGAAAAGGGAGTATCTTGCCGACGCAATAGGGAATATCGATCCGGACTATGAGCTGCCGGAAATCGATGAGGAGGCCACCTCGGTATCGTTCGATTTCAATTACCAGGTTATTGCCGGCGATGATGAATATGTGCAGCAACCGGAACCACTTACCCCTTCTGACATTGAAGATCTCATTTCGCAAGCGCTGACGGTGCATGATGTCAATGAGGAAGGATGGCCGACTTCTTACAGTTTCGAATACAACCAATTCGATAACCCGATGTCTGTTGCTTATTCCGCTGAGCTCGTGAGCCAGATCGCTGAGTACGTAAATGTCGATGACAAGGTTATGTGCACCAAGGCTCTTGAGGTACTAGAATTGCTCGGTCCCCAAGAAGGGGTAATTGAGTTGTTTATTGAACTGCTTGGACATGAGGCTCAGAAAATCCGACGGAATGCATCACACGCATTGTCACAATGGGCTGCAGAGGGACATTGTATTGATGAACTCACAGCCGTGATAGATACCGATAATATTTACCGGAAACTCATTGTTTACCTGATATTTTCTCGTACTGAGCATCGGGAACTACTCGATTCCTCATTTATCTATCACCACTTGCATTCAGATGACCCGGACATCCAGATGCTGGAACTGGGGCTGGCAAATCTTATTTTCGATGACTACCCCGATAT
>CBDUXL010000004.1:0-32538 GCA_965371155.1 uncultured bacterium | reverse complement strand
AGAACCATCAGGGAGAGGACATTATCGGTTTCCACGGCGCGGGTGGCGGCGGAAGCATGATCAACATGGACGCTCTTGGACTTTTCGATTTCGCAATCGCCGATTTCTGCGACACGTCCGGCAATCCGCCTGCTTCCAAGGTCTATCGCGCCGCCCGGATTGTCCTCGCTCAGCCCAACATCCGGGGTTACTTCGCATCGGGAGCCGGCGTCGCGAGCCAGGAGCAATTTCATTCAGCCCGCGGGTTTGTCAAGGCTTTTCGTGAGGTGGGTCTCACGGTGCCGGCGATCATACGGCTTGGCGGGAACAAAGAGGAAGTCGCCATCGAGATTCTCAAGAAGCATCTGGATGACATCGGCGTTCCTGTTGAAGCCTATGGAAAAGACGATGCCGCAACATTCTGCGCATCCAGGCTCCGTATGCTGATCGATCAGGGTCCGCACACATCGAAAGGCCCGGACCCGATATCCAACCCCGATCCGCCGAAACAACCATACTCGTTCAAAATCCTCACAGGTCAGATAACGATCGACCATGCGAAGTGTGTCGAGTGCGATTCCGAACCCTGCGTGGATGCCTGCCACCCCAATATACTCGAACTCAAAGAAGGTAAGCCCGTCCTGAACATATCCCTCGAAGAAGCGGCCAAAGGTCGATGCACTGAATGCCTGGCCTGCGAGATAGCGTGCTGGAGCGAGGGTTCGCGCGCAATAAGAATCGAACTGCCAATCGCGGGACTCGATGAGTATCTTGCAGAGCAGGAAAAAACCTTGGTCCAGGAGGTGTCCTGATGGCTATTCTCGTTGACAAGGACTCGCGTGTCTGTGTGCAGGGCATCACCGGCCGCGAGGGCATGACTCGAACCCGGCTTATGGTGGAGTACGGCACCAAGGTAGTCGCGGGTGTCACTCCGGGAAAAGGCGGTCAGGAGGTAATGGACGTCCGTGTCTACGACACCATGTTCGAGGCGATGGATGCCACGAAAGGCGCAGGCGGAATCGATATCTCCGTCCTCTTCGTCCCGGCCCCGCTCGTCAAATCGGCAGCAATCGAGGCGTTCGAAGCAGGCGTTAAACTCTGCGTTATCGTGCCGGACAGGGTCCCGATCTGGGACGTGATGGAAATCGCGGATTCAGCTCGAGCGCATGTCGCCGCGTTCCTCGGTCCGAACACGCTGGGATGCCTTTCGGTCGACCAGGCGGTTCTCGGCATGATGGGCGGCACCGCCCGCAGCGCGAAGGATTTCTTCAAGCCCGGCAAAGTGGGGGTTTCAAGCCGCTCCGGCGGAATCACATCCTCGATTGCCTACTACCTCTCCAAAGCCGGAATCGGCCTCTCGACTATCTGCCATGTCGGCGGTGACGCGGTGATCGGACTTCCCCAGCCGGAAATTATCAGGCGTTTCCAGGACGACCCCGAAACCGAGGTAATAATCATGTTCGGGGAGATCGGCACCAGCCAGGAGGAGCGCGTCGCCGACTTGATGATGGAAAAGGAAGTCACAAAACCTGTTGTTGCGTATGTCGGGGGCAAGGGCGCGAGAGAGGGCACGCGGTTCGGTCATACGGGCGCGATTATCGAGGGCGGCAAGGGCACCAGGGAAGGGAAGGTCCAGGCGCTGAAAGCCGCCGGCGCGCATATTGTCGAGAATTTCGTGGACATCCCGAAAGTTGCCAACGAAGTTCTAAAGAGTTTGGAAAAGAAGACGGCCGAAGGGACGGCGTAGAGGAGCTTCCTACACGCAGGAGCTGGCCAAATGCACTCAAGTCCCTGGGATCCTCTTGGCGAAGCCCTTCTTGATTATCATCGGGGCGATATTTCCTCCAAGCTCATTGCGATCAGCGATCTCGAAGATCCCGAGGAGGTTGCGGTCGGCCAATTTTTCAGGCGACCCGATGAGTTCCCCTCACTCGAGCAGACAGCTATGAGTTTATGCAAGGGTCGCGTTCTGGATATCGGCGCGGGCGCCGGATGTCATGCGCTTGCGCTTCAGGAGCTGGGTCACTCTGTCTGTGCTATTGATATAGCGCCACAGGCGGTCGAGGTGATGGACGGCAGGGGAGTGGAGGAGACCTCCTGCAGCAACATTTTCGGTTTTCGCCGTCATCGAGCGGGCCGGTTCGATACTCTCCTGATGATGATGAACGGAATCGGAATCGTGGAGAACCTCCACGGCCTCACCCGTTTCCTCAAGTACTCTCGCAAGCTCATCCTGCCCGAAGGCCGACTCCTGCTCGACTCGCTCGATCTCAGGGAGACATGCTCGGCAATTGAGATCGAGGCGAGGGAAGCCTCTCCGGTTAGGAGCTACTACGGCGAGGTTCTCTACCAGTTTCACTATGAAGGCGAAAAAGGCCCCGAATTCTGGTGGCTCTATGTCGATCCCGAAACCCTGACGAACCATGCAGCAAAATGCGGCTGGCTATGCGAGAGCATTTATCGCCAAGATGACGGGCACTATCTTGCCCACCTAGCTCTTGATCGATAGCGTGCTATGCGCATCCTGCGCATACTACACGGCGTGCCATGCGCATCCTGCGCATGTCACAGTTGATATTTCCTCCATATGCATTAAAATTGAACATACAGGCAGTGAACACAGGCTGTGGACTGGATGGGTGGGGTAATATTCAGCATAACCTGAGAGGCAGAAAATGAAACGGTTAATAAACCTGGTGCTCGCCATAATAGCCGCGATGGTGATTTTCGGGTGCTCGAACGCATCCAATCCCGCCCTACCGGCGATTTCCGATCCCAACACGAACGGCGCGGAGGCATCACCGCAATCCATTGATGCTCACCGCGACCTCTGGGGCTGGTGGACCGTGTCCATCGACCCCGTAACCCGGACGGTGGAAATAGTCCCATTCCGTTCGGGGATGTTCCGCGCGAATGTCACGCAATGGATGCAGCCGCCCGGCGGGAGCCTCGACAACCTCAAGATTATGGTCGTTGACATGTCGACCTTGCCGATTGACGGCCGCATCGCGGTCGATGTGTCGCTCACCCACCCGTTTACGGGGATGGTCCAGTTCACCGGTTTCGATGTGAACGGTATTTTCCTCGCCGACGGCCCAGTCACCGACTCTATCGACCCCGACATTCTCTACGCAATCGAACCAGATGGCACGGGGATCCTTGAGAACCCGGACGGATACACGCGCTGGTTCAACTATCCCGAATTCAGCGGCACTCTTCCCATTTTCTCATACACACCCGGAGCGCTCGGCAATAACCCGGATCCATCGGCGACCCTGAATCCCTACAAGTACTTCGCGGACGGCCTTGGCGCCGAGGACGACCTCGTGGAATACACGACCGACAATCCCGCCGCCCGAGGCCAGTTTTCATCCGGCGTGACCAACACGCGTCGCTACAATCTCCAGTTCCCGATTGACGGAGGCGAGCCGCACCTGGAGTTCCAATACGCTGTCAGCGCAGTTTGGGAACCCGGTGATCCGGCAAACAGCGGGAATCCCGACACCTGGGACCTTCCCGGTGATTTCCCGTTCAGCGCCAATCAGCAGGAACCGTTTCTCGTCAACATTGACCCGTCCGAATCAAGTCTCTATTTCGAGGATCCGTCATCCTATGGAGGCGAGTTGGTTCTGGACCTGGAGGTTTATTCCTGGCAAGCGCTGGATCCCGCGGTTGATGTGTTCGAGCTCGCGAGAATCAACATCTCGGCCTGCGAGACGTGCAATGATTATCCCGTAGCGACAACACTTGAGGGGACGGCACTCGATGATGCGCGTGTCGCCGGAAGCGGCACGGTGATTTCCTCTGTCTGGCATGTTGAGATCGCCGATGTAGACCCCGCAGCATCGGGTATGGCTTCTTTCCTTGTATCGGTGGAGCCTGCAAATCCGACATCATACGACCAGGGATACGGGGTAACGGCTCCGGATGGTCCTCTCGCCGCCTACCGGCTCGGTTGGGTGGAAATCGCGGACGAGTCGGGATGTATACCGCCCACAGCGTACGCCGAGGCGACCACGGACACCGACATCTTTGTGATGGAAAGCGTCACGTTCGATGCGTCGGCCACCACCGGAACTCCCCCGTTCACCTGGGATTGGGACTGGGACGGGGACGGGACGTACGACGAACAGACGGATCAGCCGATTATCTCGCACCAGTTCGATGATTCCGGCACGTTCGATGTGATGTGCAAGGCGATCAACGCATGCGGCGAGGACGAAATAGATGCACCGATTCAAATCAATGTGAGCGGCTGCGGAACCGGCCTGCCGACTTACTCCCAGTGGTACGATGTCAACGGTCCGGCGGACGGCGCGCATTTCTATGATGCGATAGATGCCACGATCAACGATCCGGATCCAAAGCTGATCGGGCCGGGGATGTTCTGGCATACGGGGGCGATGAGCAAAATCTTCCTCCATTCCGCGTCTGACCCGGTGAATGACGTGATCTCGCATACATACTCGGGCGGCGGCGAGGTCGGTTACTACAAGTGCTGGCTTGCTGTCGACGGGACAACATCGGGCACTGACCGTATCTTCTTCGTGTCCAACATCTCCCCAGGCAGACCCATCTTCGTCGACTGGGATGGATCGGACTTCTCCAATGAGACGGAACTGACTTCCGTATCGGGGATCATCTACGGGATGACCACAACCGAGGAAGGTGACCTGATTGCCTACAACGGTTCCCGCAATGTCTACCTCTGGGACAAGCAGAATAGCTACGCGCAGGAGTTTCTCTTCCAATTCCAAAACACCTCGGACAGCGTGCCGTGGGGCACCAACTCACTCTCGAATCCCCTCTGGCGGAATCTCTCGAACATCGCCTACGATCCTGAAACTCAAGCGATTCTTTTCGCAGTACACGACATGGGAGGAAACCTCGGTCTTGGTCAGCTATTCGGGCTGGCACTCGACGGCACGCAGGTTTTCGCGGACACAAACGTGTTCGAGACCAATTTAGGAGGCAACTATTATCGGTTCGGTGTGACCGTGGACACCGACAACCCCTACTGTCGGGTACTTTTCCATGGTGCTCCCAATGGCACCAGGATCTGGATCGCGCGATTTATCGACGGGATGCAGAACAAGGTCATTGCTCAAGCCTCAAGCGGCACCGACGATAACGGTGCGACCGACGGGTGCATAGCCGGCGGTGACTTCTGGACGAATACCAACAACTGGAGCTACGGTATCTTCCGTCGCACCTTGCCTGCCGATTGGTGAACAATCGCACCATCGCCTTCATCTCCGTATTAAGTTACACTATGCACCCCGGCTCAAGAGACCGAGCAGGAGAATCGCGATGTCCGATTTGCATTGGGAAACCAAACTCTCACTGGCCACACGAAATAAAATAATCGTCCGAGGTTACCGGATCGAGGAACTGATGGGGAGAGTCACGTTCACTCAGGCGATCTGGCTCGACCTGATGGGCGAACTCCCCGACGAGAAGCTCACCAGGTTGCTCGATGTGATCTTCGTTTCGTGCATCGACCACGGACCCTCGTCCACCAGTTGCATCGCCGCCCGCACGACGGCATCGACCGGAGCCACTCTTTCCGCATCGGTCGCAACGGGAATCACGAGTTTGAATCGCTATCACGGAGCCGCGATCGAGGGATGTTTCCGGGCGCTCGACGAAGCGTTGAACGTGATGAAAAAACGAAACCTTTCGTATGAAGCAGCCGCGGAGGCAGTGATAGCCGATTACAAAGCGAAGAAAAAGCGTGTCCCGGGTTTCGGGCATCCCCTCCACACTGCCGATCCACGAAGCATCCGGTTGTTTGCAGCATGTGAGGAATATGGTTTCGTCGGTGACTATGTGAAACTTGCCCGAGCGCTCGAGGAAACATTCAGGAAATCAGGGGTGGCGCTTCCGATGAACATCACCGGCGCGCTCGGTGCGGTGCTGGGCGATCTCGGTGTTCCGCCCACCATGATGAACGGGTTCTTCATTATCGCGAGAGCGCCGGGATTGGTGGCTCACGTGACTGAGGAGATGACGGAGATGCGTCCGGTACGAAAGATCCATCCAACCGACTACAGTTACTCGGGTCCGGAAGAACGCAACATTTAACGAACGCGACATTCAACGAATGCAACATTCGACGAACGCAACTCGGAGCGGCGACATAATGTCGCCGGCAGCGCGGGCCTCCGTCCCGCGATTCAGAAGAGCTGACAAAGGAAGGATCGACCATGCATGACGAACTAATCGCCCTCGTTCCCGAGTTCAACCTCATCGACGATGAGGACCTCAGAGGCCAAACCCTTACGGCGTTCACCGATGCGCTCACGACCGGTGGATGGAAACCCGGCGACTTGACCCGAATGCCGTTCACGATTCTCGTCGATCCTTCGCCCGCCACAATGCTCGAACATATTCGGGCCGTGACCAGGATTGCGCTAGCAATCGCCAAGGCCCTGGATGAGTCGTACCCGAACAACCCAAGGATGAAAGTCAATACCGATTTTCTGATCGCGAGCGCGCTGCTGCACGATGCCGGTAAGTTGATTGAGTTCGAGGAAAAGGACGGCAGGTTCGGGTTATCCAGGTCGGGTAGGTTGCTTGGCCACTCCGTAGGCGGCATGGCTATCGCACGCGGGGCGGGACTTCCGGAGGAGGTCCAGCACGCGATTGCGTATCACTCCCACGAAGGCGACAAGTTTCGCGCAACAGTAGAAGCGATAATTGTCAACCACGCTCATTTTGTCATCGCGGAATCGATGAGGCTTTAATATGCCGAAAAGCCCCACCACAAGTGGTGGGGCTACCGTGTCGTCGTTTTCCGGTTGGGAGGCAGTGCCTACAGGCTATTCCACGACAATTTCCAGTGGTTCATCGAGAAGGTCAAACGCCCCCTCATCGTCGGTTACCCTGAGCTGCACATAGTATGTGCCCACTGCATCGTATGTAGGATATACGGTTGCGGCGGATTCATCGAACACTCCATCGCCGTTCCAATCCCATTCCCAGTTGACAATTGCCTGACCTTCGCAGTCGTTATCATGCGATGCAACGGCGGTGAAATGGATCGGGTCTCCAACTCCGAGCGGAATAATCTCGTACTCAGCTATCGCGGTCGGAAGCGCGTTCTCAACAGCCACCATCAGAGGGAACTCAAGTTCAGTTGATATACCTTCGTCGTCGGTAACCCTGAAACCCACATGGTAAACACCGGGCTGATCCCAGGAATGATAGACATTGTCACCATTCTCATCGTACTCGCCGTCGTTGTCCCAATCCCATTCATACAGCTCGATTTCGCCGCCGTCCGGATCGTTCGAGCCATCGTCCGTGAAGTTGATATCCTCGCAGACCAGCGCCGGAATAGGATTGGCGGTTGCGGCGGCAACAGGGGGCTGGAAAACGTCCAGAATCGTTACGTCCATCGTCTTGACAATCGGACCACAGTGATCGGAGCTGACCTCCATCCTCAAGGTCACTTGTGTATCCTCATCGACCTGGAAGGATCTGAATCCGGTTGACGCATTGTCCGGCATAAGGAACTCCCCGACATAATCGGGTGAGCATGACCAGGCATATACTTTTCCGGTATCGCCGGTGACGGTGACACTGTAGACTCCCTGAGTCCCTTCATTCAGCGTCTCAGGGCCGTCAATTTCCGATACCTCGAGGGTGTAGTCAACGGGTACGTCGCGAATCACGACCTGGTGGGTCTTAATCACGGGGTCGGTGTTGTCGGAATCGACCTCACACCTCATTACTAGGTGCGTGTATTCGGTCACCTCAGGCGCGGTCCAATCGGTGCTCGCGGCCTGGGGCGTATCGAACGAACCGATGCCCGCCTCGTATGTCGACCACTGGTAGGTGATACCCGTGTCGCCACTGGCCGTCAGCTCGTAGGTGACGGTTGTGTTTTCATCCACATAGAGCGGTCCGCTGATATCGCCTATGGTTAGCTCGGTCCCGGGACCCGGGCCAGGTCCGGGTGGGGTGCCGATCACAATCTCGTGCGTCCTTTCAATCGGACCATCCAATTGCGAATTGACCACAACCTGAATCGTGGCGTAATTCTCGTAACCGTACGCGGCCTGGAAATCGCTGCTGGCTTCATCGGAGGGGGTTAACGTCCCGGCGCTTTCCGGATCGACGGACCAGTTGTACGTGATCCCATCATCGCCGGTAGCCTCAACGACGTATGTCGCAGTCCCGCCCGGATCAAGCGTCGCCAGACCTGAGATTCCGCTCACGTTCAGCAATGTTCCCAGCTGCGCCCGTTCGATGATTATCTCGTGGCTGAGCACAACCGGATCGCAGTGATCCGAGTTCACCACAATCTGGATAACCGCCACCAGGTCCTGCGCCACTAAACCGGCGATGAACTGGGTGGTGCCCGATGTCGGGTTTGTCAGAGTTCCCGCCGACTGAGGGGCAACACTCCATTGGTATGTAATTCCGGTGTCGCCGGTGACCTCAATGGTGAAAGTATTTGTTGATCCCCCTTCCACAGAGCCGAAGCCCTCTATAAAGCTCTGCACACTGAGTTCAGTGGGTGTGATCACTCCAACTCCATCGCCGCCGCATCCAACTCCAAGGATGCAGCAGGCAGCGAGTATCACAAGGATTGACCTGGTATTCATGTGTCTCCTCCTTGACCGGAGTCTTCCTTTGAAGGTGTCGATTTGCATTTCCCAAGCGCATGTCCCCGCATGGCTGTCGCCCGCGAGAGTCTGCTTTTCTTATTAATAGTATTATCGGCAAAGAGGGGATTAGTATTAATGCGTCTTAAGGGTTCATAATAAATGCTGATTTACAGTGGACGGGTGATTTCCAGAGAGACCAAAGCCTACTTGTGCTGCCTTAAAGCTTACCCGGTAGGCCGAGTCCCCATCGTGAAACGCCTGATTTCGATACAGAATATCAGAGTCGCAGATAACCTACGTCCCAGTTCAAGCTTGCCCACGCAACACTTCCTCAAAATACTCTTTCATGCGATTCGCTGAGCCCAGACTTGAGAACTGCTTGTAGGCTACGTCGGAGAACTGAGCGACTGCCCTCCTGTTTATATCAGTCTGGTCTTCGAAAATCCCGGTAGCACGAAATTCAATACCCCTGTTCTCGTAGAGCTGACAAACGATGGTCGCGTGCAGGCATTTCTCATTGCTCTGAACAAAGAAGACGAAATTCGGTCGCGTGATGCCGTTGATGCGGCAATCGATCACGTAGTTCCTGTCGGGGTCGTGCCGAGGATCGTGATAGTCAAATTGGCGACGATCCTCAGGAATCATCTCTTCCATGAGGGCCCGTACATCCTCAAGAAAAGCCGACCGTGCACGTTCGACTCTCAGGAACTCTATGTCGGAGATTTTATTCAGCCCCTGCAGGTAGGAAAATAGAGCATCTCCAAATCTCTCGTCGGGCACAGACAGCTTCAGCTCGCCATCGATGCGTTCCATAGAAAATGCGCTTAGTGTAGACTCTATGATCTTCGAGCGCGTCGGGGATTGTAGATTCAGCTCATCATATTGAACGTGCATCAGAGTGTGCCCTTCATCAGTCAGGACCCAACCATGTTCGGTCTTTCTAAGAATGACTACGAAATGGTCACCGTCATCGAACATGAATGGCTGTAACACGATGTACCTATCGAGACCTTCAGGGACAATTCTCACCTGATCGCTAACTTTCTCCTTAAATTCGCGTTCCAGCAATTGGATATTCATTCGGAACCACCAAACAATAGCATGGTTTCCGGTCCCTTCGGATCCGGATCTATGAAATTGCAACGCTTAATGAAATGGTCGACTGCACTCCAGTAGTCTGAATAATCGATGGTCGGCTCTGCAAAGCCATCTATAGTCAAGCCGGACTCCTGGTACCGTTGCGTGGCCTGATGGACATGGCAGCATGGAGAAAATGTATGGTTCGGCAAGCCCTGCAGTTTCTCCCAGATGTTAGTGTGCTCAGATGGATGAACCCCGTTGCACCGCAGCAGATGATACTTGTTGTCGTCCTCATCAATATAGACAAGGATAACTGAGAAGTCGAGCATGTTCTGCATGCTTTGACGACCCTTAATCAAGAACTCGTCTCCGTTGCATTCTACAGTGAGCGTGCAGCGCATATGACCATCATTCTTCCCACGGCGTAAAGTCAGTCGCCTTTGCCAGTTGCGAGGCAAATATTTTGGCTTCGCCACTAGATCAGCTATCATCGAGTCGTTAAGAATCGGCTTCATTCAGCCACCAATCGACGCAAAGTCATAATACTTCCTGCCAGGTCTTTGTGCAAAGGACTACTACTCATCACCCGAGCAACCAGGAACGAATTGGAAGGATGCTATTTCACATTCTGCTCCCCCATAATACTATCACTTCCTGCGCCATCGAAAAAGGACTAATTCGCTTCAGAATAAGATGAAAACGATGTTCCCCAGCCGAACTGCAATGTCCTGCTGCAGAACAGAGTAGCCGATTCTTCGCCGTCCCGCTCGGATCTCACATCGCTACAACGCCAGTTCCTCCCCTACAGCATCCCAGAAATCACTTAAACCCGTCCCCTTCAGCGCCGACACGCGTACGCCGTCCATCACCGGGGCGTCACCGATGGTGATTGTGTCATCAGGATCTTCATCTTCGTCAGCATCGATGGGATTCCCGACCGTTTCCCCATACAGATCGGCCTTCGAAAAAACGAGCAACCGAGGCATTTCACCCGCTCCGATATCCTCGACCGTCTGCTCGACCACCTCGAGCTTGCGCTCCCATTCCGGCTCGCTTCCGTCCACCACCAGAACCAGCAAATCCGCAAACAACGCCTCCTCCAGGGTGGCCCTGAACGCCGCGACAAGCTCCGTGGGCAGCCGGTCGATAAACCCCACCGTGTCGGTGACAAGAATCTCCCTTTCAATGGGCGGTGCGTAGGCTTTCCGAGTAACGGGATCGAGCGTCGCAAACAGCCTGTCATCGGCGTAAGCATCCGCGCCGGAAAGCGCATTCAGAAGTGTAGTCTTTCCGGCGTTGGTGTAGCCGACCAGGGCGATCACCGGCACACCCGACTGCCGTCGCTTCTTCCTCTGGGTGGCCCGTCGTTTCCTGACCACCTCAATCTTCCGCTTCAGGAGCGAGATTCTCTTTCTGATGACCCGACGGTCGGTCTCGAGCTTCGTCTCACCGGGACCTCTCGTCCCGATTCCACCTCCGAGCGCGCTAAGCTCCTGCCCGCCGCGTCCTCTGAGTCTCGGGAGAAGATACGTAAGCTGCGCCAGCTCCACCTGGAGCATACCCTCGGATGTGTGCGCTCGGCGGGCGAAGATCTGCAGAATCGCCTCGGTGCGGTCGAGCACCTCGCACTCGACCTGATCCTCAATGTTCGCCCTTTGCGATCCCGAGAGCGTGTCGTCCACGCAAAGGCAACTCGCGCCGGTGCCGGTGCGCTTGATTTCGGTTTTCGCAAGCTCGACCAGGTGCGCCGAGATCAGGTAACGCTCCTTCGGCTGCATGTTGCGCTGGAAAACCTCGCCCGCAACCTCGCAGCCCATGCTTTCGACCAGAAGCCTCAATTCGGCAAGCGGGTCATCGAGCATCGCGCGCCTATCCCGTTTGCTCCTGAATGTGAATCCGACCAGAATTGCGGTCGGAACCGCTTTTTCAGTCTCGTAAGACATGATCAGTCCCTTCTATTGTAACCAAGGAAAAGCCCTCACGCCATGATGCCTGCCGATCCGCGCCGGCATGCATGGTGAGGGTGAGTGATGGTTCCCGATCGGGAACGCAGCAGACTACCTGATCATCGAATCCTCATCGCAACATCAATACTCCATTCATTTATCAATAGTCCGTCTGAATGCGGCTTATCTGTGGAGGCGCCCAGGTGGGGTACAGCTTCCAGAAGCCCATGACGGACACGTCGTCAGTGTAGCACGGGTCGAGAATGCCCGCCATTGATGGGAACGCGCGCATTTCGCCGCCAGTGTCACTGATCAGCCCGGATTCCACGATTGACTTTCCCTTGTCCACGAGCGCCATGCCGACATCACTGTACCAGTCAATGTAGACGTTTGAGTCTCGGTCGATCGCAAGCCCAACCCGTCCGTTGCTGATCCCCGAATACCACAACTGAAGCGGCGTGCCCCAGCTTCCGCCTGCATTGCTGTTGTACCACGGATACCAGCCACCGGATGCGCGATTCCACGCGACATGCACCACTCCGTGAAGGTCAACTTGCATATCGGCACGAAGGCTTGTCGCGCCCAGACCGGACTCCA
Organism: uncultured bacterium; assembly: GCA_965371155.1. Classification (GTDB taxonomy): domain Bacteria; phylum JAJVIF01; class JAJVIF01; order JAPKYR01; family JAPKYR01; genus CBDUXL01. Next base: position 20,321 of record CBDUXL010000004.1, on the reverse strand, counting down.
CATCCTCCCACGCACTCCAAACACCGTCGGTGTCTCGCTTCATATAATGGATGTCGTAACCTGAGGCGGTGTAGACCATGTGAAGGTTGCCTTCATGGTCCGCTGCCAGACACGGATCAGCCAGGAAAGCGAAGCCCATGGCGTCGCTGGTGATAATCTCAGCAGTTGAGAAATCCCCCGGCGAGCCATGGATATAGTAGATCTGCGTAGTTCCATCGGTCTTGGGGTACACAATGTGGATTTCATCGTCCGGCGTCAGCGCAATCGACGGCTCCACCATATTGCTGGCGCCCTGATAGAAACTGTCAAACTGGGTGTTGTCTGCTATCTGGTTATTCGTATCAACCGAAGCGTAATAGTATGTCTTGGTGACTCCCGTTGTCGACCACACCAAATGCGCGACGCCGTTCGAATCCACCGCAACATCCGGGCACGCCCCGTAGGCGATATACGTCTGCGATGTGTAGCTGCCGTCCGAAATGTCGCCCTTAATCAGATAGATACCCCAATCCTGCACCAGATAGACCATGCCGTCTCCGGTTATGAAAGCATTGGTCACATTGGCCACACTTCCGGTTCCCATTGTGCCGTCAGGAATGTCCAGATCCGTGAATCCTGTCGGCGTATTGTAGACCGGCGTGGCTTGCGTTTCGTTTGATGGATCGGACTCTGTCGTGTCGAGATCGACCGCGGTCACCACGTAGTCATAGGTGGTGCCGTCATCCAGAACAGTCAGGTCCAGGTAGTGTGTTTCGGCAATCGGTGACGGGTTGAGCGGATTGTCGAAATCGTAGTCGGGAACCGTGGACTCCTTCCTGTACACATTGTATCCGGCGAGGTCAGCCCAGACGACCGCATTCCAGAACAGCTCAACCACGCCTGCCGCAGCGCAGTTATCAAGGCCTGTCGGCGAGGGAATCACGTTCGGCTGCTCGTTGCCGATCGGCGCATCCCAGAACAGGTATGCCGCAAGCGGCTCATCGGGGAAATCGAATCCTGAAATACCCTCGACATTCGGCGCGTAGTTAGGAGGGCTGGCCGATTCGACGGCGATCATCAAAGTCTGGTCCTCAAGTCCCGTTGGGTGCACACCGAGTACCTCAACCCGAAATACGCTGGATGTCGGGCCGTCGGGCAGGATTTCCAGTGCCGGTAGCACATTCACAGGTGTATCCATGAGATCCGGGGACTCGATCGAGATCGCAGCGACCTCTCCAGGCACGCCGTCGGGATTTTCAACCGACTGCCAGTCGTACACCGTGATATCGAAAAGGAGGTCGCCTCCGTTGTTTGCACTGTCCACAAACCACGCTGTGGAGCCTGCATCCGCGACCGATATCTGGTACGCCTCCTGACAGTTGGCACTCAGGCTGTAGTCGTCAGGCGTGCAATTCGGGATGGAGTCCGGATCAGGGGGGTCCCAGGATGCATCCACCGCGTAGTTGAACTTCACTTCTGGGGTAATACCATCCGATGGGAACTGAATGAGGAATCGCCGAGTGTTCACACCCGGCACGGTTGAGAAGAAACCGCGTGTATCAGGGTCGATGACCAGCTCGTCCTCCGCGCCCAGGCCGTCGCAGTAGTACTTGTAACCGTTTAGCGAGGCGGTTCCCTGAAAACCGGGAGTTGAGAATGAACCGGGCGTGTATCCGAAGATCGTTCCATAACTGGTGAACTCCGACGGATTCCACCAACGAGTCCATCCATCGGCGTTCAACAGCCGACCTTCGTCCTCATCGGCATACGTCAGACCTCCATAGTGCAAACTCGATACGCTCCCGTCAGCTATGAACACGCCCCTCACATCGAATCCAGAGAACTGCCCCATCCCCGGGAATGGGTGACTGAGCGAGATATCCACCGCGAAAAGGCCGTTGGAGATATTGCTTGCTCCCGAGTCAATGTATACCCCGATCAGGTTTATGGGAGCCGCGGGGGGTTGCATGAATTGGGTGATATTCGCATTGAAACTCGCGCCCCTGAGAGGAATAATGTCGACTTCAAGAGTCGTTGACTCAATATGGATTTCCCACGTGCCCCAAAGCACGTGCGATCCAGCGGATGTCGTCACTTCTCTGTTCGCGGTGAGATCGCCGGGCCAATTATCCGGCGACATTGGATTACCCGCATCGTTATTGGCTGAACCGGAGCAACCCAGGGCGATGATAGTCGCCAATAATGTAATCAGGCTGAGATAAGAGAATCGGGATGTCATGGACTCGTCCTCCGGGATATCGGGTATAGCAAGGCAAAATCCTGCGTGTGTTGTAGTATACCAATATAGTAGATGCCGGGCCTGAGTGCTTGTTCAGGTCCGCAGCACCTAATAGTCCGTCTGAATCCTTGCGTACTTCGGTTTGGGAGAGGGCGGGAAATCCCTCCAGAACGCCATCGTGCTCGTGTTGCTGTCCCAGCACGGATCGATAATGCCGGCAAATGAGCACCAAGATGCGTCGTAAGGCGTGTCATCATTCACCATCGCTATTTCAACTACATTGTTGTTGCGATCGATTAAAATGACTCTATTCCTGCGGTCACCGCCGCTGCCGCTCCAGCAGTCGACATAGGCATTTCCATCAGGATCGCATGCGACTCCAACACAGTTGCCGGACCGCGCACCCGAGATCAACTGTCCTTGCCACGATCCGGACCTGTTGTTTGCATAGCCTGGCCGATATACACCCGAAATGTGCCAGGCGATGTGCACCGCTCCCAGGTAGTCGGCAGCGACAGCCGCCCAGTTGTCGTATCCGGAAACCCCTGAGGAGACATTCTCAACCGAGCCCCAATTGCCTTCCGAATCACATTTCAGGTAGTAGATCACACCCGATAAGCCGGTCCATGCAACATGTATGTTACCGAATCGATCGGAAGCCATGTCGGGTCTCATGTGGTAGATGCTGGTGTTGACTTGATACGTTATCACTTCCGGCGATGAGAAGCTCCCGGATTGGCCGTGCATGTACGTGAGATTGTAAGAGCCATCATGCGACGGCATTATGATATGGATTTCATCGTCCGGTGTTACCGCAATGGTGGATTCGCCTTCCGAGCTTCCAGCGCCGGAGAAAGAGTGCAGCTCCTGGAAATTCTGCACGTCATTGCCGGGTGTCACCATTGCATAGTAGTACCTTCTCGTAGGGTTGGACCAGTTGCCCCAGACGACATGCGCGTTACCGTTGGAATCCGCCTCCACGTCAGCGTACCGCCCATATGCATACGATCCGAGATATAGCTCCGTAAAGTTGGTCGGGTCGGTAATGCTGCTGCGCACGAACCTGGTCGCGAATCCATAGACAAGATAGACCGTCCCGTCCGCCGAGATATGCGCGTTGACGAAATCCGAGGTATTGTAGTTGCCCATTTCGCCGTCGGGATTATCCAGGTCGGTGAAACCTGTCGGGGTGTTGTACACGGGTGTTGCCGTGGTCTCATTGGATGGCTGCGACTCGGTGGTGTCAGAGTCCACTGCTTTCACCACGTAGTCATATGTCATACCGTCCATTTGGACATCGGTGTCAATGTAGGTTGTTTCGGTCACGATCTCCGTATTCAACGGATTGTCGAAATCATATGATCCTGCAGTCGACTCTTTCTTGTAGATGTTATAGCCTGCCAGGGTCGGCCAATCGACCGGATCCCAGAACAGCTTCACCACCCCGGCCGCGGCGCAGCTATCAAGGCCGGTCGGCGCGGGAATGGGCGGGATCGGCTCCTCATCGTCGATCGGAGCATCCCAGAAAATGTAAGCAGCAAGCGGCTCGTCGGGGAAGTCGAAACCGGTGATACCCTCCAGGTTCGGCGCGTAATTCGTCGGATTTGCCGACTCCACACCGATCAGCAATGTCTGGCCCAAAATGTCGGTGGGATGAACGTCGGTGATATCCACACGGAACACGCTTGATGTTGGTCCGTCCGGAAGGGCCGTCGCCGTGGGAAGGACATTCACCGGCGCGTCCATCAGTTCGGCAGACTCGACCCAGATCGCGGCGACCTCTCCAGACACGCCGTCGGGATTCTCAACCGATTGCCAGTCATAGACCGTGATATCAAACAGGAGGTCGCCTCCGTTGCTGGAAGGATCTACATACCACGCGGTCGATCCGGCATCCTCGACCCCAAGCATGTATGCCTCCTGGCAGTTGGCGCTCAGACTGTAGTCGTCGGGTGTGAAATCCGGGCCTGCACCGGTGTCCGGCGGACTCCAGGAAGCGTCCACCGCATAGTTGAAACTCACAACCGGCGATCCGCCGTCCATGGTGAATTGAATCATGTACCTCCGTGTGTTCACGCCGGGGACAGTCGAGAAGAATCCGCGGGAATCGGGATCGATGACCGGATCATCCTCCGCACCGAGCCCATCGCAGAAGTACTTATGGGCGTTGAGTGTTGCAGTCGCTTTGAAACCTGGCGTCGCCAAAAGGCCCTGAGTGTAGCCGAAGATTGTTTCGAAGGACGTAAACTCAGTCGGATTCCACCATCGCGTCCAGCCGTCGGCGTTCATCAGCCGAGCTTCATCCTCACCGGCATACATCAGGCCACCGTAGTGCGCGCTCGACACGCTTCCATCGACCATGAACACGCCCCTCACATCGAATCCAGAAAACTGCCCCATCCCTGGGAATGGGTGATTGAGAGTGATATCCACCGCGAAAAGGCCGTTGGCGATATCACCGGCGCCTGGGTCGACATACACGTTAATCAGGTTCATTGGAGCCATCGGGGGCTGCATGAATTGAGTCACATTCGCATTGAAACTCGCGCCCCGGAGCGGAATGACATCGGCTTCAAGTGTCGATGGATCGATTGTTATCTCCCACATGCCCCACAGGACATGCGAACCGGGGAGCGATTTCGCACCTTCCAGTGTCGACAGCGCAGTGAGATCCTCTGAACCGGCATTCGGTAATGTTGGGACGCCACCGGTTGAATTCGAGCATCCCAGCACCAGCGTAGACAGCAGGATGACAACCACAAACGTACCGAGCAATCGGGAGATCATGATTTAGCCTCCACCTATGGACAAATACAAACTGGGTTCGAGACCCGCTGTGCCTCTATATTACCATATATCAGACAGCCATGCGCTCGGCGGTCATGTCACGGGTGCGGCCACGAACTGGTTTTTCGCGGCACTCCCATTTCGGATTAAACCTCATTGCCTTATCCGGTTCACAGGCAGGGTCCATTGTGGATGCTATAGTGGCGTTCATAACACGCTATAGTCCAATATAGACCATAGGCGCTCAGGCCCATTGGTATTGGACGCCATCACCAAACACCGGGGCCCCCCCTGAGGGTGGGTTCAAAGGAGACATTTGACGATGAAGAAGGCAATCATGATTGGGATTATTACGGCATTCATTCTGTCCATTTCCTTAACCGCATCGGCGAGCAGGCGAAGCTACATCGATCACGTGCTGGACGAGTGGATAGAGTTAGCCGTGGACGAGGACCTGGAGGTCGTCGATTACGATATCGACTCCCTCGACGAGGATTACTCCATCATCAGCTACACGCTCGATCTTCCACGCGGCGATTACTGGATTGTCGCTCAGGGCGGTGAGAATATCACGGATCTGGACCTTGCCGCTTATTACGAAGACGAATATGAAGATGATGAGGACCCCTTCGTCGCTGACAACTTCGACGATAACTATCCGATTCTCGAGTTCTCGCTAAGGGGCTACGAGACCATCGTCGTAGAGGTCATCGCCTGGGAATTTGAGCGTGGAGAGGATGAAGGCTACTACTGCATCCTCTTCTGCGAAGAGGACTGACTCTGATTCAGACGGAACAAGCTGTTACACTGACATCATGGCCCGGTATTCAATTGCCGGGCCTTTTTGCATTTGTGCGAGAAGAGAGCAACCACGAGGGTTGCCCCTACACCCGATGAATAGCGGAACCCGTAGGGGCAACCCTCGTGGTTGCCCTGGTTCTCGTGGTTGCCCTGGTTCTCTTGCCCTGGTTCTCTCCTGTTTCCCCGCCCTTTTTCCTGAGTGAGGCGCTCTAAGAAAGGAGCAAGTTATGCGAACCCTACTCTCTGCAATCGCTCTGCCGGCGATTCTCCTGCTGACAACGCCATCCGCGACGGCGTACGGATATCACCGCGATAGCATCCACGATCGTCTGGATGAATGGGTCAATTACGCCGAGAATCTTGGCTATCGGGTAATCGAGACGGATGCGGATTCCATCTCCTCAACCCGGTCCTATCACTTCTACCTGAATCCAGGCACCTATCACGCGTACGCGGAAGGCAGTCGAGACATCTCCGACCTTGACATGGCCGTCTTCAATGATCGCGGACGCGAACTCGCTTCCGACTGCATGTCCGACAACTACCCCGTTGTATCGTTCACACTTCGGAACCGTGAAGAGGTCGAAATCGAAATTTCCGTCTTCAGTTTTGAGGGCTGGGAGAATCGGGGCGAGTATTGCTTTGTCCTTGCCAGCGAACGTGGTCGTTCCGGCGATCGAGGCAATCGGGGCCGTTGGCGCGACCGGGACGACGGCTACTGGATCAACTGGGACGATGAATGGGACTCCGATTGGAACGTCGATTGGAACCGTGACTGGGACCGTGACTGGGACCGTGACTGGGACCGTGACTGGGATCGAGATTGGGGCCGCAGAGACGGTAGAAGTTTCGTAGAGAACCAACTCGATGAGTTACATGATTATGCGCGCCACGCCCGTCTCGAACCTGTGATGGACGATATCGACGACATCGATGACTCCCGCACATACGAGATCACTCTCCGTCGAGGCAGCTACATTCTCTTCGCCGCCGGCGGGGCGCATATTGAAGACCTGGACCTCCACGTTTACGATTCCTGGGGTGAGCTTATCGCCGAGGATATCGAAATCGATCCTGCGCCCGCCGTCTGGTTCCGACTACCGCGTCGAATGACGGTGGAAATAGAAGTCGAGGTGTGGGAATTCGAGGATTGGCATACATCGGACTACTTCTGCATTCTGCTTTGCGAGGAATAATTAAGACACACAGCCGTACGCCGCATCCGTGTTGATAATCCCCCTAAGGGCAGGACATAGTTCCTGCCCTGATGCAATCGCCTGGAGCGGAGCAGGCAACGCCTCCCCGACATTCCGGATTGCTTTCCGCTAAGGCTAAAAAAATACTCAACCGACCCGATTTTCTGGTACACTACCCCCATCATTCTTAAAGCCTGAAAAGACTGAAGGAGAGAGAGCCGTGCAAAGACTACTGCTCACAATCACAATATTCTCGCTCTTGCTGATGCCCGGTCCTGCATTCGCGGATGAAGCAAGCGACTACATCGAGAATGAAGTTGATGAATGGGAAGAAATCGCATTGGGAAACGGATACGGGATCCTGGAATCCGTCATAGACACAATCGGCGAGTTCAATATCAACTACTACATCGACTTGGCCCCCGGCACGTACAAATTCTACGCGTCCGGCGGGATGAATGTTGACGATCTCGACTTGTACGCCTACGACGAGTACGGCGACGAAATCGACAGCGACACTGAAGGGGACAAAATCCCTATTCTGGAATTCACAATCGACGAGCGGCAGGAAATCGAGCTTCTTGTCAACCTGTGGTCTTTCATGGAGGGCTACGATGAAGCTTACTACTGCCTCGTGATGACCACCGAGGAAGAGGGCGGCCAAATCTACAGTTACGAAACCGAGGAAGTGGAGCCTGAGTATCGAAGCACCCCGGGTCCATCCTCGTTTGAGGCTGACTTAAGCGATGTGGATTTCGGGGGGTTTGCCGAAGAAACCCTCGGCTTCTGGGAAGAAGAAGCAGAGTATAACGGCTATGAATTGATAGATAGCGACATCGTGCCTGGTGAGGGCGACGTGGTAACGATAGACATTGCGCTCGATCCCGGCTACTACACAATCTGGGCGGAATCAGACCAGCGCTGCAATGATTTGGACCTTGGCGTGTTCGACGAAAACAACAACCTGCTGGCTGCCGACCAGGAACCCAGCAGTCTGACCGTCTGTAGCTTTCTCCTGGAAGAACGCATGAACATTACCGTTGACTTCGCGTTATACGAGTTCGTCGAGGGTTACGAAGAAACCCTGATCGCCTATGTGATCGGCACATTGGGCGAGATTACCGATGACCAACGGCTGGATTACATCGAGGAACAACTCGACTCCCTGCTGGAGTATCCCGAGATGTATGGGCAGGGGATTATCGACAGCGGGCTTGAAACTCTCTCCCCTCGTCATCAATTCATTGAATTCGAACTGGACCTCGATGAGGGATACTACGAGGCGATGGGTATTGGGGGCCGCATGATCGTCGACCTCGACATGGCGGTCTACGACGAGAACGGCGACCTCATGGATGAGGACAACTATCCGGACAATTGGCCCTGGTGCTATTTCGAACTTGATGAATCCGGCGCGATATTTATTGAGGTCTCCGCTCAGGAATTCCTTGGCGATGCTGAAGAGGGTTACTTCGCATGGGCTCTTGTTCAGGGAGAGCCGGAGTGGGATGAAGAGGAATGGGATTATCCGGTGTACGAAGGCGATGAAGAGGATTTGATGGACATGGCAACTGAACTTGGGCAGGAATGGCTGGATTCAGCGGAAGAAAACGAAGAGTGGGTGATCGAAACCTTCGTCGAGCCGCTCCACAACGTTGGTGAAGACGTAGGCTGGGTGTATGAAGTGGAACTGGACGAGGGAACCTACTATGTTTACGCCCAGGGCGACGATGTTTGCCTGCTGGACCTGGACATGCAGGTCTACGACCAGTCCGGCGAGACGGTCGACTCGAATGAAGAGGTCGACAACAGCCCCTGGTGCGTGATCGTGGTGGATGATGGCCCTGAAACGTTCGAAATCGTCGTCTACGCGTATGAACTTGCCTGCGATGTGGGGTACTTCTGGTGCGCCATTACGGTTGAGTGAAGTCAGAGGCTACACAATGGTGAAACAGACCATCCCATCCATCTGGGGTGGTTTTTTTGTGTGCCGGGCATGGTCTGGATCCTGGGGGTGGAAGTCCTCTGCACGGCCGAGCGGGGACGAAATGCCAGCGAAGCACAAGGGCGGACCGGACATAGCGGGAAACGAAACCGGAAGCGGATCGACAGGTTGCCGATTATTTTCCAACCGAACCTCCGTGGTCCGGACCAATACGCCCGGTGGTGTGACGAGGAGAACTCGCCCGGATCTAGCTACGTCGATTATCAGTTTGTCCGGCATCATTCCAGGGCTCCCGGATACCCCCTGCGCTGGTATGGGCAAATGATAAACCGCCCGTCACGGGCGGTTGTTGCTTCAGACCAATTGCGGGAATAAAGTAAAGATTCAAGTGAGGGGGACACCTGCATTTCGGGGACGAAATGAGGTGTCCCCGAGAGGAACGCTGGTATGGGTAAATGATAAACCGTCCGTCACGGGCGGTTGCGGCTTCAGTTATGCAGGATGATGCATTATCTCTTGCTGAACTGGAACTTCTTTCTCGCTTTCGGCTGTCCGTACTTCTTCCGCTCCTTGATCCTTGAGTCCCTGGTAAGGCAGCCCGATTCCTTCAGCGGTCCGCGCAACGTTGCATCAAATTCGACAAGCGCGCGGGATATTCCCAGCCTGAGCGCGTCGGCGTGACCGGCGATCCCCCCGCCATGAATCTTGGCGATAATGTCGAAATCACTCTGCTTGCCGACAACCTCGAACGGCTGCAGTATTCTCTCGATTTGCTTCTTGCGAGGAAAGTACTCCTTGAAATCCTTCCCGTTGACTTGGATCTTCCCCTTTCCCCTCATCATGCGAACGCGGGCGATCGCGCATTTCCTTTTTCCGGTACCCCAGATGTAGGTGGTCTCTGCCATTTACTTCTCTCCTCGGATCATCCGATCAAGAACGTGTTTAGGAAACGGATCCGGCTTCTGAGCGTCGAAGCCATGCGACGGGCCCTCATCCGCATAAACTTTCAATTTCTTCAGAAGGGCCCTGCCGAGGCGGTTTTTCGGAAGCATGTTCTTCACTGCAAGCTCGATAACGCGCCTGGGGTTCCTTTTGAGCATCTCCTCGAAAGTGCGCTGCCGAAGGCTGCCCGGCCATCCGGAATGGCGATAGTAGATCTTATCGGTCATCTTCTTTCCGGTGACCCTGATTTTCGAGGCATTGATCGCGATCACGAAATCGCCGTTGTCTACGTGCGGAGCATAGTCGGCCTTGTGCTTGCCGAGAAGCACGGTCGCAATCGCGCTCGCAGCGCGACCCAACACCAGCCCGTCAAGGTCGAGCTTGCACCACTTGCGCTCGACTGTCGTTTTATTTGGTGCGTAAGTTTTGACCATCGGTCTTATCCTACGAGCGGCGATGTGGCCACTCGCCAGTTTCTATTTCTGTCGTTCCCCCGCATCAAACCGACTCCCCGATTGCCTCCGCCTCCTCCTCGGTGTAAAGCACCTTCTCCAGGAAAAGCCCGTGCGGCGCGGCGTTGTAGACTACTGAGCCTGTCTGTCGACTCTCAAGGGCCCTTTTAACAGCTCCCGGCTTCTCACGCCCGCCGGCGACCGCCATACATAGACCCGTCATCCGACGCACCATCTGGTAAAGGAAGCCCGATCCGGTAAACCTGACTTCGACCAAAGGCGGATCATCCGTTACTCTCGCGCGCCAGATGGTCTTGACCGGATTCTCGCCGGGATTCAGCCTTGGTGAGAAACTCCTGAAATCGTGCTTCCCCACCAGGTCCCCGGCTTCGCTCTCCAGAAACTCCCTCCGGAACGGTTTTTCCTCCGAAAGAAAAACTACATACTTCCGTGCCATCGGAGGAAGCTCTTTTGCCCGGAGGATCCGATAGAGATAGACCTTCCCGAGCGCCGAATGACGCGGGCTGAAATCGAAACCCACTTCCCGGCAGTCCGTCAATCGCACTTCCCCGGGCAGAAGGGAGTTCATCGCCCGATGGATTTCCTCGGCAGTTCTCGGGGCGGAGGTTCTGAAACCGATAACCTGTCCGGTTGCGTGCACTCCGGCATCGGTGCGACTCGCTGCTTTCACCCTCACCGGATGCGCGAGCACCTTGCCAAGTGCCTTATTGATCTCCCCAAGAACGCTGCGGGCGTTCTTCTGGAGCTGCGAGCCCTGGAACCCGCTGCCGTCATAGGCCAGTGTGGCCCGAAAGGCGCGGATCAGGGGTCGGTTCATAATTGCAATGTACACATTCCCCCGCCTCTATGCTCACTCAGCCATATTGAACGTAACTACTGCCAGATGGGACCCGTCACCGCGACGCTGTCCCGCGGCAATGACACTGACCTCGCCGCCCCCCTCGCTGATGAGGTTAGGGACAATCTCATGGGTCAGCTTGCGGATCGTGTCTCGATCGTTGATCTGTTTGCGTATCTGGCGCATGCCGGCAACATCCTGCTTGCGTGCCCACGTGACCAGTTTTTGCACGAACCGCGCTAGCGCCTTGGCCTTGGCGCGAGTGGTGGTCACCTCGCCATGCTCGATCAGGCTCTTCGCCTGCGTCCTCAAGAGCGCCAGACGCTGATCGGTTGGACGGTTGAGTTTCTTATGGCCATGAAGATGTCTCATCGGTGCATCATCGCCCGACCTATCACGGGTGTTGTCTTGTTAACTTCCGGATGACCTTCGACGGCGCCCGGTTCCGCTGGGTAACTCCAGACCCAATGCTGCCAGTTTGTCCTTGATTTCCTTCAGTGACTTCTCACCGAAATTCCTTATCTTCAGAAGCTCGCTCTCGGGGGTCTGGATAAGCTCCCCGATAGTCTGAACCCCCATTTTCCTCAGGCAGTTCGCCGGTCGAATGGGCAGATCGAGGGATTCGACGGGATGCGCAAGTACACCCTCCACCTTTGTCTCGATATCCGCCGCGAACTCGTAGCTTTCCGCTCCTTCCGGGAACGATGCAAACAGGCTGTAGTAGCTGGTCAGAATCTGTGCAGCTTCCATCACAGCCTGCTGCGGAGTGATCGACCCATTGGTCTTGACTTCCAGAGTCAATTTGTCAAGCTCGGTATCCTGACCGACACGCGTGTTCACCACCACGTAATTGGATCTGAGTACGGGGGAGAACTTGCTGTCCATCACGATGACTCCCAGGGGAGCCCTGCTGCTGTCGCTCCACTTGGGATTGAGGACGCCGATCCTGTGACGCTCGCTCGGGACGTAACCGACACCCCGTGCGACACCGATCTCCACCCTCAAATGAGCATTGCTTTCCGTAAGCGTTGCAAGGTGCTGTTCGGGGTCAAGAAGCTCGACGTCGGGATTAGGCTTGATGTCCTTCGCCTTGACCTGACCGACGCTCGATGTGTCAAGTGTCAGAATGGCGTAGTTCTCGGACCCTTTCAGGTGGACCTGCAGGCTCTTGAAGTTCAGGAGAATCTCGATTCCATCCTCCCGGACCCCGGTAAGGGTTGAGTACTCGTGAAGGGTCTTCTCGAACTTGATGTAGCTAACCGCGCTTCCGGTGATCGATGAGATCAGCACTCGGCGAATGGCGTTCCCGAGGGTTGAGCCGAATCCTTGCGCCAGCGGAGTGATAACGAAGTGAGAGCAGTTCTCCTCCTCATCCTCCGGCAACTCGGTGATCGTCGGACGAACCTGGTTGAGGCGGTCGATCAACTCGACATCTCGGTGGAAACCGAGCGCCTCACCGGATTCTTTTTCTACAATAGAGATGTTGGGCATGTATGTTCGCTCCCTCCTGACCCGCCCTAGCGGGAATAGAACTCGACAATCAGGTTGATCTGTATCTGATGGTCGAATTGTCCCTTCTGAGGAGAATGCTTAAATGTCCCTAGGAGTTTTACGTAGTCCATTTCAATCCAGGGATACGTACATTCCTCAGGCGTGAGATTCACAACTTCCTGGAACGGGGCGGCTTTTCTCTTCTGAGGCTTGACCTCCACCGCGTCACCATCACGAAGCTGATAACTCGCGACGGTCACCGGACGGCCGTTGACCATGAAGTGGCCGTGGCCCACCAGTTGCCTCGCCTGGGCGCGACTCACCGCGAATCCCATGCGATAGACCCCATTGTCAAGGCGACGCTCCAGGAACTCGATCAGTTGATCGCCCGTCACGCCTTTCCTCTTGGTGGCCTTCTTGTAGTAATTCCTGAATTGCCGTTCGCTTATGCCGTAGATACGCTTGGCCTTCTGCTTTTCGCGAAGCTGGGCGTTATAGTCGGAGACGGTCCTTCGACGCCCCCAGCGTTGTCCCCCCGGAGGATGAGGATTTCGGCCCTCCTCCATGGAGCACTTCGGGGTGAAACATCGCTGCCCCTTCAGGAAAAGCTTCGAGCCCTCACGGCGGCAGAAGCGGCAAACTGGTCCAGAGTAACGAGCCAACTATCCTGTTCTCCTTGATCTGTCACACACGGCGACGCTTGCGGGGACGGCACCCATTGTGCGGAACCGGGGAGACATCCTTGACGATGCCCAGCTCCAATCCGCTGGACATCAGCGCACGGATGGCCGCCTCTCGTCCGCTGCCGGGACCTTTCGTGTATACGTCGATCCGCCGCATACCCATGTCCTGTGCTGCGCGAGCGCATTCACGGGAAGCCTGGGTTGCCGCGAAAGGTGTCGACTTTCTTGATCCCCTGAAGCCCTTGGCTCCGCCGGACGACCATACAAGCGTGTTGCCGTCCAGGTCGCTGATTGTGATAATCGTGTTATTGAAGGTGGACTTGATATGCGCCACACCGTGCGGCACCTGCCGCCTGCTGCGACGCCTTCCACCTTTATGTCCTTTCCTCTTACCCATAGATCATTCCTTGTAGATCATTTGCCCGCGCGTTTCCTCTTGCCCGCGACCGTCTTCTTCGGGCCCTTGCGCATGCGAGCGTTGGTGCGCGTGCGTTGACCTCGCACCGGAAGTCCTCGACGGTGCCTCAGACCTTGCCAGCAGCCGATCTCCATCTTTCGCTTGATATTCTCGACCACTGTTCTGCGAAGGTCTCCCTCGACCACGTAGTTTCGATCTATCTCCTCGCGGATCCGTACGACCTCTTCTTCGGTGAGGTCCTGCGATCGAGTCCCGCGATCCACCTCGGCGGTGCCCAGTATCTTATGTGAGCTCGAAAGCCCGATACCGAAAATGTAGGTCAAGGCAATCTCAACCCTCTTGCGATTCGGAATATCAACTCCTGCGATACGTGGCACTAATCAGGCTCCTTCGCTCATCCCTGCCGCTGCTTGTGGCGGGGATTTTCGCAGATCACCATCACTCGACCATGACGTTTGATGATCTTGCATTTGATGCATATTTTCTTGACGCTCGCACGCACTTTCATCTCGGTTCAACCCCTTGCAGCCATTATCGAAGACGCCATACTATCCGGCCCCGAGTCAAATCGTATGGGCTCAGCTCGACTTTCACGCGATCGCCGAGAGCAATCCGGATAAAACTCATCCGGATTTTCCCGGATATGTGGGCGAGTACCTCGTGCTCTTCCTTTAACTTCACCCGAACCTTGAACATCCCGTTCGGTAAAGCCTCGATTACTTCGCCCTCTACTTCTATCGCGTCTTCCTTAGGCATCGTTCTCCTTTAACATTATTAACGCAACGAACCGGCCTTGTCGCCAATTACAGCCATTATGCGGTCGGTCCCGTCCTCCACGTTCCCCGACCCATCTACTTCCACAAGGAGGCCTTTCTCGCGATAGTAGTGCGCAATCGGCGCGGTCTCCTTATGATAGACCCCGAACCGGGTTCGGATTGATTCCTCGTTGTCATCGGGGCGCTGGACCAGTTCCGCGCCGCACTTGTCGCAAATCCCCTCGGTCCTCGGGCGAAGCGTGATCACATTGTAGACAGCCTTACACTGAGGGCAGATGCGTCTCGATGACAGCCTCTGTACAAGCAGGTCCTCGGGAACCTCCAGGAAGACAACCTTCTGAGCCGCCTCGCCACCGTTCGGCCCGAGTTTGCTGAGGGCCTTAGCCTGTTCCAGCGACCGCGGGAAACCATCCAGAAGCCAGCCGTCCGCGCAGTCATCCTTCCGAAGGCGATCCCCAACGAGCCTGATCACCAGCTCATTCGGGACCAGTTCGCCCTTCTCGACAAACGCTTTCGCCTCGAGCCCCAGCGGGGTCTCAATCTTGATGTTATCCCGGATAATGCTCCCGGTATCGATATGCGGAATGCCGAGTCGCTCAGCAACAATGGCCGCCTGAGTGCCCTTGCCGGCTCCCGGAGGCCCGAAAAGCAATAATCTCTTGATTTGAACAACCATCATCCTTTCGCGATCCGCCCAATACTCGCGAATCGGACAAACGATCAATTATACTCACAAATCGCCGATTCGCAAGGTATTTTTCAGATATTCAGCTTTATCCAAGCGCACTTTCGTACCTTATCATCGTCAACCTGGCGTCCAGCTCCCTGACAGTGTCAAGCGCAACACCCACCATGATCAGAATGCTGGTCCCGCCGATCAGGTTAAGTGTGGTCATGTTCGTGAAGACCTTCACGAACAGTATGCTCGGCACTACGGCAACGGCAGCCAGGTAAAACGCGCCCAGGAATGTCGTCCGCTCCAGAATCCTGCTTATATAGGCTTCAGTCCTTGGTCCCGGGCGGACTCCCTGTATGTAACCGCCGTTCTTCTTCAGGTTCTCAGCTATGTCTTTCGGGTTGAATGTTACAGCGGTATAGAAATACGTGAATATTATGGTCAGAACAGCATAGGCAAGGAAATAAGGCCAGCTATTGGGGAAATTCATGGTCCATCTCTGGAACGCCGCAACCACAGCGTTATCGCTGGCCGGAGGGAGGAACGTACCGATCGTGCTCGGGAACAGCAGAACGGAGATGGCGAAGATGATCGGAATCACTCCGGCCATGTTGACCTTGAGCGGCAGGTAGTGGGTATAGCTTTGAGTGAATCGCCTTCCGATCTGACGCCTTGCATAGTGGACCGGAATCCTTCGTTCGGCAAGATGCATGAACGTGATGCACCAGACCATCGCAAACGCAAGGGCCGCGAACATCACAACGGTCTTGAACGCGTCGGTGGGGCCCGAGACAGATGCCCTGGCAACGTCCTGGGACAAGGTAAGCGGCATCCTGGAGATGATCCCCGCGAAAATGATCAGGCTCACACCGTTGCCGATGCCGTGTTCCGAGATGAGCTCGCCCATCCACATCAGGATGAATGTTCCCGCAGTCATCGTGCACACGATCAGAATCAGGCTGAAACCGGCGCCCCAGTCCTCGCCGGTCGTCAGGACCAGACCGCTCTGCCTGAACATGGTCAGGAGGCCGATCGACTGGAAAGAGGCGAGGAAGACCGTCGAATAACGGACGTACTGCTGTATTTTCTTGCGCCCCGCTTCTCCTTCTTTCTGGAGCTCCTCGAGCTGCGGGATAATCACCACGAGGAGGTTGAAAATAATGCTCGCGTTGATGTAGGGCATCACTCCGAGCGCGAAAATGCTGAACTGCTTGAGCGCGCCGCCGGAGAAAATGTCCAGGAGCGCGAACAGAGTCGCTCCCCCGGTGCTCTGACTCCGGTTGAAGAAGTCCATCAATGCCTGGGCGTTTGTGCCGGGCACGGGAATATGCGCGCCGAACACAAAGAGAACGAACACGCCCAGCAGGAAAAGGATTCGCTTCCTGAGGTCGGGAACCTGCCATGCGTTGACGAAGACTGATATGATCTTATCGTTCACCATTTGTTCTCTCATCCCATCAGGCGGGACATGGCGGCCGGATCACTCATTCGGCTTTCTTCCCCCGTTCGGATTGGTATTTGATAACCTCCACCGTGCCGCCCGCAGCCTCGACTTTTGCCCTCGCGCTGGCGCTGGCAGCATGCACGGCAATCGAAAGCGGTCGCACAATATCACCACGACCGAGCAATTTCACCCTTGCGCCCCGCTTGTCGACAAGCCCTTTCTCTTTCAACAAAGCCGGACTGATCCGGGTTCCTTCCGGAAGCTCCAACGCGGCGAGCTGGTCGAGATTGACAGGGAAGTACTCGACACGGGTTGGATTGTTGAAACCACCGATTTTGGGAATGCGACGGTACAGCGGGAGCGCGCCTCCGGCAAACGGGTACGGCTTCGCCCCGCCGGATCGGGACTTCTGGCCGTTGCGGCCCCTGCCGCAGTAGCGACCCTGTCCCTGCGAAAGCCCGCGGCCCAATCGGCGCCTTTTCTTGCGGGTTGCAGGATCTTTCGGTAGTTCTGAAAGCTTCATTGCTTTATCCTCTGACCATGTACTCAGTACTCCAGGCTGGACCGTCTTCGGGCTTGCACCTCGTCCAGGGGCATTAAACTCCTCAGGGCCTCGAATGTCGCCCGAGCCACATTGATGCGGGTAGATGTCCGACCGAGAGACTTGGCAAGCACGTTCCGGACGCCCGCCATCTCGAGTATGCTCCTGACCGGGCCACCTGCAATTATGCCGGTGCCGGGACTCGCGGGCTTCAGGAAAACGACCGCCGCGCTGTACTTCTGCTTTACACTGTGCGGGATCGTCCCTTTTATTATAGGCACATCGATCATGTCTTTCTTGGCTTTTTCCTGACCCTTCTTTATCGCGCTAAGCACATCCCGGGCCTTGCCGTAACCCAGACCGACCCTTCCCTGCCCGTCGCCCACAGTAACCAGGGCGGTGAAAGTGAACCGACGTCCACCCTTGACCACCTTGGCAACGCGGTTGATGTAGATCACCCGGTCCTGCATCTCTCTGGGCTCGGCAACCTCTTCGATAATCTCCTCTTCGATTACCTCGATAACCTCTTCGACCTGCGCCGGGGCTTGCTCTGAAGGGCTCTGGGCATTCTCCCGGGATTTAACTATTTCTTTATGAGTCACTGATTCTCTCCTGTATCTTCTAAGCCTTTCAGATCAGAACTCCAATCCATTCTTCCGAAGGGTCTCGGCGAATAGCTTGACCTTGCCGCGGTAGCCGAAGCCGCCGTGGTCGAAAACGACTTTCTTGATCCCCGCGTCCTTCATCTTGCCGGCCATGAGCTCGGCGACGGCTTTTGCGGTGTCTTTGTCACCTTTGCCGTTCCTGAGATCAGGAACGAGGCTGCAGGCTGCCACCAGTGTATGGCCGGTGGTATCATCAATCGCCTGAGCATAGAGATGCTTGAGGCTTTTGAACACGGCAATCCGGGGACGATCCGCCGTCCCGGTAACTTTCTTCCGCAGCCTGCGATGCCGTCGAAGCCTCATATTGCGTTTCTTCTTCGCGTCCATCATTCACTCACCGGGCTATTCTTCCCCCCTGCCGATTGCGCCGGCCTTACCGGCCTTGCGCCTTACATATTCACCCTCGTACTTGATTCCCTTGCCCTTATAAGGCTCCGGAGGACGGACTTTGCGGATATCCGCAGCAAACTGGCCAACCTGCTGTTTGTCTATGCCCCATAGGGTGATCATCGTGTTCTTCTCGACACTCGCCTTGATACCGTCGGGAATGCGAAGCTTCTGAGGATTCGAGTACCCGACATCGAGCACGACATCCTTCCCCTGCACAGAGGCCTTGTAGCCGACACCGACAAGCTCCAGCTTCCGACTGAAACCCTCGCTGACACCCACAACGATGTTGTTGATCAGCGAGCGGTAGAGACCATGGAATTTCCTGTTTGCTTTCGTCCCTAAGGCGTTGGTAACAACCACCGTGCCGTCCTTTACATCGACACCAACCGCGTCCTTTACTATGACCGAGAGCGTTCCGTGTTTCCCCTGAGCCTTGACCTCGAGGCCGTTGACTGTGACTCTGGTGTCCTCCGGTATGGGGATAGCCCTTTTGCCGATACGTGACATTTCGACTCGATCGCCCGGTAAGCGACTTACCACACCGAGCAGATCAGCTCACCTCCCAATTTCCGACGCTTGGCTTCACTCCCGGTCATCAAGCCCTTACTGGTGGAGACAATATTTACCCCCAACCCATCGAACACGTAAGGGATATCTCGATGGCCGACGTACTTCCTCCGACCAGGTGTGCTTTCCCGCCTTAAGCCCCTGATCACCGGGTCCTTCTCGCCGGCGTATTTGATGTAAAACCGGATCATCTTGCGGTTGTTAACCAGGCGGATGTCATACCCGAGTATGAAACCCTCCTGCTTCAGAACGTTCGCGAGCGCCTTTTTCAGCTTTGAAAACGGCACATCACAAGTCTTCTTGTTGACCATGGTCGCATTTCGGATCCTGGTCAGCATGTCCGCGATGGGATCGGTCATGACCATTGGTGATCTATGCTCCTCTCATGACTAACTCGGTAGCCCCTGGGCATCTCTTTTCGGTTTCCTCTACCAACTTGCTTTTCGAACACCGGGAATCACTCCCTCGTGGTAGAGCAAGCGGAAGCAGATACGGCACAGCCCGAACCGGCGAAGATATCCACGCGATCGCCCGCATAAACGGCATCGGTTTCGATACCGGGTTGAGTGCCCTTTCCTTCTCTCGTTTCTCGCTATGACGCTTTTCTTTGCCATGTGATAGCTATCCTTGGTTCACTCAACGCTTACGAGACAGCCCTGAACGGGCAACCCAGGGCCTTCAGAAGGGCAAGCGCATGCATGTCGTTTTTCGCAGTCGTTACCATCGTTATGTCCATTCCCCGCACTCGGTCTATCTCGTCGTAATCGATTTCCGGGAACACCAACTGCTCCCGTATACCGAATGTAAAATTGCCCGTCCCGTCGAACGCATTTGGGTTCAATCCCTGGAAGTCCCTCACACGCGGGAGCGCAATGCTGAAGAGCTTGTCCAGGAACTCGTACATCCGGTTGCCGCGAATCGTCACGAATGTTCCGACCGGCATGCCGGTTCGGATTTTATAGGCCGCCTGCGACGTCCGGGTCTTGGTGACCACCGGCTTCTGGCCGGCGATGATCGTGAGGTCCGCAGCGGCGGCCTCGATCAGCTTGTAATCCCGCGCCCCATCACCCACGCCCATATTGATGACCACTTTCTCGAGCACGGGAACCTGAAACCTGTTCGTCCAGCCGAACTCGCGCATCAACTCGGGCACGACCTCATCGCGGTACCTTGCCAGCAGTCGAGAAACGGGGGTGCGCAACGGGCGTCCGTCCGATCCTTTAACCTTTGTCTTCTTTTTCTTGTCCTTCTTCGCCATGACAGCTATCCTCGTCCGCACCGCCTGCGGGACTACACCTGGTCGAGCTGCTCGCCGCACTTGCGGCAAACCCGAACATGATAGTGCTTGTTCCTCCCGCCCTTGGCCTTCTCGATAGTCTTCTTACCCGGCCTGATATGCCCGTTACAGTGAGGGCAGACAACCACTAGGTTGCTGATCTCCATCGCAGCGGGCATCTCTGTAATACCGCC
>CBDUXL010000003.1:0-40473 GCA_965371155.1 uncultured bacterium | reverse complement strand
TCGTATTTGTGTCGGTGTAGGGGCGCGGGTCACTCGCCCGCCTTCAATGGAGGTGTTCGGAATTGTGGGCGCGGGGCACGCGCCTGCATGCAATGCGGGAGAAAAGAAATGAGGGCGCGTGCCCCGCGCCTTAAAATGAAGAAAATGGGCGCGTGCCCCGCGCCCCTACTTGTTTAAAATGCAGGCTTCGCGGTACAATCTGTCTAGAACCTCCGACTCGTTCCGATCCTAATCTGGCTGAAGTCCGGATCATTTCAGGTTGCAGTATTCTCCTAACGCTGGACAGGAATTATGCACCCGTCCGACGACACAGAACGCAAGCAATGTATCGCCTTCGCCGAGCAAATCCTCAATGAGGCGGCGGCCGGTCGAGCAACCGAGATCCTTTTCCGTGACGAAAAAGAGCGCGTTCAGACGTTTCAGTTGATCGACGGCAAGTACGAGAGGGGCCTTGCCATCCCGAAGAGTTACTGGGATCCCATTCGGACTATCCTCCAGACCGACTACTTCGAAACCGGCCAGTACCAGCTCCGCTACCAGGACACCCTCTGCATATTCATCTGGAACGAGGACCCGTCCGGCATCATCCGCGTGCCCATAGCACGCAAGCCCGCCCCGGGACGTCGCCTGAACCGAATCGAGGACATTTTTCGCTCCTTCGAGGACAAAAGCTGGGACGCGGTCAAGTCGATCTTCCTCTCCGTCCTGAATCTCGCCCTGGAGCAGCATTATGACGGGATTGTCATGGAGCTCGAGGGCCCGATCGTCGAGATCAGCTATTTCCTGAAGGATGTCAAGAAGACCGGAATGACGATCTCCTCCGACTCATACGACGCCCTCGCGCGCCTGATCGGCGACAATTACTTCGCATTCGGCTTCATGATCCGCCAGTTCAGGGAAAAGGAATATCTTATTCGCTTGGTTGAGTTGAACGAGGACGAGGTAGCGCCGAAGATAAGAATGGAAATCGAGGAGCTGGAGTAGGTCCCTCGCCAGCCCTTGCTCATTTTGCCATTTCCTGCGATAATCTTTATAGAGGGACGCCCCTCCATATTGAACCTTCGGATGGTAAACCGCATCTATATAAGTAACCGGCCCAACAAGGCCACATAATACCCATCCGGAGGAACTGGAGTTCATCATGGACCCGCAGGAGACAAAGGTTCCTCCCAAAGTGAGAGAGGGCCCAACGATGGAACGTGTAGTCGCCTATGACGGGGCTGGAACGGCGGACCGGGAACGGTCTCCGGACCAGCGATTCGTTGCCCTGGTGGATCATATCAGGGTGGAACTCTACAACTTCGCCTTCCGGCTCACCGGGACCCGCGAAGAGGCCGAGGACCTGCTCCAGGAGTCGTATTTCAAGGCCTTCAAGTACTTCCACCAGCTCCGCGATGAGCAGAAATTCAAGGAGTGGATATTCCAGATCACGGCGAATCAGTTCAAGAACTACCTCAGGCGGAAAAAGAAGGAAAACACATACTACCAGGACGACAGCGAGCGCGTTTTCGTGGAGCCCCAAAAGGCGCACAGGAATCCCGATGAGGTGTTTCTCCAGAACGATCGAAGCGCCACGGTCCGTAATGCGCTCGAGATAGTGAGCCCGAAAATGAGGAGCGTTCTGGTGCTGTTCGAGCTGGAGGGGTACTCGATAGAGGAGGTCTCGAAGACACTTGGGATCAGCCGCGGCACGGTGAAGAGCAGACTTCACTACGCGCGGAAGAAACTTCGGGAGGTTCTCGAAGAAGGCGAATTGGCGAAAAAGGTTCATTTCGGCTAGACGAGGCAAAGGGGACAGAGGAAAAAAAACATCTGGATGTGCAAGAGCAGCAATGGACGGAAACACTACTAGCAAAAACGAGTGCAAACGCTACCTGGCTCTCATAGAGAAGCGTCTTGACAGGGAAATCACTCCGGAAGAGGATATCGACCTCGAAACTCATCTTGCGATCTGCGTAAGCTGTCGCGAGGAGATGGCGTCCTACCAGGCAGTCAGCGCCCTTATTCAGGAGGCCAGGGAGAATCCGGTCGATGTTCCCAACGGACTTTTCGAGTCACTCGAGACCGAGCTTGAGGAGGTCAGGCCCGCCCGTGGACTAATGGCCATCTTGGGCAGCCCCTTCTTTGCCCTTCAGCGAAACCGGGCTTATGCCATGGCCAGTGTTGTGCTGGTTATTGTCCTGACAGTCGGTGTGGGTCGGGGGATTGTGGATCGCTTCGATCAGGCTGGACAAACCAAGTTCACCACCGGCCCGACGAAAGCTGTTATTATGACCAACAGCGGCGACGCAATTATTTTGGAGGGTGATGAGGGCGATCCGGACCGATACTCGGCGGCACTGGACGATCTCGAGCGCGCCTACAAAGAGGCCATGGGCGAGTCGGACGGAGGCTCTGAAGGCTACATTCACACCTCCTGGAGCGGCGGGGAGTCGGCAAGCCAGATCCACTAACGGGGATAACGCTTTGGATTGCGACGTGTACCGGCCGAGGAGGATCCTCGGTCGTTCTGATTCAGCAAGCTCCGATAAATAAAGTAGACAAGAATGTATTCAGCGCTGCGAAATAAATGTGTATTGGCCGGCGTTGTCCTTGCGGTCATGATGCTTCCGTGCGCTCCTGTTTCCGCGTACGAATGGGATCGCGGCTTCCAGGTCTGGGTTGTATACGAAGGATTGACCGGCGCCGATGAAGGCTGTGCCAACGTTGTTCTTACAATGAACCTTCCCATGGGGACTCCGCTGCTTGCCCGTGAGGCGGCGCTGGACAGCGCGCTCCAGGCTCTCAGGGATATCTGGAACGTCGAAAGCGTGCACGATGATATTCGGGGCTTTTTGGAGCCGAACATCCCCCAGGACGTTCAGGACGTCGTTTCCGAAATCGAGGGCGCCGGGTTCATTATCGCTGTCATGGACGCTTTTGAGACGGTCGCGGACGCCGGATACTCCCGATTCCAGGGGGATGTCTCCGTAACCGCCACTGAGCATATTTCGATCCCGGGGGGGCGGGCGACGCAGTCGGCGCTCGCGAGAGTTGGGGAATATGCCGAGGTTTATCCCGATGCGCCGCGATATTTCGAGTGGATTGTCGGCGGTGGACTGCTCGCTCAAAATCGGAGCCATGAGAATTGGGTTATCGCGTCATTAGTTAACTACTCCGCTGCGATCCTTTGCTTCCGAAGCGAGTTCGGACGGTTCCCTCAGCGTCTCGCGGAACTCAGGGAGCGCGGTCATCTCCTGATTGAGCCATTGAATCCCTACACGACATTCCCCGTCCAGGTGGTGGACCATCCGAGCCCCGGGGATATCACCTACGAGTATGTAGACAGTAATACTGTTGCTATCATAACGTATCTCCAGATCGGCAGCGAGATTGATTTTGTCCGCAGGCAGATCAGCCTTTCCTCAACCGCCGGATCGTTTGATCTTCTTTATCGTGAGACGGCCGGTTTGTCGGAGAACGACAAGCAGGTCGCGAGATATGTATTTCAGATCTCACAAATCCTTAATGAGTATTACTATCAATATAATGACCTTCCATACGACGTTCCCCAGTGCGAGGCTGCAGGATTCGCGTACGTCAGCTTCCCCAACCCGTTCACCGGTCGCGACGCTTCGCAGGCGGACAGTCTCGCGAACATCTACCCCGGCGACTATACCTACAACCGCATTTCCTCGACCGAGTACTTCCTCGTCGGCTACGGACAGGATCAAGAGTTGATTCTCCGGGTCGGCAAGGACTTCGGCGCGACCCAGGTCCCATTCGGTTCAATCAGAGCCAACTAACATTGACCAATAAATCAACGATCCCGTACCCCGGCTATGCACTTGCCGGGGGTTCCTCGTAGGGGCTTGCCGGGGATTCCTTGTAGGGGCGCGGGGCACGCGCCCTCAGAAATTTGCACGCACACGACGTAATCTTGCCAGGGATTCCTCGTAGGGGCGCGGGGTACGCGCCCTCGAAAATGCTGCTATAATCTGCTCCCGAACTCTTCTGCAGGAGGGCTTATGAAAGGCTACACAACCTCAGGTGGTGTGTTTCTCAGGACTATCCTAATCGGGCTACTCACGCTGGCGGAAGCCTTCTCCTGCTTGGCTGCCCGGCACCGACTGTAAACCAGGACCCACCCGCACCGTCCCCGAGCAAGCCCGCTCCACCTGCGCAGGTTGCAGCGCCTGTTCCTGATCCGTCGCCTGTCGAACCTTCGCTGCCACCAGACGGGGAATGGCACCTTTGCGCAAGGGTTATTGACGGCGATACAATAGAGCTTGAAAATGGCGAGAAGGTCAGATTCATCGGCATTGACACGCCGGAGACCGTCCATCCCAGGCGCGGCGTGGAACCGTTTGGTCCGGAGGCAAGCGACTTCACGAGGGATTTGCTGGAAGGCCAATCAGTCTACCTTGTCAAAGACATAACGGATCGCGACCACTATGGCAGGCTCTTGCGATACATCTACACTGAGGACGGGACGTTCGTCAACCTTGCACTCGTTGCCGCCGGCCTTGCCACAGTCACAACCTACCCGCCCGACGTTGCGCACGTGGACGAGTTCACTGCTGCTCAGACAGAAGCGAGAGAAGCCGGCGTCGGCGTGGTGATTGAGGCGTATCACCTCTGCATGATGATGCGCGGGGTGCAGAAGCAGAACTCGAAGACCGTTACGAGCGCCATGCGCGGCGGGTTCAAGCGGTTCAGCAAGACCCGAATGGAGTTCCTTCGCTTGATTTCGCTGGGTACCGGTCAGTGATGCAAAGGTAGTTGCAGGCATGAGGAAGCCCACCGAATCCTGTTTGTCGCCTCTTGTGCGATTTGAGAAAGTGTGATAAAAGGAGTATGAGACTCGTGCCGGGTTGAGGAGTTTGTACCGTCTGCTCGGCCATCAAATCACAAAGGAGGTTTCAGATGAAAACCCAGGTTGTTATTCTTGTTGTTATTGCCTTCCTGATCGGTTGTGGCCGAAGTGGCGGCAGTGACCCTATCAATAATCAGTTATTGTTTTCAACGGTAACGGGTGCCGAATCGAGCAGTTTGGAACCGGGCCAATACCTGAACTGGGGTGTTTATAATATCGAAATCGGCAGTGATGGTTCATGCTTTATCGTGAACCCCAACCGGACCGCGTCCGGTGAATGGGGTTATCATCTGAATGCTGTGAAACTTCTGGAGGTTGATCCGTGTACCGACTGCGTTTGGCTTTCGAACATTCATGTCACTCCTGATGGCAATGTGTCGGTTGACATCTCGATAAAGCATCCCTGGTCTGCCGACATCAAGTACGCCACAGGTTTTGATGTGAAGGGAATAATTATGTTCCCTGCGTCGCAGTATTTTCCGGACCCGGAGCTGAGGGAAATGGCTGAGCTTCCACCATTTGACGGATGGTTTAATCGGTGGTCGTCTCATGAGAAGGGCGACGCGGAGCTGATGAATCCTGACGGCTGGACGACTATATGGTCACCTGATAATCCGCATCCTACCGATCATGACCTGGATGAAGGCCAGCCGATTTATGGTTATTATCCCGGCAAGTATTCATCAGGTGAGGACCTTGGGACAATCAATGCCTACAAGAGGTATTACTCCAACGAGACAAGGCACATGTTCGAGGCCGGTCAGACGGTAACACGGACTTACATAATCCACCCGCCTTCCGTGGGACCGATACTCGCCTCATACGCGGTTTACGCTCATTGGGCGCCGCCGGTGAATATGCCGGTCGTCGATCCGGCGACTGATTTCGGTCCTGAGGCTAATTCCCCTATGCCTTATGAGTTCTACATAACCCAGGATGAGCCGATAGATCCTGATGCGCCACCCGAAGTTTCAGGACTATTAATCCATTGGCACATGAAACTATGGAACGATGATTTTAAGGCTGATTGGGTAGGAACTGAATCTGATCTTGTTCTAATAAACAAGCTCTGCGGGAACTTTACGCAGCACCCAAACGGTGTCCCTGACGACTATTACTTCGGGGGGAATTCACCGTCTTGGGACAATCTTGGTTATGTCTGGGTTAACGATAAAGTCCCGGGATTTCTGCCGGCGGAGTTACCGTATATTTTTCGGTTGAACATTTGGCACGTTGTACCCGGGCCGGATACTCTGCTTTGCAAGGAGTATTACCTGTTCAACGTAGCCCTCGAAGCACCTGACGGTGAATGGTGAGTCTGTAGCCTGGGAATGCATTTCCCAGGGACTGGCGGGGACACCTGCATTTCGCGACGAAATGAGGTTTCCCCTGATTTGCGCAAACCCGCACCAATAAACGCATCCCACCCGTTCCCCGGAAACGAAAATTCAACTTTTTTTTTCGCCGGAAACACCTCCCCCCGAAACACCCCCACGCCGGCACCCTCCACCACCCGATACCCCCGTCCCGCCCATAGTGCTATACTCCCCCAATCATGATGTCCGATGCGCCGTTGAGGGCGGTTCTTTTTGATGTCGGCGGGCCGATTGTCGATGAGAGGGCCGATTACGACCGGATTGTCGATGTCACCGCAGAGCTGCTGACGAGGGAGCTTGGGACCAAGGTCACGAGTGAGGATGTCTTGCGCGAGAGGGACAAGGCGATCCGGGCGTGGACTTCGAGCGGCAACAGGGCGGCGATTTGGCATTATCTCCAGCCCGACAAGGAGCGCTACATGAGAGTGTACCGGGAGGTGCTTCAACGCGTTTTCGGGGAGATCGAGGATCTAACGTTGATGCCGGGAGTCGAGGAATTGATACCACGTCTTGCGAAGAAGTATGTCCTCGCGATCGCGGCAAACCAGCCGTCGGTGGTCAGGGAGAAGCTCGAGGAGGCCGGCCTGCTGCGGCATTTCAAGTCGACACTGGTCAGTGAAGACTTGAAGCTGGAGAAGCCGGACACGCGGTTTTTCCTCGCGGTTTGCGACCGGATCGATATCGCGCCTGAAAGCTGCTGCATGATCGGCGATCGGTTGGATAACGACATTTATCCTGCCAACATTTTGGGAATGAGAACCATACAGATAAAGATGGGTCCGCATGCGGAGCAGGAACCGAGGATACCGGAGGATGTCCCGGACGCGGTGATAGAGCATATGTCGGAGGTTGAAGGAGTACTGGAAAGCTGGGAGAGCAAGGGTAATTAGCATTCCGGAAGGACGGCCGCAGCCATTCTCACCATACTGAAGCTAGTCGCGATTCTTGGTCTGCTCTATTTCCTCACGCAAAGGAAGTGGGCGCTGAGTCTTGTGCTGGTGGTTTGCACGGTGGCGATGGCGGTGCTTTTTTTGATGCCGCCGATGCTGTTTGCCGTGACGGTCTGGGGGACGGTGAGGGACCCGAATTCATTGAGCCTGCTCGCGATGGTCGCGTGCATTCTAATTCTCTCAAGCTGTCTCAAGGAAGCCGGCGCGTTGGAGGAGCTTGTCGGTGCAGTCAGGAATGCCCTTGTGGACAACCGATTTACGATAGGCTTGCTGCCGTCGCTGATCGGTCTGCTGCCAATGCCCGGAGGCGCGCTATTTTCGGCGCCGATGATCGAGGGGCTGGCGGACGAGGCGAAACTCTCGGCGGAAACCAGAACTTATCTGAACTACTGGTTTCGTCACGTGTGGGAGTACTCGTATCCGCTTTATCCGGGACTTCTTCTGGCGGCGACCATTCTCGATATCGATCTTCGCGAGTTCGTCGTCTATCAATTCCCCTTGTGTCTTGCTGCTCTTCTGGGTGGCTCGATATTCGGTCTGCTTCAGGTCCCGAAACTGTTCCGCCCGATTCCCGGCGGCGGGGAATTCTGGAGGAACATCAGGACTTTCCTGAATGGATTCTGGCCGGTCCTGCTGATTATTTTGGTTGTGATCGTAATTCCGTGGCCTGAATTCATCGAGGAAAATGTCAATCTATTGCTTGTAACATTGCCGGTGACAATCATCCTGTTCGGCCTGCAGAGGTTAGGGTGGGGGAGGCTGGTCAAGACAGTCAGAACCTCTATTGACTGGAGATTGATCTTGGTCATTCTTGCAGTCCTGATTTTCAAGGACATAATCGCGGAAAGCGGAGCGGTGGAGGAGTTGCCCGGAGTTCTGGGGGAATGGGGGATACCGCCCGTGGCGTTGTTCATAGTACTTCCGATGTTGGTCGGGTACCTGACCGGAATTACCCATTCGTACGTGAGCGTTGCGTTCCCACTGTTGTTGCCGTTTTTTGGTGATCCGGTGGATTTGTCGAAAGTGCAGATGGCGTATGCTTTCGGGTTTATCGGGGTGATACTGTCGCCGGTGCATTTGTGCCTTGTGCTTTCGTCCGATTATTTCCAGGCCGACATGTACAAGGTAATAAGGAAAGTGTATCTTCCTGCCCTGGTTGTTGCGCTGATTTCAATAGTCATGTATCTGGCGTGATTGCCGACGCGGATCGGGCAATTCATTTGACCTTTTTCGTTTGACCGGCTTTCTTTCCTTTCCCTCCGAAACGTCGGTGCAGGTGTCCGCGGGCTATCTCCTCCTCCTCGCCAAGCTGCCTCTGGATTAAGGAAATGAGGTTCTGAAGTATCATTACATGCACGATATTCCTGATCCCGCCGGGAACCGGAGTCATAACATCAGCGACCTGGGAGACGCTCGGGAAATCGCAATCGCCCGAGATTCGACCTCTGGCGAACTTGTATCCCATGTCGATGACGAGACTGCCTTTTTTCAATGTGCGACGCGTGAGCCATCCGGGATGGTTGGTCCAGGCGATCACCGCCTCCCCGTCGGGATTGATGATTTCCTCCAACTCGTTCGTGGTCGCCGATTGCTCTTTCAGAGTTGTTTCATGCGTTTGTGATGCGAACCCCGGAATACTAGACACATGAACCACTCTGACATTGCTGCCGCGATCGTACAGATAATTTGCCAGGAGCTTCACCGTGCCCGTCGTAGCGTTACTCCCGATTATCACGACCTTCCCGCCTTTCAGTTGAAAGGCGCATTCCTCCATGGCGGACTTGACGGCTGTAAGCTCAGGCGGATGAACCGTGTATTCGACCTCATGCGGGGGATAGGTCGCCATGCCACGGTTCTGGAAATGCAGGCCCGCGACATCCTTCTCCGGTGGGAGTCTCTGCATTACCTCGGACAGCGGGACAATCTGGGTAGGAAGGGGAAGCTGAATATAGATTCCTTGTACGAAGGGGCTTGCGGCGTACTCTTCGAGCGTCGGGTAGAACTTTCTTCCAACATTGCGTTGGGCCACCCGCTGAAGCTGAACCACAATGCCAAGCTCCTCCGCCTTTGCGGCGATTTTAGTTACATCGCCCATGGACACCTGGTCGCCGGTGACCAGCAGAATGCCCAGGCCGACCTCGATATGTCGCTGCTTGCGTATGCGTTCAGCGTCACGCTTGATTCGGCGCGAGAGTTTCGCTATGAGGGCTTTTCCATCGTAGACGGTGGCGGACACTTGTTTGCGCCTTAAAAAACCTCTGCGGGGAAGCGGTAGATCCTGGCGCCTTTTTTCCAGGCGTCCAGCGGCAAGCCTGCCTTCAGGCAAGTTTGGGAGAGGAACGTGGGAACATCAAACCCATGTTCCGATGCAACCTGGGGAAGAAGCAAGCCTCGGTTCAGGCCTTTCTCAATAACCAAACCATCCCGGCCGATAACGATCTCGCCGATGTCCTTGACTTCCTGAAGCGGTCCCATGACTGAGATGTCAATATCAAGACTTTCAAGCTCGGCCGGGCCAATGGGCGGGAAACGTGGGTCGGACGACGCTGATTTCACGGCGAGTTCGGCAATGGTCTCCGGCAGGGGCTGGTCCGAGACGATATTCCCGATGCAGCCTCGGAGGAGCCCGCCGATCTTGAGCGTGACGAAAGCTCCCCATTCTTTCTTCAGTCTTGGATCGTCGTACAATGGGCGTTCCAGCTCCTGGCCGCGGACATGCCGTTCAACCGCCTCGCGGGCGACTGTTTTCAGGAATCTCCGGTTCTCCTCGCCCAGATTCGGCAGGTCATCCTGGCTTCGAGTTGCTGTGTCCTCGCTCTCCATTTGTTCATCCTCACCGGCGCAGGTCATCTAGTCTGCTGAAAGGTCGGGAAAAGCGTAGGCGATTGAAGCATAACCAACCACGCTCTGCTTGTCTCCGCCTGAATCACCGGAATTATAGTATATCAGCACCTCAGGTGCGCCGAGATCCCAACGCCGGGCCAGTACGATTGCTACAGCCACTCCGGTGAACCCGCAGCAAAGACGTCCCTCTTCACCGGATCGTTGAATCAGAGCTTTTTCGTCGCCGTCTATTATCAGGTCCAGCGTCTTCTGATCGAGGGCTCTGGCTTCCTCGTAGGAATAGAAATGGCTAAGGTCGGTCGAGACCACGAGAGTGTCACGAAGCGGATCAAGAGCCCCCGCGAGCGCATCCGCGAGTTTATCGATATCCGCCTGCCCGACACTCCCTGTCAGAATAGGGAGAATCTTCGGTTCACCCGGCACAATGTGTTGGATCATGGGTAGAATAACTTCCAGAGAGTGTTCGTATGAGTGGGCTTCCGGGTCAAACCGGCAGTTGGTGATGTCGCAGATTGAGGACTGGAGTTCGAGGTCGACCTCAATCTCTCCCAGGGGGGTCTTGTACTTCTCGAAACCGGCTGGAGAAAAGCCCAGGAAATAGTGACGGTGCGACGGGCCGATCAGCACGATTCTTTCAGGAGGGGAGGCAACAAATGTCGCGAGCCCTCTAACCGCGGCAAGTCCGGAGTAGGCCCATCCGGCATGGGGAATGATAAGTATCGGTGGCCGCGGAACTCGTTTCTGCTCCCCTGCGCGTTCAATGAACACATCAAGCATGCGCTTGATCTCGCCCGCGTTCCCGGGATAGAAGGAGCCATGGAATATGCTTTCGCGAACAGGGATAGTGGCCATTTTCATCCCACTCCCTTGAGACGGATGCAATTAGATTGTATCCCACGACAGGTAATGCGGCAAGTTGATAGGGCGTAAAGAATGAGCCTGCGGGTCGATTTCTGTTCCAGGTGAGATCAGGCCGTCTCATCGCGAGGCGATAGCGGCAGAGAAAATGCCCGGGGAAGTCCGGGCTCGGATTTGCCGGCAAGCGGGGTCTCTCACAGGCGCGTTATCTGCACAGTATGGTCAAAGCGCTATGGAAGCGCCGGCGGTCCCGGCATCCAGTAGCAGGTCAGGTGAACCCAGTCAGTGACTACTGTGTTATCCTGGTCCACTACCATGACAGTTGCAGTGTAGTCTCCAGGATCAGGATAGCCGTGAGCAACGGTCAGGCCACCCTCGGAGTCGGAATTGTCACCGAATTCCCAAATCACAATGTATGGTGGGTGCCCTCCGGTTATTATCGCCTCGAAGCCGACAGACAGTGGCGCCGGCCCCATTTGCCGGCTCACATTAGCCTCGACGTGCAATGGGATAAACTCGAATACGCCGTAAACGCCCGATTGGCGAATGCGAAATGTCACATGCTGCCCGTCATCAAGCATCGGTGACGGCATATGAACCTGCCAGACATTTTCGCTGTTCAGCCGGAAGCCGCAAAGGGAGATTCCGGGATTCTGCTCCTCGACTACCTGAAATCTGACTTCGACCGTTTCATTGAAGGAATCCAGCGTCCCGATGAGCTCGAAGGTTCCCTGGCGGATGTAGATCCGGCCGGGTGGCACCATCGGCACCCCCTCAGGATACAACTGAATGTTGAATGTATGTGTTTCATCCTGGGGAATCGCGCCCGCCGGGAAGCTCAGATAGGCGCCGATGTCGGGAAACGAGAACGAGGCGCCTGCGTCGGTCACGGTCATTGAGCGCCACTCGGAAGGTGTAGTGGGAACCGAGTAGGGGTTTGCGTATTGGCCGTCGTTGCATCCGATCATCAACGTCACGGCAAAGATGGTCAGCAGCAATAGGTGCATTGAAACGCGCATGGAGCGTTCCTCCATTCGGTCGTTTTCCATACTAATTAATATCCATTAAATGTGGAAAATGTAACCAAATGACCATTCTGCAAAGGAAAAGCCCCGCGATTGCGGAGCCTGGACAATACGTCTCAAAACCGATATCTACAAGTTATGCGCCTTCGGCTTCTTTCTTTCTCCTCAAGAGTAGGCGGACAAGCTCCACCTCTCGAACCCCCGCCTCGGTTATCCTCGCGACCTCCTCAATAGATGCGCCGCTTCTCAGAAGCTCGGTGATTCGCATCGTGCGATCCTGTTCGTGGCCGGTCCCTTCCCCCGCCTCGATGGCGAAAAGGATTCCCCTCTCCTCGAGAGTCTTCAGACGCTCGCTCTGGAGCAATGCTTCAAGGCGCGCGATCATTTCCTCAGCTTCGCGTTTCGACGTATCGAGCTTGTCCAACCGCTTGTCAAGATCGGTGGTGACCTCGTCGTAGTTCGCGAGCAGTCTCTCGCGGGTCTCGTGCACCATCTCATCAAGCTCCCTGAGTGTACGACCGTCGGCGAGTTCGCGCCGGATGGCTCGAGCGTCCTTCAGGAACCGCGTTCCCATGTAGAGGAGGAGAACAACAATGACAGCAAGCAGAACAACGACTGTGGTCATGACCTCTCCAGACTTTATCGCAGAAAGCGGCGCCAGGATTCAATCGCAGTCGGGATCGATTGGAAGCGCCGCCTTCAGGAGCTTGTTTAGTCCTTTCACTGTGCCGATTATTATAGCATAGTGCCTGGTATCGGGTCTGGAGTCTGTGCTGGATCGTTTCGGGTAGAGGAGCAGCTCTCGCGTTTTTGGATTGAATTCGGTGCGCTCGAATCCCTGCATATCGACATCGGGAAAAATCGCCGACATCTCGAGCGCGCGACCGGGATCGTAGCTGAGTTCCTCAAATGCCTGGCCTTTGATGAGTTCCCAGCAGGCGAGGATGAACTCGCGATCGAGCGTGCCCCAACGTGATGGTTTGATGGCAAGGGGGATGCGATTAATCAGATCGACGGAGTGTCTTACGGCTTTCTCTTTGCAGAGGTCCGCACGTATTGCGGGACCGGATTGAGGAGGTTCGGGTAGTCCGTGTTGTGCGGATGGCGCAAGCACCCGGTACTCGAGCGTGTGGCAGCTGCCAATGCCGACATCCATACAGGGAATCGCGCCCGGATCGGGGATCGCCGGCGCGCATCCGATTCTCACAACCGAGTCCGGACAGGGGTCGACTGCAGCCAGCTTCGTAAGCCAGACATCAAGCTCTGTGGGAACTCTCGTATGTCGTGGTCTTGCCGAGGTTATGTGTCTAATCGGTCCCGCGAGAAGAGCCGCTTCTACATTTTTGACGAGCGATTGGAGCAGGTAGGAGAAAGATTTTGTCACGGATTTGGCGAAGGGGGAAATCCTGACGGGTCGGGATTTTCGGAGAAGGCGTAGCTTAATGACCCGGCATTTTAGAAGCCGGTAATGGAGCCCAAGGGCACCACAGAGAATTAGCTTCAATCTGCTCCACCACGACATATTTCTTTAAGCGCCACCTGTACCCTAGCGAGAGGCTCGGTGAAGTCCAATCGTTCAGCAAGCCAGGCGAGGTCCTTGGCGATTTCCTCCGTAGCCTCTTCACCATCGGCATGGAATGTGAGATTCACCGCCGGCCCCTCCGGAGCGACCTGCATGGCGAGTTTGCCGGGACCGTCGACTTGCCACTCACCAACCCCCGAAAGAGATGTTCCCTGGCCGTTCTCGATTACGACGAACCGTCCCTGCACCTGGCTGTCGATCTCCAGGAGCAGAGGATCACTTGTGAAGACCCAATCCGCCTCGGGTTTTGCAGCTTTGATAAGAGTGCCCGCGATCGCCTCGAGGATAAGATAGCGCTTCAGGGCTTCGCCATAGATGAGTTTCTGGAGCTTGCTCGGTCGGATAGGTTCGACGTACCGGAAATCCACGGGAAGCCCGCGCTCGTCCGTTATTAGCAGACCCCCGGCCCAGGTGGAACTTTCCACAGCCTCCGCAAGCAGATAGGCAAGCTGCATCGTTAGCGACTCCCAAGGCGCAATTAGCCAAGACGATCGATTGCGCCTCTATTGATATTATCCTCTCCGGGGATGGTGCAGTTATTAAAGAAAATGAACGTGATGGGTGGGATAGACTACACAGACTGATAGGATCGGCATGCCACCCTGCGTTGATCGCCTCAGTAACAGTTGTTGGTGCGAAAGGCGTTCATCCAGGCAGGTTGCCGGCTAAGGACCAAGTTGCTCAGAAAGCACCCAGTTGAGGTCGACCTGCTCACCATCACGGTAGACCGTCAGTACGACCTCGGTGCCGATTTCCATCCTGCGGATTCGATCGGCCAAATCCGATAGGTTCCTGATGGGCTCACCATTGAGTGCAACGATGATATCCCCGTCGACATAGATCGAGTATTGCCGAAACCGATCACGCAGAATGACCTGCTGCCTTCCGGCCCTCAGACCCGCGCCCCAGGCCGACGAGTCCGGATCGACCGCCTGGACCAGCAGGCCGAAGTTGATATCCAGTTCGAGTGCCTGAGCCAGGTTGGGGAACAGGGGAATAACTCTGAATCCCATCGTTGGCCTTATCACATGGCCGTACTGAATCAGGTCATTGTAGATCGTTTTCGCCTGGTTGACCGGTATTGCAAACCCGACTCCGTGGCTTCCGCCCGATTGTGAGAGAATCACGGTGTTGATACCGATCACCTTGCCTGATGAATCGATCAATGGTCCCCCGGAGTTACCGGGATTGATGCTGGCGTCGGTCTGGATCATGCTATCGAAAGTTGTGTCATCGATCGTTAAAGGTCGATCCAAAGCCGAAATCACGCCCACTGTAACGGTTGAGTCAAGCCCGAAAGGATTGCCGATCGCAATCGCCCTCTGGCCGACTCTGAGGTGATCGGAATCGCCAAGAGGCGCCACCCATTCGGGGGGAATATCGACATCCTGCACTTGAAGGACTGCCAGATCGGTGAAGGGATCGGTTCCCACCAGCTTGGCCTTGTACTCCCCTCCGTCGTGCATTCTGACGGTAATCTCCTGTGCACCGGATATCACGTGGTTGTTCGTCAGAATGTATCCGTCCTCGGAAATGATGAATCCCGATCCGGTGCCCTCCTGCGGAACAATCTGAAAGAACGATCGGTAATACATGACCGTGCTGACATGCACCACCGAAGGGCTCAATCGACTGTACACCTCGGTAACGATCTGCTCCTCTGCATCAAGCCCGCCAACATTTTCAACTGCGCCCGATGACGGGTTTTTGGAGCCGCCATCCGGGACGACCATTTGGGAGAAATCCGACGGGGCGGATGTAAAGCTCGCAAACCTGGTTTCCATTTGCGAACTCATTGCATTGCCGAGCACACCGTATGCAAGTACAGCCCCGACAATCGCTCCGATAACGGCTGAGATGAAGATGATCAGGGGTGCTGAAGTCCGATTCCTGGGCATAGGTCTATACCTCACGACGGGGATTCTATCCACATGGTTTGAATTACGCGAACCTGGAAACGGCCAAGGTTCAGGTTTGATCGCTTTCACTCCTCTGAAAAAGCCCCACACTTCTGATTCATCTTTCCCTTGAGAAGTTCGCAATCCTGCTCTATGAAATATCGTCCCTGAAAACGAAAAAACCCCCGGATTGGGGGATTATTCAGTCGGATTAAGCACCTTAGTCATCTCTTCTTCTGCGAGTTCGTCGCGCCTTTTCCTGGTCCTCGCGCCTCTTGACAAACTCAAGCACCTGGCCGAGCTTGAAACGACGCTGCTGGCCCGGAGTTCTCAGGCAATGCAACTCGCCGCGATTCGTGTACCGCCGAACGGTCGTCTTGCAAACCCCGATCAAAGTGGCGGCTTCTTCAAGGCTGATCACGGGATCGAGCAGCTTCTCAATCAGCTCTTCCCTATGAAGCCTGGATTTCCTTGTGAGGCGGCGCCGCTTGAGAGCCTGATGCTCGGCAATGTCCTTGGCGAATAGCTCAGGCTCATCGGAGTCTTGTTTCTTTTTTCTGCCCTTTTTCGTTGTCTTGTCGACTTTCGGTGGTTTTGGCTCGGGGGGAGTCTCAATGGCGGTAACTGCTGTTGAAGGCTCCGGGTGTGTCTCCACTTGAGTCGAAACCTGCGCGGATTCAGGCGGTGTTGAAGCCTCAGCCGGCTCCTCAAGGGGCTCAACCGCTCCAGGTTGGGGGGGAGAACCGAAGAGCTCTGCGCTGGTGAGGGGACGGATGTCCCGGTAATCTCTCACCGTGAACGGCCGCACAGTGCCGCCGATCTGGTCATCGGAAACCCCTAGCGCTTCCTCTCGGGACACACCGGGAATCGGAGGTTTCCTGCCCTCCCCAAGACTGGGCGTGATAGTTTCAGTCTCAGCCGGGTTTAGTTCACGTGGATGTGCCGGGGTCTCATGGGAAGGAGAAACGGTCGGTTCGGGTTCGGCAACGCTGAGTTCAACCACATTCGGCTCGGTTTTCCTCATCAAACGCTGGGTTTCTTTCTTGACATAGCGCTGCCAATCATCCCACTCGCGCTGGGAGTCTTTCACCTTAGGTCTTTTGGTGCTTCTACGGTGCCTCATGCCTGGTGCGCGTCATCTATCGTCTGCGCTTTCCACCGGAATTCACACGGACCGTCGACGCTTGAAGGTTGACCCAAACAGCAGGTCGATATCTCTCTCGAGAGGGTCGACCGGTCGCAATGCCTTGAAGCTGGGTGTCTCTTCGATTTCGTCCAGATCGATGCGGCAAACCACCCCGGCGCCACATTTCTCCAGACGCTCAGCCTCGTCGGTGATGTACTTGCGCAGACGCGCTAGATCTTCGTCGGTTGCTTTCTGATTCATGTTTCAGGTTTTCCACCCCATCCGGGTTTCCTGTTCCTATGTAGCTGTGAAGCAAGATTGTAGCATAAGGAGGTTCACACTCGCAACGTATCCTGGGCGCATATGTAGCAGCAATGTGAGAATGTCCGCCTTGTGCAAAGTAGAAATGTTCGCCTGCTGGGGGGATGGAAGAAAGGACAATTTCATTGCGCAGAAAAGAGCTGGATCGGCTTCCGCTGGTCCACGAGGGCAAAGGGGCTTTACCAGCATCCGTCCGGGAGGTATTTGGTCAGGAATACGTCACGGGCTCCGTTTGAAGTATGTTCGTACGGATTCTCGTTGCAGGGCGGGCCGGTTGGAGCGAAATCGACAGTGCCCCTGAAATAGCCCGTAACATAAACATTTCCGGAGCCGTCAGCGGCAACTCCATAGCTAAAATCATCGTCTGATCCACCCCACGTCTGCGCCCACTCGAAGTTACCCGATGAATCGAACTTGCTCAGGAAGACATCTCCCCAACCATTCGTGGTGTGTGGATCACCGCCGCCCGGATCGAAATCGACTGTGCCACTGAACTTACCCGTAACATAGACATTCCCAGAGCCGTCAATGGTAACTCCAGTGCCATAATCAGTAGATGACCCGCCCCAGGTCCGCACCCACTCGAAGTTACCCGACGAATCAAACTTACTCAGGAAGACATCGCTACCACCATTCGAGGTGTGTGGATCACCGCCGCCTGGGTCGAAATCGACTGTCCAATAGAACGAACCTATAATGTAGACACTCCCGGAGCCGTCAGTGGTTGCTCCACGGCCATAATCATAAGCAAGCCCACCCCAGGTCAGTCCCCACATGAAATTGCCCGATGAATCGAACTTACTCAGGAAGACATCTTCCCAACCATTCGAGGTGTGCGGATCACCGCCGCCAGGGTCGAAATCAACTATGTCCCTGAACCAGCCTGTCACGTAGACAATGCCAGAGCCGTCAACGGCGACACCCCAGCCTTCATCCTCGCTCCCTCCGCCCCAGGTGCGCGCCCACTGGAAGGTGCCTGAAGAATCGAACTTACTCAGGAAGACATCACCCCAACCGTTCGAGGTGTGCGGATCACTGCCGTCGGGGTCGAAATCCACCGTTCCGTAGAAACCGCCCGTAACGTAGACACTCCCGGAGCCGTCAGTGGCAACTGCATTGCCACTATCATAGTCTGACCCGCCCCAGGTCCGTGCCCATTCGAAGTTACCCGATGAATCGAATTTGCTCAGGAAGACGTCGCGCTTACCATTCGAGGTGTGCGAGTCCCCGCCGTCAGGATCGAAATCGACTGTGCCTGTAAAATAGCCCGTGACGTAAACATTCCCAAGCCAGTCAGCGGCAACTCCTGAGCCCGAATCCCAGTCCAACCCTCCACCCCAGGTCCGCGCCCACTCGAAGTTGCCCGATGAATCGAACTTGCTCAGGAAGATATCGTCCGAACCATTCGAGGTGTGCGGATCACCGCCGTCGGGGTCGAAATCGACTGTGCCCATGAACGAGCCCGCAACATAGACATTCCCGGAGCCGTCCATTGCAACTCCGCGGCCGTAATCGAAATCTGACCCGCCCCAGGTCCGCGCCCAGCCGCTATCGCCTTCCACCGTCAGGTCATATCGGAAGAACGCCGCCAGGGGATCGCTTTCGGCCTCGTTGGGAACACCTAAGGGGTTGCTGTAGTCAAATCCTTCGTACTCCGCGATCACCCAGAACTCTTGGTCCTCGATGCCTGTTACATTATCCGCGGGTATCTCTACGTGGTAGGTCGAATAGTGATCGCCTCCGCCGGTCACAATCGCAGCAGGATCGAAGCTCGCGACAGCAGAGAGAACCGTCGACTCGACATAAATCGTCGAGGGCTGATGCTCCCACCCAAACAGGCTGATATCCAGGATCAGATCCCCGTAGCTTCCGGCAGAGCCAGGGTAATGTACGTCGCTGTTGTCGGTCACGCTGCATGTTACGGCCTCCGCTGCATTCGACGGATGCACGTCCGGCGCCTTCCAGTCGGCGACAATCGCATAGCCAAACTCCATTTCCTTTGAATCAGGGAAACGCAAGTAGTAGTTTCGAATATTCACTGTGCTCGCGGAGAACACGCCATCGCTGCTCGTCGTCGTCAGGAACTCCCATAAATCCTGCTTGGCGCCGAGACCGTCAGCGAAGTACCTGTACGGGCACAGCGTAGCATCGCCATCGAAGTCCGGCGACTCGAACACGCCGGGTGTGTAACCGAATATTCCCGGGGTGGTGAATTCGGTCGGATTGTACCAGCGCGTGTAACCATCCGGTCCGCCACCGTCACCGTTCACTGGATCGTCCAGCATGCACTGGTCGATGCCCAAAATCGGGTAGAAAAGGCTGCTGTTGTAGGCGAGCGTGCCGGCACCATCACCTACGAAGACGCCGCGCACATCGTAACCGTCGTACTGATGCATCCCGGGGCACGGATGTCTGAGTGTCACATCGATATCGATGTCGACATAATTGGAGCCGTGCGCAATATCCAAAATCTGGAGGCTCAGGTTCGTGGGCGGGTCGTTGACGAATCGCACGACATTGACCGCGAACATCACTTGACGATTCGGAACCGCTTCAGCAGTCCGGTTCTCGATGTCGATGTAGACATTGTAGAAACCCCAAAGGTGGGTATGGGTCTGTCCTGTGGGAAGTGATTTTGAAGTTAGCTCGTGATTAGCGGCTGGCATGACAGGACTTCCGCCGGAGCAACCAATCGCAACGCACGCAGCAACAGCAAGCATCGCGAGTAACGTCGTCCATCGATCCATGTCATGACCTCCTGAAGACCCAGGTTGAAACCTGGGCCACCGATGTGATGCAGTGAGGATGCAAGATTTGCACCGGATATGCCACCACAAACTATGTTATCAGTAGAAACGAGAATCCGCAATGCCGACTTGCTCCTACACCAATCCCCTTGCTTTTTGGCTCAGTATGTGGCATAAACTACTGGAGCTAACGGCGGATTTTCAAGTCATGCGATCAGTTATCAGAATAGGAAGGATCATTATCGGATAGCCCAGATCACATTGGGTCCTGCGGCCTTGCGCTTTCGCCCCCGGGACCCGGGGGATTTTTTCTGCCCCAATTGAAAAAACGAGACCGACCAAGTTAACGATAGTATTAAGGTCAATAAAACGCCCTTTAAGGGGTCAGGCGCGAGGAGCGACCATGCCTTTCAGCAAACCATCGACCGATAGAATCCCCCAGCGTGAAGCGGTCATCCGCAAATTCTGGGAGGAGAATAAGATATTCGCCAAGAGCCTCGAAGAGTCCTCGAAATATCCTCGCTACGTTTTCTATGAAGGCCCTCCGACGGCCAACGGACGGCCTCACCCGGGCCACGTGCTCACGAGGGTTATCAAGGACCTGTTTCCTCGCTACAAAACAATGACCGGTCACTTTGTCGAACGCAAGGCCGGGTGGGACTGCCATGGTCTTCCGGTGGAGATCGAGGTGGAGAAGGAACTGGGCCTTAATTCCAAACAGGATATCGAGGAGTACGGAGTCGAGAACTTCATCGAGAAGTGCAAAGAGTCGGTCTGGAGGTATCTCGTCGATTGGAAAAACGTTACGCAGTTGATCGGTTTCTGGATCGACCTCGACAAGCCGTACGTGACGTACACGAATGAGTATGTCGAGACGCTCTGGTGGATTTTCAAGCAGATCCATCGCGCCGGATTGCTGATTAAAGGCCACAAGGTGGTGCCGTTCTGCAATCGGTGCGGAACGCCGCTTTCGAGCCATGAGGTCGCGCAGGGCTACGAAGAGGTTACCGAACCGTCCATCCATGTCGCGTTTCAGACGGAGGACGATCCGGATACTTACTTCCTGGCCTGGACGACCACCCCGTGGACTCTACTGAGCAACCTGGCGCTCGCACTCGGACCGAATCACGAGTACATCACCTACAAACATACCGACGGAAGGAAGTATATCCTCGCGAAGGCGCTGGCTCGGTTGACTTTCGAGGACAAGTTCGATCCGTCTCGAATCGAGAATGAGTGCCTCGGACGCGAATTCGAAGGCCGAAGGTTCAAACCTCTGTACCCGCACGAGGCATCGCTCGGTCGCAACTATCGAGTCATACTCGCCGACTTCGTGAGTCTCGAGGACGGGACGGGCATCGTTCATATCGCACCCGGTTACGGTGAAGACGACTATCTGGCCGGTCAGGCATCCGGATTGGATGTTCTGCAACTTGCGCAAGAGACAGGCAATATCGCCGATGACGCGCCTGAATTCGTGAAAGGAATGTACTTCAAGGATGCCGATGAGCCGATCCTCGAAGACCTGGGTAAGCGTGGTCTGCTGTTTCGTACGACCGATTACACCCACGACTACCCGCACTGCTGGCGCTGCAAGTCACCTTTGATGTACTTCGCACGGTCGAGCTGGTTCCTCAAGACAACCGCGATCAAGGACGTAATGATCAGCGAGAACCAAAAGATCGACTGGCACCCGCCAACTATCAAGACCGGTCGATTCGGCAATTTCCTTGAGAACAATGTCGATTGGGCGATCAGTCGTAACCGCTACTGGGGCACCCCGCTTCCGATCTGGGTTTGCGAGAACAAGGACTGCGGGTGTATCGAAGTGCTTGGAAGCCGTGAGGAGTTGAGGGAGCGTGCGAACGAGAAAGTCCCGGAGGATGTCGAGTTGCATCGACCGGGAATTGATACCTACACACTTACTTGTGGAGAGTGCGGGAGCGTAATGCATCGCGTTCCGGAGGTCGCCGATACATGGTTCGACTCGGGCAGCATGCCTGTCGCGCAATGGCATTATCCGTTCGAATTCAAGGAGCATTTCAAGGAGTGTTATCCGTGTGATTTCATCGCCGAGGCACAGGACCAGACCCGCGGATGGTTCTACACGCTTCATGCTGTCGCGGGACTGCTTCATGCCGCAGCGATGAAATTCCCCGATGATCCCGACCTGAAGCCGTTTCAGGACTGTGGGCTTTCGTACAAGCGCTGCATCTGCCTGGGATTGATCCTCGATGACGAGGGTCACAAGATGTCGAAGTCTCGCGGCGGTTATGTTGAGCCTGAGGTAATCCTGGGAGATCAGGGCGCCGATGCTCTGAGGTGGTACTTTTTCTCGAATGTCGACCCCTGGGTTTCTTCGCGGTGGTCGGAGGACGGCGTTCGAGAGGTCCAGCGGCGTTTCCTGTTGACGCTGAGAAACGTCTACCAGTTCTTCACCATCTATGCCGAAATCGACGAGTACGATCCAGCAAAGGTTAAAGCCGATCCCGCGACATACACCAGCCTCGACCGCTGGATCCTCGCTCGACTGCATCGCACGATCGGCGAGGTCCGCGACGCGATGGAGCACTACGATGTCCTTCGCTCGGCGAAAGCGATCGAGTTGTTCGTGGACCACCTTTCGAACTGGTATGTCCGCCGGAGCCGTGAGAGGTTCTGGCGTTCGGAGAAGAACGCCGACAAGTGGGCGGCGTATTCGACGCTCTACACGGTTCTCGTGGAGCTCGCGAAGCTTCTCGCTCCGTTCACGCCGTTCCTGTCGGATGAGATTTACCGGAATCTCGCAGTCGGGCATCTTCCAGGCGCGAAGGAAAGCGTCCATCTGGAGATGTATCCCGAGGCTGACGAGAAATGGCTCGATGAGGAGCTGGAGGCGGAGGTTACGCTTGCGATGGAGATCGCCAAGCTTGGTCGCGCAGTACGAAAAGCCGAGCAAATCCGCGTCAGGCAGCCCTTGAGCGAGGTTATCGTCGTCACTCGCGATGAATCCGACCGCGCGCGGGCTTCGCGACAGCAGCAAGTCATTCTCGACGAGCTGAACATCAAGACGATGCGATTCGCTGAGGACCAGGCGGAGTTCGTGAGCTTCAAGGTCACGCCGGATTTTGCGAAACTCGGTCCGCGACTCGGTCCGAAAATGCCCGCGGTGAAGAAGGCGTTTGGCGAGGCCGACCATCAAGAGCTTCGAGGCAGCCTGATGGCCGGCGGGACTTGCAGCATCGTTGCCGACGGTGAAACTCTTACGTTCACCGACGATGAAGTCGAAGTGACGATGGAGAGTCTTCCGGGCTATTCGGCAGCGTCGGGTTCGAGAATCGCGGTCGTGCTGAAGACGGAACTGACTGATGAGCTGAGAGCGGAGGGCGTCGCTCGAGAAATCGTGCATCTTCTGCAAGGGCTCCGTAAGAAAGCCGATATGGATTACCAG
Source organism: uncultured bacterium (assembly GCA_965371155.1). Lineage (GTDB taxonomy): Bacteria > JAJVIF01 > JAJVIF01 > JAPKYR01 > JAPKYR01 > CBDUXL01. The sequence goes on along the minus strand of CBDUXL010000003.1, from coordinate 17,461 downwards.
GCGAGAATCAAAGCCTTCGTGCAATCCGGTGACAAGTCCACGATGGACTCCATCGAGTTGCATCGGGACTACATCATGCGCGAAACGCTCGCGACCGAGCTTGTTACCTCGAAGGAAGCTGCGGATGCAGAGCAGACGCAGGAAGCGAAAGTCAATGGCATCCCCGTGACTCTGGGGATTAGCTTAGAATAGGGATGGCCGCGCGCCAGTAGCTCAGGGGATAGAGCAGCGGACTTCTAATCCGCAGGTCGCAGGTTCAAATCCTGCCTGGCGCGCCATCCACCGAAATCCTGAGCCTGTCGAGGGACGAAGGCGGACCATCAGGCATGTTATAATCATACGCGTGCGCTCGTAGCTCAATTGGATAGAGCAACAGACTTCGGATCTGTAGGTTGGGGGTTCGAGTCCTCCCGGGCGCGCCAGATATCTTGCCTGCATTCCGCTTGTCTGATAGAATGACTTCGGGCCGTTAGCTCAGTTGGTAGAGCAGCTGACTCTTAATCAGCGGGTCACAGGTTCGATCCCTGTACGGCCTACCAGATCTGCCCCGCCCGAACTCCCCGGGACATGTGTCCCGGGGAGTATTTTATGGGTACAGTGTGACGCTTTAGTTCTGCCAACCGACAGGATCAATCAGCTCAGCGGGATCATCATTTCGATTGTTACCCCTCTGGGTCACGTGATGAGGGATTCCCGGCACGACAATTCGAGCTGTTCTGGACATTTTGGATTAGTAGCATAGTTATGATTCTCAATCCATTGGTAGTTGTCTCCTTTCTTGAGCAACGAAATAACTATAAAAAGGGTAGACATCTACCCGGTAAACGTGACTTAATCGCCTGGATGCCTTATCCTACGGGAAAGCCTTGTCCAAAATCAGATTATCCTGGACAGCAGTGGTTCGACATATTGCGCATTATTAGGACCTGAATTGCAGGCGTAGTCCATGCAAGACTTAACATATCTACAAGATTTGGTAGTGATTTTAGGGTTTGGTATTGTAGTAGTTGCGATATTCCACAAGCTTAAGTTGCCATCTATCGCAGGTCTCATCGTTGTTGGCATCGTTGTTGGTCCCCATAGTCTGGGAATAATAAACGATGTACATCAGGTTGAAGTTCTGGCAGAAATAGGGGTGGCGCTCCTGTTATTTGGTATTGGACTGGAACTTTCGCTGGAGAAACTACGCCGTTTATGGAAATTGATCCTGATGGGTGGGTTGATCCAAGTCGGCCTTACTATCGCAACTGTTTTTGCCATTTCAAGACTCTGGGATTTGCCACCCAACACGGGGATCTTTGTGGGGTTTCTTGTTGCTTTGTCAAGTACGGCTATAGTGTTGAGAGGCTTGCAGCAGAGAAGCGAAGTGGATACACCGCATGGTCGTCTGATATTGGGTATCCTGGTATTTCAGGATTTTGCAGTGGTGCCGATGATATTGCTGATTCCCTTTCTGAGTGGCCAGGGTGGCTTCACACAGAATGTTTTCGGCGCTTTGCTGAATTCTCTGGCGATTGTTGTTGGAGTATTACTCGCTGCTTATCTCATTGTTCCACACGTGTTGAAATACATTGCCAAGACACGACAGCGCCATCTATTCATTCTTACCATATTCGTTATCTGTATCGGAACAGCATGGCTTGTTACTATGTCCGGGGCTACACTAGCAATTGGTGCGTTCCTGGCCGGATTGGTTGTCGCTGGTAGCGAATACCGTCATCAGGCGATCGCTGATCTAATGTCATTTCGAGAAGTTTTTGCCAGTTTGTTCTTCGTCTCTGTAGGAATGTTGCTTGCACCAGTGGTATTACTTGCGAACCTTGTGCCAATACTGATTCTTCTGGTCGGTATCCTTTTTGGCAAAGCCCTCATAGTCTTTGTTACTGCCTTCATAATCCGAATGCCAATGAGGGTGTGCCTATTGTCGGCAGTTGCATTGGCACAGATTGGTGAATTTTCTCTCGTTCTGTCATTTGCTGCAAAGGGAAGTGGTTTAATAGGTGAACCACTCGAAAGTAATCTGCTGACAGCAGCAGTTCTATCCATGTTTTTAACACCTTTTGCTCTGGCATTTGGTCCCCGGCTGGCTGCCGGTGCGGGTAAGATTCACGTTCTGAACCGCCTGCTGAATGTTGCTCCGGCTGAGGATGCCATAGATCGCATACGCACAATGAAAGACCATGTGATTATCGGTGGATATGGATTTGCGGGTTTGGAGCTGGCCAAAGCACTGGACGATTGCGACATCCCGAACGCTATTGTGGATATCAATATCTCGAATGTACGCATAGCATCGCAGAAAGGCGCTCGAGCATTCTTCGGTGATGTCACCAGCCATGAAGTACTTGTGCAGATGGGGGCAACACGAGCAAAGGACCTGGTACTTGTAATCAATGATCCTTCCGCGGCGGAACGAGCTGTAAGAATCGCGCGTAGTCTGGCTCCGGATTTATATATCATTGTGCGAACAAATTTCCTGCTGGATATTGAGCCGCTTCTGGCCGTAGGGGCTAACGAGGTGATAGCGGCCGAACGGGAGGCGGCGGTGGAGGTTGCGTCTCGCGTTCTGAAGAGACACCAGATCGATTCGGAACAGATTTCTCGGCAGTGTACTCTTATTCGCAGTCGCACCGAAGATGAATAGAGGTGGTAAAAGGGGACAGAAGGGACAACGACCTACCCCGGTCCGCCCCTCAACTTGAGCACGACCGGGAATCCCATTTGCCTCGCCCTCCCATTATGGACGTAACTGGGAATCGGCTCGGCGGGAGCCTCGCCCTCCCATTATGTGCGTCGTTCCTTGAATTGAGCTAAAATGGTGTTTCATGTCTGTTCGCGCGCCTGATTGCGACCTCCACGCCTACTTCCGGGACCCCGACAAGGCCCGGGCGATCCTTGACGCGTGCATCGCCGATAACAGGTCGCATGGAAAACTACTGGTGAGGGTCGTACACGGCAAGGGAAAAGGCGATTTTCGGCAACTGGTGCACGGTCATCTGGAGAAACATCCGGATGTCGAGGGTTACACGCTGTGCGACCCGCTTCACGGCGGCGGTGGCGCAAGTTGGGTGCATATCAGGGAGGACCCCCAGCATCCGGCGCCAAAACCTGAGGAAACAGGTGCTTCATCCGGCTTCCGACCGTCCTGGCGATGGTTAATATACGTACTGGCTTTGGTTTGCTTACTCTTTCTAGTAAACCCTTTCGTGGCTGTCATGTTCACGGTGGGAATAATCTACATCGGCGAGACAAAATTCACGCCTTCCGATTTTAAGTCCGACTAGCAGACAGTGGAAGGGAAAGCTGCTACAGTGTCGGGATTGCTCCCATAATCTCTCATTGCGCGCGATTATATTAGATGGACCCGTGAGCAGCGAACGTCGAAATAAAACCACCGATGGAGCTCCGCTTGTGCTGGTCGCGATAAACGACGATGAGCTCTGGCAGGAGCTGTCGGGCGAATTGGAGAAGCGATTCCGCGTCCGGCGCGAAACCGACGGCCTTAGAGCCATAGACGTGGCAATGCTCCTTCGTCCGGTTGCCGTGATTGCCGAAACCGGCTTACCGGGGTTGTCCGGCATTCTCCTTGCTCGTCTGATCGGCCACAGCCGACACCTGGCCAGGCTGCCGGTCGCGCTCATTATGAGCAGGCAGTACCTTATCGAGGAATTCTGGGCGAAAGGCTCCGGCGCGATTGCCGCGGTTTCGAGAAAGGACGCAAAGAAGGCTATCGAGAGTATCGTGGACGCGCTGGGTCGCACGGAGCCGATTCCCGCTGAAGATTGGGATGCCGCCGAGGCGGTTATCCGTGAACATGGAGGACCGGCCGCCGGAGTCGCGAGCGAACTGGAAAATCAACTGATTGGCGCCACAATCCTGGCTCGGCTGGGAGACATTGAAATCACCGGCGCGCCATCGGGAAGAGCCGCCCAGGAGACCATTCCCGCATTTATTCATCAGGCCCTATCTGCGCTTTCGAGCGTGCTGGAGTTCTCGCAGGTGGGCATTGCGATTTTTGAATCCGGTGAGCTTTACATTATCGAGAACGAGAAATTCAAGGATGTAATCGACCGCGAATGGTTCTTCAGAGAGACCCAATCGTCCATGAAACTCTACAATGAACCCGGGCATCCATTGACATCCCTCGAGGCGGTTTATCTTTCTCCCGTCAGTCTTGAGCTTCCAGGACCTCGCGAGCCTGCCAGCACGTATTTTGCCCTGCCGTTGAATGGTCGACAAGGGACTTACGGGCTGCTCAGCATTATGACCTACAAGCAGATCGCGGTCAGGGAATATTACCTGCAGACTTTGTCACTGATCGGCGCGCAGCTAGCGGTGACATTGGAACGCGCGTTGTTCTATGAGGAGGTCCGGAGGCTTTCGGTTACCGACCATCTCACCGGCCTTTCCAACCGTCGCGCTCTGCTTGCGAGACTCGAGGAGGAATTCCGAAGAAGCACACGTTACCATTCGCCGCTGAGCGTGGCGATCTTGGACCTGGACGATTTCAAGGAAATCAACGATCAGCATGGCCATTACGCTGGCGACGCGATCCTGAGAGATGTCGCCGAGATAATCAGGGGAGTAGTTCGTGAGGTCGACCTTGCGGGACGGTGGGGCGGCGAGGAGATGGCTCTGTTGTTCCCGCAAACTCCACTCGAAGGCGCCACTGTGGCATGTGAACGTGTCAGGAAAGAAGTAGAGCAGCACATAACGGAATTCCAGACTCTCAAGCTGAACGTGACACTCTCCGTTGGGATCGCGACACTCAATCCCGACACGATCTCTCCAAGGTCATCGGAGGCTCTCATAGCTCTTGCCGACAGTGCCATGTACCTTGCCAAGAGTCGCGGAAAAAACCAGGTGGCGCATTTTAAAGAACTTCCTGATGCTCCGTGCGATGGGTCTACGCCTGCATCGCTGGAATTGAAGCCTGTGCAGGTCGTTCTATAGGTCGGGAAAAGGCTGCGTGTCCGGCAAAGAGTCATTTGCGCCACATGGGGTAATATGGTGGAATAGATAATCCGCACGAGATGAGTCGCATTCGTAACAACTATTATCCGGCGGTATTGAGGCTCCTTGCGGCGTTTCTTGTCGTGCTGCCGTCGATTGCGGTCGGTTGCAGATTGCAGGTCGAGCCACCATCCCCTCCGCCGGCTATCTCGCTCCTTCATGTCACGCCTTATGTCGGTGACGAGACCGAAATTCGGGATCCTGCGCCGCAGCCGATCAGAATTACACATGCCGAGGAGTCGGTCGAGGGCTGGCTGAATCCCTCTGAGTGCAGGCTGAGGTTCCCGGTTGAGCTTCGCGAGGGGGCTCGGCTGAGTTTCTGCATGGGCATGGATACAACTGTCTCAATCCGCGTCGGCCAATTGAGCCTTCGTGTCGAGTACGTTCCCGAATCCCCAATCCAAACAGAAGAGGGCGAAACAGAGGGGCCTATCATCGTTCACCAATGTACGCCTGAATCCAGCCAGGAGATGTTTGCGGATTGGCATAACGTGGACCTGTCCCTCGAACAGTGCCCGCTGGGCAAAGGAGAGCTTTGTTTCATACTTGATGGTGAACTTGCAGGCGATCCCGGAATAACGCTGCTGTGGGGACGCCCTCTTGTGTATCATCCTCCGGAGCGACGGCGGAAAAACGTGCTGCTTATCGGTGTGGATACACTTCGAGCGGATTACTTGACTCCGTACGGGGCAGATCCCTGTCTTACGCCGATTTTACAGGATTTTAGTGCGGACGCGGCTGTCTTCACATGTGCGAGAGCGCAGAGTTCATGGACTCTCCCTTCGTTCGCGAGCATGGTTACCGGAAGGCTCCCTTCTGCTATCAATTCGACTATCTACTCCGGTCGCCTTCCCGAACAGCCCATCACAATCGCTGAGCACCTTCGCTCGGAAGGTTACTCAACCCATGCGGTGACTTCGAATGCCTGGCTCGGTAACGATCAGTCCGGGTTCTGCCAGGGTTTTGATTCTCTCTGGTTCAGGCATGACGCGATTGCGCAGCTTTCGGTGACCAGGGCAATCGAATTCCTCGATCGCGCCGGCGACCGTGACTGGTTCTGTTTCCTGCATTTCATGGATCCGCACGGCCCGTACGAACCCCCGGAGGAGCTCGCGGCGCTTTTCACGGATCCCGCCTATAATGGGCCGATTGGAGACTCCTTCCGCGAGTCTCGTCTTTGGAAATCGGGTGACTACATCCCGCCGGAGGATGACCTGAGTCACGTTCGCGCCCTATATGAAGCTGAGGTCGCGAACGTGGACGCGGCGTTGGGTGAGTTGTTCGAATACCTGGAGGAGAATGGGCTTGCTGAGGACACGCTGGTGATTTTCGCTTCGGATCATGGCGAAGAGTTTTTCGAACACGATGGATTCGCGCACGGGCACACTCAATACGACGAGCTGGTATGGATGCCGTTGATCGTTCGCGGTCCGGCTTTTCCTGCCGGGGAGCGTGTTGACACATCGGTCGGTAACACTGATATCTTCCCGACGATTCTCAAGTACATCGGCTTTTCCAGCCCGGATGATCTGATCGGCTCGCCGTTACAGGACATCCTGTCTGGTGAATTAAGTGAGAACAGAACGATATTCGGCGAGGGCATCACACGCGGAACGGAACAGAAGTTCATAGTTGAGTGGCCATACAAGTGCATCCTTGATTTCGTCACGGGTGAGGTCCTGCTTTTCGATCTCCAGGCTGATCCAGGAGAAACAAATGACATCAACGCTCAGAATACTGATCTGGTCGATAGGCTGTTAATCGAGATCGTGTCAGCAATGCATCCCAGGGAGACGGCTCTCCACCTTTGGATCACTCAGAGCTTCAACGAGGCGCCGTGTCGGTTTACCGGGACGATCCGAATACCGGGGGGAATTGAAGAAGTGCAAGCGTACCACCTTACTGAGAAAGACTCATACACGTTGGAGGGAGACACCATACGCTTCGACATAATCAGTCCCCTCAAGCAGATCGGGCCGAACAAACACATTGTGATTATTCCGGCTCATGGTGCCGAAGCGGCTGAGGTGTCGGTCCTTGTGAACGGTAGAGTTCAACCGGACCGGTTCTACCCCTACGGCACCAGAACTCCTGAGCCGACCGGATCGGCGACCGTTCGGATGGATGATTTTCCGCTGGGAACGTACCAGCCCCTTGAGATAGAGGAGCGTCCCGCGGCGTGTTATGTATGGGGCGTCAGGGGATACGATCAGGAAGATACGCCGGCAGAACTGGACGCCGAGACGCTCGAACAATTGCGGGCCATCGGGTACTTCGACGAATAGCCGGAACGGCGATATCCAATCGCCGGCAGAGTAGGCTTTCAGCCTACCGGATGCCGGAACGGCGATTTCCAAACTGCTTCGGACGCAGGGCTGTTCTCACTTGGCTTATGAGGTTATACTTGATCAGAGTAACAATTCTATGTGAAGTATATCCCGGTAAAATGCAACACACTTCCTGCAAGAATCTGAGATCGATATTTTGGCTTCTTGCGGCTCTGATTGCCGTGTTGCCGTTGATTGCGGTCGCCTGTAATCCAACGATAGAGCCTCCCCCGGCGCCTCCTGCAGCCATTTCGTTGCTTCAGATAGAGCCGTATATCGGCGACGAAACCGAGATTCGCGATCCCGCACCGGAGACGATAAGGATGGTTCGCGCCGAGGAATCGGTCGAGGGCCGGCTGATGCCGATCGAGTGCAAGATGAGGTTCCCTGTCGAGCTTCGAGAGGGCGCGAGGTTCAGCGCTTGTATCGGCGCGGAAACAACCGTCTCAATCCGCATCGGCGATTTGGGCCTACGGATTGAATACTTGCCCGAAACGCCGATCCAGACCGAGGAGGGCGAGATAGAGGGTCCGATCGTCGTCTACCAGACAACGCCGGAGGCAAGCCAGGACATGTTCACGGCGTGGCATGAGGTCGATGTCTCGCTCAGGCGATGCGGAGTCGGCAAGGGAGAGCTTGTTTTTATTCTCGAGGGCGATCTGGCGGGCAATCCCGGCATTCGGATACTCTGGGGACGCCCCACAATCCACCATCCGCCGGAACGTCGTTTCAAGAATGTCCTTCTCATAGGGGTCGACACGCTTCGAGCCGATGCGCTCACTCCGTATGGGGCCGACCCCGCCTTCACCCCGAATCTCCAGAAATTAAGCGAGACCGCGACTGTCTTTACCCAGGCAAGGGCGCAATGCTCATGGACCCTTCCTTCGTTCGCAAGTATGCTTACGGGAAGGCTTCCATCGTCCATCAACTCAACGCTGTATACAGGTCACCTCCCCGCGCAGCCCACGACCATCGCAGAGCACCTTCGGCTGAATGGCTATGCCACATACGCGGTGTGCTCGAACGCCTGGCTGGGAAACCCTCAGTCAGGATTTCACCAGGGTTTTGAGGCCCTGTGGTTCCGTACGGATGCTGTCGCGCAGCTTTCGGTGACCAAAGCAATGGAGTTTATCGATCGCTCTCGCGATCGCGATTGGTTCTGTTTCATTCATTTCATGGACCCGCATTCCCCGTACAGCCCTTCCGAGGAGCTCGCCGAGCTATTCACTGATCCTGCCTATGAAGGCCCGATCGGTAACGAATTCGGCTTCAACGAGGTGTGGAAATCCGGGGATTTCGTTCCGCCGCCCGAAGATGTGAAGCATGTCCGGGCATTATACGATGCGGAGGTTGCCAATCTGGATGCCGCGCTTGGCGATCTGTTCGAGCACCTGGATGGAATCGGTCTCACCGAGAACACCCTGGTGATTTTCGCCTCCGATCATGGCGAGGAGTTTTTCGAGCACGGTGGTTTCGAGCATGGACACACCCATTACGAAGAACTTATCTGGATGCCGCTAATTGTAGGTGGAGCCGGTTTCCCGCCCGGCAGCCGGATTGACACGCCTGTTGGGAACACGGACATCTTCCCGTCGATCCTTGATTACATCGATTTGGCCATGACCGATGGTCTGGTCGGAGTGCCGCTACAGGATGTTGCGGTTGGTGAGGTTGATGAGGATCGACTGATATTCGGGGAGGGCAACACGCGAGGAACGTTCCGGAAGTACGCGATTGAGTGGCCGTACAAGTGTATAGTCGATTACGTCAAAAACGAGGCCCGGCTCTACAATCTCGAAACCGATCCCGGGGAATTCAACGACATAAGTGCAGAGCATGTTGACCTGGTGAGTAGGTTGGCGGGTGAGGTTGTCATGGCTATGCTTCCCGAGGAGACAGCATTCCATCTTTGGATCACTCGCGGTTACGGTGAGGCTCCGGCCAGGTTCACGGGAACAGTCAGAGTTCCGGGTGGGATTATCAAGGTCTTTCCTTTCCAACTTACAGAACATGATGAGTATGTGGTCGAGGGAGATACGATTACATTCGACATCACCAGCGCGATCGAAAAGCTCGGCCCGAACAAACATTTGCTGATTCTCCCTGCCGAAGGAGCCTATACGCTCGAAGCGTCGGTCCGTGTGAACGGCAGAGTTCAACCGGACCGATTCTACCCTTACGGGACCAGGTCCCCCGAGCCGACAGGTTCGGCCACGATTTCCATTGATGATTTTCCCCTTGGGTTGAATTTGCCTCTCGCGTTCGAGGCGTTACCCGCATCGTGTTACATATGGGCCGTTCGGGGTCACGATCAAACGGAAGACGCTGCGGAGCTGGACACTGAGACGATAGAGCAGTTGCGGGCCCTGGGGTACCTTAATGATTGGATACATCGTTGATTTCATCCCGTAAGTGAGTTGCCTGGCGACCAGTCGATTGGGTTATACTTGATAAGGACTACGATTCAACCAGTAAGCATGCTTCGCGAGATCAGGGCCACATTTCCGTCCTGTTTGTCAAGCAGATTTGCGCTGCTTTTCGTGCTTGTGCTCATTCTTTGTATCGGCTGCACGAACGTTATAGAAGAGGAGCCCGAACCCCAGCTTCCCGCCGTGCCGTTGGTCTATGTCACGCCCAAGATCGGCGATGAAATCGAGCTTCGCGATCCCGTCCCCGAACCAACCCGAATGTGGCTTGACGAGGAGTCGGTCGAGGGCTGGCTTGCCCCGCAGGAAGGTGTGCTCAGATTTCCGGTCAGGCTGAGAGAAAGCGCGAGGCTGTCATTCCGCATCGGTGCGGTATCGGACAGGCCGGAGACATTCACGGCATGTGTCGAGTACCACACGGACAATCCACCCACCCCGGCTCCCGGAGAAGAACCACCATCTCCGGTCGTTTTCGAGATCTCGGGAGTCGACACTGTGCAGTGTTTCATGGGCTGGCTCGCGGTGGATGTTTCACTCGACCAATTCGCGCCAAGCGAAGGCGAGATATATTTCATCGCAGAGGGATTTCAAGGGAATCCCGACGAAGTCGAAGTGCTATGGGGGCAACCGGCGATCTATCACCCACCCGAGCGACGATTTCGCAATGTCCTTTTTATCGGTGTGGATACCCTCCGAGCGGATGCGCTCTCCATTTATGGCGGACGTCCGGAGGTAACTCCCAACCTGGAGGCTTACAGCGAAACCGCAACCGTATTCACGCAAGCCCGGTCGCAGAGTTCCTGGACTCTTCCTTCCTTCGCAAGCATGATAACCGGCCGACTGCCGTCGACCATCGGCGCGACTGTCTACACCGGACACCTGCCGGATCGAGCGACAACGCTTGCCGAATTGCTGAGGCCGTGCGGTTACGCGACTGAAATCATGTGCACAAACGCCTGGCTGGGAAATGAGCAGTCGGGTTTCGAGCAGGGCATGGACGCGCTGTGGTTCCGTAACGACCCTCCCGCGCAGGTTGCCGTTCACAGGGCATATGATTTCATCTCCCGCTCGATGGGCCGCGACTGGTTCTGCTTCCTGCACCTCATGGACCCCCATGCTCCTTTCCATCCGCCGAGAGAGTTGATCGACCGTCTGGGCGACCCGGCAATCGAAGGTCCGTACGGGAACTTCTTCAACGCAATCGATCGATGGAAGTCGCTCGAAACGCCGCCTCCCGAGAATGAAATCCGGCAGGTGAAGAACCTGTACGATGCTGAAGTGGCCAATGTCGATGCGGCGTTGAAAGACCTGTTCGAGTTCCTGGAAGTCAACGGGCTTGCGGAAACGACACTTGTGATTTTCGCGTCGGATCATGGCGAGGAGTTTTTCGAGCATGGCGGTTTCGAGCACGGTCACACGCAGTATGACGAGCTTGTATGGATGCCGTTGATAATCCGAGGCGACGGTTTCCCTGCCGGAGAAGCGATCGACGCATCTGTGGGTAATACAGACCTGGTTCCGACGGTGCTTCGCTACGTCGGTTATCCGATTCCCGAGGGCCTTCAGGGGGTTCCGCTGCAGGATGTTGTATCCGGGAATGTTACCGATATCGGGTTCGTTTTCGGAGAGGGCAACACGAGGGGTACGCACAAGAAGTTTGTCGTTGAGTGGCCGTATAAGTGCGTTCTGGACTATGTGATGGGACAGGCGCAGCTTTATGATCTGGACGCCGACCCCGGCGAGACGGCGGATGTCAGGGAGTTAAACACGGATGTGACAATGCGGCTTGCGGAGGCTATCGCAGGGACCATGCTTCCCGACCAAACGGCTTTCCACGTCTGGATCACGGTCAGCCACAACGAGACGCCACGAAGGTTCACGGGTACACTGAGAGTTCCCGGCGGAATCGAGAGCGTGCAGGATTTTCTTCTGGCTCGGGACGATCATTTCGCGATAGAGGGGGAAACGCTTACGTTCGACCTGTCAAGCAGAAATGACAACCTGGGATTATACAGGCATCTCCTGATAATCCCTGCTGAGGACGCTGAGACGCTCGAGGCGACTGTCCGGGTAAATGGTGCGATCGATCCAATGCGGTTCTTTCCGTACGGCTTGAGGATCCCGGAGCCTTCAGGAAGCGCCACCGTCCAAATCGATGATTTCCCGCTGGGCCCGGACCTCCCCCAGGCACTGGAGAAGCTTCCCGCGGCGTGTTATATCTGGGGAGTCAGGGGGTATGCATCCGAAGTGACTCGAGTCGAGCACGACCCGATAACGCTCGAGCAGTTGAGGGCGTTGGGATACGCCGCTCAATAAGGGAAGTACTGATATGTATGTTAACTCGGTGGCCCACATCTTGAAGTGGGTTTCCTAATTCACGACTCGCCAACCACCCGCATAAACCCGATCGGTATTCCCGGTGAGTTTCTCCTCTCGACTTCAACCCATTCCGACAGTCTCGCCAATTGGTCCTCACTTATCAGATTCCACGACCGCATTGCGTACAACAACGCCGGCGGGATCGCGCGACTGTTGCCATCCTGGACCTTCACCACAACCGCGATTCCCTTGTCACGAAACGCCACGCTGAAAATGCCCTCTCCGCCGATCTTTCCGAGCCACTTCCCGTCGCTTTCCAAGTTGAACGCCGTTCCGAACCGGGTTGTGCCCGCGGTCTGCCACGCGGCATGATGAAATGCGTCGAAAATCCGTCCGATCGCTCTTTTTTCGGTTTCGTTCTCAGTCCACTCAGGAGAGCAGAAACGCGCAAACGATGTCGCGGCGTCTCTTATCGGGACCCACCAGGTCGGAACGCTGCACCCGTCAACTCCGTACTCGATAGTGTCCGGTTCCCGCCCGATGTATCGAGCCACCCTCGCCGTATTGGCTTCCTGCATGGGGTGATCCGGTTCCCGATAGGTCTCCACCGGCCAATCCTGTGCCTGAACCGCGAGCAGCATTGCCACGTGTTTGCCGGAGCAGTTGCAGTGAACGGATGTGATGTCGATCTCATCGCGCCCGTATTCCCAGATCGCCCGGGGATAGTAGGGTGGATGGGTTCCGCACAACAGGAGATCTTCCAAGAGGCCGTACCGGGCCAGCAATCGCCGTACCGTCTCGATATGCGCGCTCTCCCCGGAGTGGCTCGATGTCATTATGGCAAGCTCTTCATCTGAGCATTCGTCCAGAAGCTGCGGTCGGAATGTGAGGGCGGTCAGCAACTGGAAAGGCTTCACGCCTGACCGTAGATATGTTTCGCGATCTGTATCGCCAAAGGCCCCCAGAACCAGCCCGGACGCGTCGCAGCAGACAGCATGCACGAAATGGACCGCCTCGGGACGATTTGTCCGGGTAGCCTCTACGGATATCGGGTCTTTCGATGACTTCAATCTTGCCGGCATGGCTGGAAGTATAGCGAAATGCGCTATACTCACGCTATGATTAGACGATTTCGGGCGCACAGCCGTTGGGCGCACAGCCGTGCGCCCCTACGAGGGTGCGATATACGGTGGCCGCAAGCCGTGCACCCCTACGAGGATTTTGCAGAACGTTGATTACCTTGCGCACAAACGAAATTCATTGTAGGGGCGCACGGCTGTGCGCCCATAACACACGCGCCCGTGGCACACGCGCCCCGCATGGACAGACATCATGACCGACGCACAAGCTCTGAATGAAGAAATCAAAGACCTTTACATGAAACATGTGAACCCGTCCCTGATGCGTCTTATTGCGTTTATGGGTTACGACGTGATCGAAGATCACGCGAGGGGATCGTACGTCTACGATAACCTCGGCAATGACTTTCTCGACTGCCTCGGTGGATTCGGGGTCTTCTCCCTGGGACACGCTCATCCAAAGGTGATCGCGGCCGTGAAGGTCCAGGTTGAGAAGATGCCGCTTTCGAGCAAGGTCCTGTTGAACGAACCATACGCCCGACTCGCAAAGAAACTCGCGGAGATCTCGCCCGGACGCTTGCAGTACTCATTCATCTGCAACTCGGGCACCGAGGCGATCGAGGGCGCGCTGAAAATCGCGCGTGTGAAGACCAAGAAACACGGAATCATTTACACCGAGCGCGCGTTTCATGGAAAGACTTTGGGAAGTCTGTCGGTTATCGGTCGCGATGCGTTCCAGGAGCCGTTCAAGCCGCTTATTCCCGGTGCGAAAAGGATTCCTTTCGACGATGCAGACGCGCTCGGTGCTGCAATTGACAACGATACAGCGTGTTTCGTGGTCGAGCCGATGCAGGGCGAGGGCGGCATTCATGTTCCTGACCCAATGTACCTTCTGCGTGTGCAGGAAATTTGCAGAGAGAATGATGTGTTGCTGATTGTCGATGAGGTGCAGACAGGTATGGGTCGGACCGGGAGGATGTTCGCGTGCGATCATTGGGGAATAGAGCCGGACATCATGACGCTTGCGAAGGCCCTTGGCGGCGGGGTCATGCCGATTGGCGCGATTATCGGCACACCGTCTGTCTGGCAGGTTTTCGAGGATGACCCGCTCATCCATTCGTCGACTTTCGGCGGAAATCCGCTCGCTTGTGCAGCGGCGCTGGCGACAATCGAGGTCGTTGAAAAGGAAAACCTTCCCGAAAAAGCCACCAAAGCGGGTGAGATTCTGCTCAAGGCTCTTTCGGAGATTCGCGAGCAGCATCCTGGTATCATTGTTGAGGTCAGGGGAATCGGATGTTTCATCGGCGTGGAGTTCACCGACAGCGATATCGGCGGACTTATGATATCTTCATTGGCCGCAAGGAAGATTCTGGTCGCGTTCGCATTGAATGATCCTAAAGTCCTCAGAGTGGAGCCTCCGCTTGGAATCGAGCGTGCAGATATAGATCGATTGACAAAGAGCTTCAGTGAGTCGGTGGAGGAGGTTGAGAGCGTTCTTGCATCGCTATGATGTAATTGAATAGCCTCGTCGTTGAAAAAATGAGATGAAATCCACAGAAGAAATCCAAACTTCGGCAGAGCGAACCGAGGCGGTCAGGCACTTGACTGACCTGCCGAATCGCAAGCCCGACCCAAAACCGTGGGTTGATGTCCATAACCTTCCCTGGGGCGATCCTGAGTTCTCCAAGCGCATGCTCAACGAGCACCTAGACGAATCGCACGACGCGGCAAGTCGCAGGCCGTCTGTTTATGCCGGGCAACTGGCGTGGATTGTCGGCAAGTTACTTCAGCCTCGGGGCGCGAAAACCGTCCTGGACCTCACGTGCGGCCCGGGCCTATGGGCAAACGATCTTGCCCGTAGAGGCTATATCGTGCGGGGAATCGACATCGCGCCCTCGGCGATAGAATACGCGAGGAAGACCGCCAAAGATGAAGGTTTGCAGGCGACTTTCGTTCAGCAGGATATCCGCGATGCTGCGTTTGGCTCAGGTTACGACGCAGTGCTTTTCATCTACGGCGAACCGAACGCCTTTAAGTGGGAAGAATTTTCGATAATTCTGCTCAGGATCAGGGAGGCGCTCAACCCCGGCGGCGTTTTGATACTGGAGTTTTCGCCGCCCGAGGCGATGGAGCGGCGGATCGGCACGATGTGGGAAACCAGGGAGGAGGGCGGGTTGTTCGGTGACCGTCCATACCTCTCGCTCAACGAGTACTTCTACGATCCTGACCGATGCACCGCCTGTCGGCGATATTACGTGGTTGATATCGCAACCAACCACGTGCGCGAGTACGGAGTCAGTTACCAGGGCTACCGAAACGAGGACCTTGCCCTTCTGCTCTCCGCCTGTGGACTGAAGTTTCTTTCGGAGTGCGATTCCCTCACCGGCGAGAAAGGACTTGAGAATCGCGAGTGGCAAGTCATTGTGGCTGAGCGTGATACAGATTAAACTTGTACGGGAGTTCATCCAATGCAGGACCGCAAAGACAAGAGACGGAACGCGATTCGAAAGGTGCTTCCGGTGAATGAGCCGAAACAGCTCGGGCTATTTGAAGTCTCCGACCGGCCCTTGCGTGAAGCGCTCTTCGGCGGCGCTGAAATCGGAGATCAAGCCGAGAATTCCTCAGATAGCGTTACAGATTCAGAGAGCGACCAGGAATGACCCCGGATACACAAAAACGCCCACCCGACCCATTCGGCGATGACGAGGACATACTCGACATCCAATGCCGTCCGGCGCTGCCAAACGACCTATCTCAGGTTGCTTTTCTCGCTGCAGGGCTTCTCGACAAGCTTTTCGGACCGACCGTGGGCTACGGCAAGGAGGATGTTCAGGAGATCATTCTCAGGGTGATCCGCTCGCGACTTCGTTATGACTGCACCTGGGTGATGCATGAAGGCGATAAGGTGATCGGCATGATCGACCTCGAAACGGTCGAAACCCGCAGGCTCAACGGATCGCCGATTGCGCGGGCGGCTGCGGGGACGCTTGATGTCATGGACAAGGTGGAGGATGCAGGTTTACTGCCTTTGCTCGTTCACGAACCGGCTCCGGATGAAGCTCACCAGGCGCTTGTCGCGCTTCTGAAGGGAAGCAGGGGCGAGGGTCGCGGAACGCTTCTCCTGATGCATGGGGCGTTCTGGACTCGCGCGCAGGGAAAAGACTGGATGACCGCATGGCTGAGAGAGGATGACGGGGTGCTGCCCGTTTACGAGCACCGGGGGTATCTCGTGGAGAAGGAGGTTAGTGCTCGCGGATCGGACGGCCCCGAGAAATGGCTATTGTTGAAAAAGCCGATTTCCTCGAAGGCGCACAAATTCCTGAGGATGGCGAAGAAGAGCGGTGGTTGATCTTTGGCTTTTTCGGGTCACGTCTGCCGCATGTAGACGGGCGGACGGACTTTTCTTGTGGTGTTCGCAAGGTTCCTATATGAATCATACAAGAACTCCCAGTCGTCGCCGCTGGGTTCACCCTTACGATAGTACGCAAGCTCGAATCTCCACAAGAAATCCCTGAAGAGCGGATACAGCAAGTCGCTCCGTCTCAGTTGACGAAGATACGCGCGCGATGGTCGGCCTTTTCGATACCGTATCCAGCCGGAATCATTCAGACTCCCGAGCAGCGACCCAAACAGGATGCTTGAAGCTTCCCTGAGCTTTCCGGCTGAGGCAAGGTCAAGTGCGTCTCGTGCGCCGCCCTCACTCCAGCCTGCGAACACGCCCTGCTCATTTCCCCCCTCTCCCGCAACCTGGATTCCCAGCCGCGGTCTTCCGCCTCCGAATATCCGTGACAGCAGCATGGCCAACGCTGAGCCCAGGAATACGGCGGCCAGCACCACTCCGAAAACCGAATAGACTCCCGCACCGGCGCGAGGCAACGGGCTGTTTTCCCACATTTCATCGAGACGCCTGATGCGATCGCGAAACCACACCATCCAGGTGGGATTCTCCAGATCGGACTCATCGTAATCATACATGCCGGTTGCCAGCAAGCCGGAAAGAGTGTCCTCCACCGCTTCCCGATCCAGACCGGCGGGCGCTGCTGAGGCAGTCTTCTCATCAGCAAGGGCAACCGATGATATGAGGGCCAGCACGATCAGCGCAACCAGAGTCCGCCCAGGTTTTGATCCCATCGCGCTCATTCGACACTCGATTCTACCATCACCGGGCGTCGCTTCCCAATTCCGTTTTCCATCCTTGGACCGCGAGCGTCCCGCTCGCACGGGTGCGGTGTTGGGAAAGATGCGAGCGGGGACCTCGACTTTCGCCAAAAAATAGGAAGAGGTTGGCAGTCTCTAT
>CBDUXL010000002.1:0-42129 GCA_965371155.1 uncultured bacterium | reverse complement strand
CGATAGCCAGCGGACGGTTTCCGGTTCCTGCAGCGCTCGCCACCGTGATAGCCCTGATGATTCTTGTTGCCGCGGGAGGGCTGTATCTTGACCTCACTCCACTTCATTTGCCGCTTCCTGCGAAACCGCTGGACGGTTTGCCGTTCGGTTTTCTTATCACAATCGCAGGTTATCTCATCCTGACATTCCTCTACAGCGTCTGGATCAAGGACATTCCGCTTCTGGATGTCCTTGTCTTATCCGCGGGCTTCACGCTGCGGGCTGTCGCCGGAGCGGTGGCCCTGCGAGTTGAGATCTCGCCGTGGCTTCTTCTCTGCACCGGACTTCTGGCGCTGTTTCTCGCGCTCGGCAAGCGACGTCAGGAGCTTGTGCGTCTTGAGACCAATGGCGAGATTCCCGATGTAACGGAGGCCGCGGGACGGATCGCGCTTGCGGGTTACACTATCCCGATGGTCGACCAGCTCCTGCTCATTGCGGCCAGTGTGAACGTGATGAGCTACTCGCTCTACACTTTCTCCACGTCAGGCCATCCAGACAATCGCCTCATGCTGACGATTCCGTTCGTGATTTACGGCATTTTCCGTTACTACTACCTCGTTCACACTCGATCCGAGGGCGAGGCGCCCGAGGAGGTTCTACTCCAGGATCGCCCTATCGCTGTCTGCTTGATTCTTTGGATCGTTACTGTTGCGATTCTGTTTCTACTGCCCGGTTTCAGATAAGCCGTCCATCAATTGGCTCCGGGCGAAAACCCGATGCGCCGCGCATATGTAATCTCCCTTATCATTCTCGCGCTCGTGGTGGGCGTCCTCGCCCGCACGGTTCCAGACACCGCGCCGGAGCTGATGCCGCTTTCCGCCGCGGTCAACTGGATACAGGGCAACGGGCCGATTGTGGCGCAAGACCTGCTTCCGGCCGGGGTCCGTCCGACTCATGTGTTCAGAATCAGGGAAAACTACAGGCCCCGAACTCCCCCGGCCACGATGTTGTACTACGGCGGAGTGTGCAGGTTGTACCGTGACAGCCTCGGTCGCCCGCTCGACGGCGCCGACCTTCCACGCCTCTGTTGGATTCTGAACTTCTTCAGTGTCCTCCCCTGGGCTTTTCTCCTGTTTGGCGGTCTGACACGGCTCGCGGTTCTGTGGGGTTTCAGCGAGGGAACGAAACCCATCTGGGCGGCATGGGCGGCCATGGCGGGATCGCTTGTCTTCGGCTGGCTGAGCGCAGCCTCGATTTTCCTCCCCCTCGCCGCCCTGGCATGCTGGACTGTCGTGATGGTTCTGGAGTCCCACAATCGTCCGGCAATCGGTCCGCTTATCCTTGGGGGCTTGTGCGCCGGATTCGCCGGAGCCGGTCATCCCGCCGGATGGACCTGGGCTGTCTGGGGCCTTCTGATGCTGTTCGTATCACCACCGAAAGGGGTTTCGCCAGCTCGACAGACCGTTCTTATATCAACCTTCGGAATTTCCGCCGCCGTAGCTGTTGTGATCTCACTGATCGGCAACGCCTTTTTCTTTGGAAATCCCCTTCCCGTGCAATGGATCGATATCCAGCACCCGGAAATGCAGTTAGGGGATATGGCCCGTCTGATATGGCACGACCTGGTCGGCCTCAACGGCGTGATATGGCTCGCGCCGCTTGTAGTTCCGGGTGTTCTGGCGCTGGCAGGTCGGAAAGGCGAGGATTCTCATCGGGCGAGCCTGCGTTTCCTGTTGGGCATTGCGTCAGTCGTTCTGCTCTCGTGGGGGATCACCGATGATGCCCGCATGGTGGGCGAAACCGAGCGGCTCCTCGCTGATTTTCGCGTCCTCCCAGCCGAGCTTGTGGGTGGGGAGTTCACAATGGTCCAGCTCGGCGCCGCAGCCGGAACGGAGGAGGAATACCAGGCGTATTTCGAGCAGCTTATCGACCGAACGGATGTGTTCTTCTCGATGGGCGCACGTCCCCCGGGCGTTCCGCTGTTTCTCCCGGCGGCAATATTGCTGGGGCTTTTCGGATGGTGCAACATAAGCTCCTCGCGTTTCAGATTCACATGGAGCTGGCTTGCAGTTCGCTGGGGAGGGCTGATCGGGTTGATCATGAGTCAGGCGCCCTATGGTTCCGCCCCTTCGGCGTTCCTGTACATCGGAACTTCCGCCGGCGGCAGCAGGATGCCGATAGTTGAATCTATTCTGGCGTTCGCACTTCGACTCGCAGAGCTCTGGCCTTCCGGTGTGGTCAGATTCTAGGTTTCGCTTGAGATTAAGACCCATCAAGACTCAGCAGTTACTCCCGATACTATTATTGTTTACAGTAGCTGTGACAGGTGGATTTTTTTGCCACCGCCAGGAGCCGAGACTGTTGCAGCTTGCAACACCATGCTGGAAGAAAGGAAACTGCAAAACGGAACACCGGCAGAAATCATCCCGGAAGTAAACCTGAGATTCGGGAAGTCTTGTTGTCAGCACCAGTCGCTGACGCCGTCAAATGCGGGAATCCGGGCTTCTGAAGCGAATCAGGGGGTGCACGTTAGCTGTCCAGGCTCGACAAAGGGATGCATAAACGGTATTATTGCAGTTCAATTGGCGTGACGAAGGCTAGTCGCCGGCAGGATGTGTTGTCGCCGGCTTGATGGCATAGTAATTGCACTTTTCGACCTGGTTCCATCGTGGAGCGGCGGAAGGTGCTGCATCTTCGCGCCCCTCGGAACCGTGAGGCAAGATTGAGCATGCCGATTCCTGTAAAACTTGATAGGAGGATTTCTGGTGAACGAGGGGTCGTATTGATCGTCGTGCTCATAATCGCCGGCATCTTCGCCGTTCTTGCCTACACAACCCTCGCAGTAAGCATAAAGTCGCTTGAATCCACCGACACACATCGGCACTCATTTGTCGCCCGCCAGGTTGCTGAGGGAGCCATGCATGAGGGCGCTTACGGCCTCCTGGTGGACCCGGAGTACATCACCCCGGGTTATATCGACCCCTTTGAGGTCTCCACCACTTCCGAGGACCTGCTGAAAGTCACACTTCTGACCGAGGGTGTATCCTACGAGGAAGAAATCGAGGATTTCCCGGTTACAACGCTCCGAACGGCTTACAGCGTTGACACCAGCATAAGCGCGTATTATCCCGAGACCGATATTGTCCCCGGCGACAGGGACAATGCGATTTATCGATACCACGATGATCTCACATTCAGTGAGGATTTCCCGGGGTACGAGTTCGCTCAGAGGCAATCGACGGGCGACCTGGTGGTATTTGGGGTAGGCGAGGTGGACGAACCCGATGGCGATACCGCGTTGTTCAGTTTCCTTCGTGGCGAATACCCAAACGTGCAATGGAACTACGATGTCCGCGAGGCGGGAATCACTGAGTCGTCACGCCTTGGACCGTACCCGTATATCCAGACCGAGCACCCGTACCCGCCCGACATCGCTCGCGCGTGGTCGGTTACTTACCAGCAGGACCCTCGACATCCTTATCGTAACCTGACCCATCTCGCTCTGATGGCCAAAATCGGTAGGGTCCAGATCCACGGCGGCGACACTCTTTACATTTCCCCGTGGCTTGCTGGTGCCGGTCAATTCCAGAATCCGCCGCCGCAAAGCCATAGCGGCTTTGAGAACGTACTTAGTGAGGTCTTCACAGATTATTTTCTCACCACTACAATCGGCTTATATCTTTCGGCAAGACCGGCCCCTCCGGCGGACGGACTGGACTACGGCTTCAGGGTGAGCGGCGTCAGATACAAATTCGACTACGACGCTTTTCCGTCTTACTATGAGACTCCGCATCCTTACGATCACATAATCGATGTCACCACTGCCGCCAACCTGAACGTCATGGTCATCCACGGCGAGTTCCAGGCTGCCCCGGCATCCCCGATGGCTGTAGCCCAGCAGATGACCATCCAGTTTTCGGATTTCTGCTCGCTTGATCCTGCCGACACGCTGTACCTTTTCAATGCCTCCGAGCCAATGGGGGTGGGTGCAGTGGAGGTTTACGACTCTGGAAATCCGCTGCCTCCGGGAGGTTTCTCACCGGTAATCAATCGCATGGATACGACGGTCCCCTTGGGCTTTGTTCTCCTGCTCCACAGAGGGGCCAATTTCGACACGGATGGCCTCCCCGACTACGGGTTCAAGATCGAGGCGATGGAGTACACCGATAGGAACGGCAACTGGCAGAGAAGAGAGCAGCCGTTGGTGCAGACCCCGCACCTTGCCTCTCTCGGCGCCAACGACGGCACCTACACTATCCCTGACATGGGTGGACCGCTGTATTTGCCTCTGACGACCAACATCGGCGGCTATATGACCATCTGGCAGCCGTCGGTTCCGGATACCACCGATCCGAGCGGGTTGGGGACGCTCACCAACTGGAAGGTCTACTTCTCCGAGTGCACGAATCTAACTGTCGGCTCCGGTGGACCTCTCAATAATGACATGATATCCCTGACTATCGCGGGGTTCACAATTAATTATGTTCATGAAGACAGTTTCTGGGGGCCGTTCATTATTTCAAATCCCCTCCAGTACCGCGACATCAGGACTCTTTCCGTCGACCCTATCGACTGCGGCATTTTCGACAGGCTGGAGATCGAGTTCATCTCCGACGCGCAGGATGCCCATGAGGTATCCCCCGAGAACTTCGGCTATCGAATCGACGCCATTGAATACACAACATCCGACGGCCATGATGATGACAGCACCCCGCCGACTATCCGGTCGGATGTGTACTACCCGTCGAATGTGAGCTATCCCGCCTTCGGAGATCAGGCTTTCGAGACTTCGGAGTGGTGGTACACGAACAAGAACGCATTGGTGGTCGGACTGCATTTCGACCGTTACAGTTATGACCTCGACCCGGGCGATCGAATCGAGGTGTATGATATCGACGGAATCCTGATCGCAACTCTCGTTTCCGATAGCACCGACGATTTCCCGGATATGGGAGGACCCGGCAATCCGGATGACCCCACCGGAGGCGAGCAGCCCGGGGGCGGACCGGGCGCTGCAGGTCCTGAGTATCCGTTGGGAACCTCACCTGAAACAGTTATTGATTTGAACGCCACTTACGGCTGGGTGCTTGTGCCCGGTACAACCGCTCAGGTGAAACTGATCGGGGACGGGGATGATAATGCCGGGCATTCGGGATTCGAGATCAACCATTGCGGCTACGTCAACGGCGACATTCTTCAAGTGAAGGAATACTACGAAGAATACGCAATGCTCGCCTACGACCAGTACTATGACAGATCCGACGACCCAACCAGGGCATTCCGATTCCGGAATCTGGGTGGTTATTGAGATAGATCAGTTTGGTTTATGACAGATTCTTGTACATACAAACGAGGTTTCAGGCTCCTGGACGCTGTCCGCAACCAGCGGGGTATTAGCCTGCTCGAGGTGCTTATATCCACGGTTGTTCTGGGTATAGCCCTGGTGGGATTCCTGATGGCCCTTTCGACCTCCACTATAACGTCCCGCATGGCTATCGATCAGGGCAGTCTTGTTTACCTCGCCGGTTTGGAGTTCGAGAGCCTCCGGGCGAGCGAGTTCGGACGGGTTCCGTTCCTCAAGACTGGCGAAGTCGGGTACGTTCAGGATGTTCCCGACTATTTCAGCGATCTCGCAATCAGCACGGAATTCGACGGGGTCGTCACAGTTGGGGCGTCGTATGATCTCCCCACTCCTGGAGACAGGTTCTCCAGGCACCATGCTTTCGATGGGAAGCGCGCCAACGAGAACAGCCGATGGATGGGAAAAGAGAACGCGCTGGCCTATCGTGGTGATGAAGGCCCTGTGACAGACGACCCAATCGGGGGCGGGGATCCGGGCGCCGGGGGACCCAGCGACGATCCGGAAGGGGGTGGAGACAACCGTCCTAAGGATTACCAGTACATTTATTGCGCTTTCCCTAAGCTGACCTACATCAGTCGGATTCTTTATGATAACAGGTTCAACATGACCGAGATTCTCGGTGTACCGGATGAGGATTTCGACTATCTTCCCCACGAGCTGGACATCTGGCAACGCAACTTCGATTTCTTCTGGTCCGACGGAATACTCGGCGTCGGGGACGTCTTCGATCCGTGGTTCCAGGATGCAAACCCACTCGCGTTCGGAAAGAACCTGGGCTATTCTTCATCCGGGATCCATATGATTTACGACAAGCCCGAGGCGCCGCTGGAAGCCGGCATCATCGGCGTATACAAAATCGATACCTACGCCGATTTTGACAAGGATTATCATTGGCCCTATGTGGCTGAGATCGAGATTTATGGCTATAACGAGGCGACCTACTACCTCGAGGACTGGCGTGGAGAGTTTGATAACGTGATAATGTATTTCCCGAACTACCTGGAATCGGGGTTCGATCTAGGCAGACGGACATACGTCATCGCTCCGGATGTGGAGTCGGTCAGGCTCGGGCATGGAGACCTTATCCGGGTGGATCTGGAGTTCCACCCTGTGGCGCCGAATCCTCGCTCCGAAGAGTGGCAGACAAAAACCTGGTGGCAGGATGACGATCGCGGGATTGCATGGTTCCAGACGAGCTTCTATCGCAACGCTCCGACAAGGGTGGATCGATTACCTAATCTCCGTGACTTCCCGTCACACCTTGTTTTCGAAGACAACGAGGATTTCACATTCCCGTTTACCGTTCCCGGTGCGAGCGAAATCAGGGGACGTTTGGTTACTGTTCCCACCGATCCCGGCGATACGATAACGCCGGAGGATGCCGGCGGAAACCCGTACCCGATTAACGGTGACTGGACCGACTGGATCCAGGGAGACACATTGGTGATCCATTTCAAATCTAATGATTCAGGAAACACTTACGATGACGGTTACGATGGGTTCGCCATAGACGCGATTGAAGTGCGCTGGGTAGGTTTGGATTGACAGAATTCAGGATGAATATTGGACAAGAAAAACTGGGATTCAGCGAGCGTGGATTCACTCTGGTGGAGACCCTGCTTGTTGTCGGACTGACCACATTGATTGCAGCCGGCATTGTCGCGGGGCTTCTGGAGGGTCTCGGGGCTTTGAACAGGATGACCAATGACCAAAACGTGCAGTTCGGTCACCAGTGTGTAATGAACCAGTTTATCAGCGATGTGCAGTCCGCTGTCTGGTTCTACAACGAGGAGACGCATGACGAAACGGGTGCGATGGTCCTTCGAGAAACCACAAACCCTTTATACCTTATTCTCGGTTATCCGGGTCCGGACGGCGAAGAGATCTGGGTGCGATATAAGGTCAGGTACGGCGTGTTCATCTTAAAGTACGGTACGTTCATCAGGGAAAGCTACTTGATGCGAACCGTGGTGGTGGTGAGAGAGAATGGGACCATTAAGGAGCAGGGCACCACCAGTCTCACATCAGGTATCGCAAATCTTATGTTCGACTACGCTGATTCGGAGGGAAACTTCACCGATCAGCTTCCCGAGGTTAAGAGAATCTCGATGACCTTGAGCATCGAGCGGGGAGGCACGATCGTTCAGCGCGAGTACATCGCAACATTGCGTAACCCCAACGGCGGGGTAAAATTTCCGCCTGGTGATTTTGCTGACGTGGAGGCGGAATCATTCGGGAAATAAGGACGACCCGGTGCGATAGTCCGGCGCCTGAGGGCGCCGTGCAAAATGGATACGGAGCGAGAAACATACGAAATTCCTGAAAGTCGCGATCGCGGGCCCCAGACCGGTTACACGCTGATTGAGATCCTCGGCGTCACCGCACTTATGATCATTCTAGTCATGGCTACTCAGGCGATGATGAAGTTCCAAAAGAGGTTCGCGATCGAGGAAACCTGCGTGCAGCGACTGAAACAGTTGTCCAGACTGGAGCACACTTTTCGTTTCTCAAACGACCCGACCCTGAATCCGGAGGGCACCTACGCCACGTTTTTCGATTTAAAGAATGCCAACCTGGTTCCGGACTTTTACGAGCAGTCCGATGAGAGACGGCATACGGTCAACGCATTTATCCCATATTACCGCCTGGAATTCATGCGAAACAGCAAGGACGATGAATCGGAGCCGGACACCTTCCAATATCTGATCATGGCGATTCCGCTCAGGCACACTCCCGAATTGAGAACCTTCTATATGCAGGAGGACGGGGAGGTCTATTGGAAGACGTGGTACAGGCGTCAAGAAGGAGATTTAGGACCGTGGAGAGGGCGATAATGTCAGGCACAGTGAATAGATACAAGTCTGAAAGAGGATACACGCTGATGGAGGTGCTTATCGTGGCCACCATCGTGGCGATTCTCGTCACCGTCGGCACCGTGCAGTACCTCGAAGTCAAGCGTCGTGCCAAGGAGCATTACTGCGCCCAGAGGCTTGCACAGCTTGCTATCTGGGAGGACTTGTACTCCCGCGAACTTGGGGAGTATGCGAACTTCGACGACCTTCAGAGAGAAGGCTATGTCGATTGGGATTTCCTGGAAGACGACGACCGGCTTCATTACCAACGAGCGGCGTTTATCCTGGAATACAAATTGGAGTTCAACAAAGACAAGGAGGGGGGAGGTTTTGAGATCATTGCGGAGCCGGTGGTGGACGAGCCTTACTTATGGTATCCGCGATGGACCCCTATGGGCGGGATTGCCGGCCTCAGGAGCATGAAGGTCGAAGAGGACGGTGTTGTGAAATGGCTCGATACCGGGAGGCCGGTATTCTAGCAATGGAGATATCAGGCTGATAGACAGTCAATGGGTATTCTTGGGAGAAATGACGGCTGGACCATTATCGAGATTCTCTCGGTGTGCATTATCATTCTCATTATTGCCAGCTTCGCCCTGCCGTCTTACATGCATGCGAGGCGGGCAGCGCTCGAGGACAACGCGATCCAGAGGCTGAACCGTATCGCCCTTGCTGAAAGCCGGTTCTACTCGGACTACGAGAGATTTGGTGATTTCATGGAATTGGTGGACGCCAACTTGCTTCCGAAAGGCTACTCCACGAAGTGGGAGTTCCGCAGCCCTGTGACCTCCGCGAGCGTCCTGCCATTCATCGATCGGTACTCGCTGGCTTTTGTCACTCCAAACACTCCGAATTCGTTATACTATCAGGTAATCGCGACCCCCGTCGGCTATAATAGAATGGGCCTGCGGACTTTTAACATCAACAAGTTCATAACGGGAAGCACCTACAACGACAGGCTGGTCGCGATGCCGCCTGTCAGGGAGGGCGCGGAAGTCAACGGGCTGCCGGTTACGATCTACTGACGACTCCGGGTGCCGGCGATACCGAACGACCGGCGAGAACGACATGGCTGATTCGCAGGAAATAAAGACGCCACTTGAATCCGAGGACCATCAGGATGCTCGTGGTTATACGATGCTTGAGATCATGCTCGCTGTCGGCCTGATAGGCATTCTGGCCGTCATGGCTATTCCCAACCTCCAGCATGCCAGGCGGAATGCGCTTGAGACCGGGGCGGTTCACGGTCTCAAACAACTGGCTGAGGCGGAGGAGCTGTACTACCAGGTTTACCAGTGCTACACCGCCGGTCATGACCAGTGGCACGACTTGAGGCGGTGTGATGCAATTGATGCGAAGGCGTATAACAGACTTTCGGGACGGCGCGGTTACTTCATCAAGGGCTACTCGATACAATTGATTAATATTGGCGAGTACCCGCAGAATTACTCTATCGTTGCCTGGCCGATCGAACGCGGTCTCGATCTCAAGACGTTTCTTATCATCAATGACGGCGTCGTACGTGACACAAATACGCTGTGGCCGATTGCGATTTACTGAGTGACAGGACAATTCTTACGGCTGGGACATGAAAATGAATACTGTAAGAAACTCAAGTCCGGGACGCCAACGAGGCTTTACGTTGCTGGAGGTGCTCGTTGTAATCGGCATCATAGCGCTTATTACCGTCCTCGCAATCCCGGCGACACGGAAGGTCGAGAAGGTTGTGAAGGAAGCGGGCGCGGTCAAGGGTTTGAAGGTTATTCAAGAGGCGTTCGAGCTGTACTATCGAGAGATGGGATTCTATCCCGTGCACACTACCGAGCCAAGCAGGCTGTTCTTTCGGGAGATAGATCGGTTCCTTCCGGATACTTATTACATCCGGCATGCCGAGAATCAGTTCATCAAGGGATATCGCCTGTTCGCCTGGGGCTACGCCCCGGATGCGTCCGATGAAGAACCCGGCGGTGGTTTCGGCGGATGGAGCTCATCCGCACCCGATAGATGGGGGAGCAAGAACTTTGTGCTCATGGCGGTCCCGATCCAGCAACATCTGGGTTTGAGCACCTTTTACCTCGATCCGGGCGGTGTTATCACGAAGGACGATCGCCTGACGCCATACTAGGGCGGGCAATCGGCAGTTGCGTTTGATAGCTGGTTTGTCGACAGACGGAGAAAAACCATGCGCGGAAATATGCTGAATGAGATCCCGGTCGAAAGGTCGGATGAAAAAGAGGAAGGTCGCGGATTCACGCTGCTTGAAATCCTCCTGGTGGTTTCGATTATCACGGTGATCGTGGCCATGGCGCTTCCTCAATTGAGCGGGGTGAAACGATCCGCTTACGAGCTTGGGGCAATTAAGGCTTTGAACGCGCTCGGCTCGGCTGAGATCGGGTACAGAAGCGTATTCAGGCACTTCACCTCCTTTGAGGGTCTCCGCCAGCGAGAGTTCGTCAACTCTCACTGGCGAAAGCACGGTATCACCGATCGCGAGCGCATGGCGAAACATTACTCCATCCACTTTTTCGTGAGAGATACTTTCAAGGATTTCACTTACGGGTTTGCCTACGTCGCATTCCCGGACGCAGGCAACTCATTGAACCTGCACACGTTCAGGATATTTGAGGACGGAACAGTCGAGCAGACACGCGATGGCATCAATTGGGTGCCTCGTTGATGCTCTATATCATACTGAATGTCAGGGCGGGCCCGGGATGGCCATTATGGCTGAAATAGCTGAGATAGAGAAATTGAAGGTCGAAGAGAAGCATGAAACCGGTTTCACGCTGGTCGAGGTGCTGACCGTGGCGCTGATTATCGCCGTCATCGCCACCTTCGGGTTTGCCTCATTCCGTAAGGCGCGGCAACGGGCGCTGGAAACCCAGGGCATGCATCAGATGAAACAACTGGCGTCCGCCCTGGAAGCGTTCTACAACGACAACGGCTATTACGCGCTCGACTTTGGCGGCCTTCAACCGAGCTACATCGATCCCGACTTCGTTCTCTCCGATTCGCCCATCAAGGAGCGCTCAATTGCGTTTGTCCAGGGCTTCACGTGCTTCTGGTATGTGAACCCGATTACCCCGCAGCGCTACTCGATCAGGGCGAAGGGCATCTATCGCCATCGGTACGAAATCAGCGACTGGCTGGAACTCAGAATTACCGACAGGGGAGTTGTCGAGGGTCGGAGATATTCACAAGGGATAACGCAGTGGAGGCCGATTTAGGCCTGGTTCCCGACCATTAGACCGGCTGTAAATGTCGTGGCGGGAAAAGGTAAGACAACCATGAACCGGAATCCAGATAAACCCGAGCGCGCTGACAAGGACGAATCAGGATTCACCCTGATCGAGATGGTCCTGGTGGCTACTCTGATAGCGATCCTTTCCACTTTGGCAATCGCGAGCATGTCCCAGGCGCGCTACAAAACACTCGAAACCGGCGCTGCAACGGGCCTTAAGGCAATTGCGAGCGCCCAGGAGATTTTCTACATCGACAATGGGCGCTATGCCCTCGGGTTCAGCGCTCTGGCGAGGACCTACCTGCCGCGCGCCTACGAGCAAGACGCGGACCAGTACGTGTTTGTCAAGAACTACTCGCTTCACTGGATCCGCGGCGGTGGTGGCGGTCCCCGCCCGCCCATCACCAATTTCTCCGTTCACAGCTATACGGTCTTCGCCGTCCCGCGAATCCCGGAGCTGAAGACCTTCGTGATTACGGATTCCGGAGGCGTGCAAATAGTGCACACCTTGGCAAACTGGTCACCATACTGAGATGGCACACGGCGGGAAGGAAAGAAAAGTGATGTCAGATCCTGAGGACATGAGAGAGCCTGGACTCGATGAGGGCGCTCAACAGAAGGGTTTCACGCTGATCGAGGTATTGATGGTTGCCATCATTATTGTTATCCTCGCATCGATGGCTGTGGTGAGCACCCGGGGTGCGAAGCGCATCGCATTCGAGACGCGCGCGATCGCCGCCATGAAGAACATCGGCGAGAATGAGGTCCTTTACTATCAGCGCCACGGCGAGTACGGGTACTGGGAGGAGATGAAGCGCGAAGAGGATCTGGTGGACCCGGGTTATGACAAAGACGATGACCTGTCCAATCCGAGAGATACTCCGATCGCCAATCTCTACACTATTTTTTTCCTGGTGCCCGAGCATCGCCAATCTTTTACCGCGGTGGCTTTCCCGGCTGAAAGGTCCATCTGGCACTTGAGGACGTACGCAGTGACATGCGACGGGAGCATTCTGGATTCGCACAATCATGGCAAATTTTTCTCGACCTTGTTCAAGGATTAAATAGCGGGTGGGCGGGGAAAAAGGAAAGCAAGCGTCCAACCAAGGGACGCAGCGGCGCCCGGCTGAGTACCGGGTGCGGAGGCAAGAAATGTTGAGATGCCTGAAAAATGAGGAACGCGATTCGCTGGGTTTTACGCTTGTCGAGGTCCTCGTGGTTGCCAGCATTATCGGTATCCTGGCTGCCATCGCGATTCCATCCCTGGCCGGTTCCCGGAAAAGCGCGCTGCAAGCGGCCTGTGTCAAAGCCCTCAGAAGCCTCACCGATGCTGAGGAGATGTACTACCGTGATAACTTCGCCTATACCGATAACTGGTCGGAACTGGATGACTACCTGCCCCGGGCATACTCCGGCTGGGGAGCTGAGGGACACAAGCACTTCTTTATCGAGAACTACTCTATCGCCATGGCTACCGCCTATCAGGCCCAGCGCTACACCGTTTACGCATATCCAACTGATCATACTCTCCGTCTGAGTACGTTCATAATCTCGGACGACGGCATACCGATGTATGACAATTGGGAACCTGTCAGGTGATGCGGGATATGGTGTCGGAAGATGTTGCATCGTTCGGATAACGACATACGGCCCTCAGCGGGTTATTCGCTCGTGGAGATGCTCATAGTGACCGGGCTTCTGCTCATCATCGCCACTATGCCTATCGCCCTTCTCAGACGAAGTCGTGAGAAGGTGTATGAGGTCGAGGCAATCAGGGCGCTCAACATGATGAGCATGGCCTACGAGAACTACTACGCGCAGTACGGCCATAGGTATCCCAACTACCTATCGGATGGGACGATTACCGAAGACGTGGAATTCTCTGCCCCGGAGCCTCTCTGGGATCAACTGAGGCTTTACAGCCTCGTGCCCCACAGGTACTCCAGGGAACTTCATGACAGACGGGATCTCTTCGCCAGGGGCTATCGGATGAGCATCTATCCCGCCGATTACGGCGTTGTTCCCGGTATGGGCTACAGGAACACCTATGCCATTGCGATGATTCCCTACGAGGGGTCAATTGCGAAGCGGGGACTGGTGGTCATTCAGGGACCCAGGATGTTCAGCAACTACCCGGGTCCGCTGCCCAGGAAGATCGGACGGACCGGGCGATACAGCATCAGCATCTACATATTGCCTGACTAGCCGGGTTGGAAAGAATCAAGGTTTGGAGATATTGAGTCGATATAGAGACCATTGGGTTTTCCCTTTACCGCCAAACAGCAAGAGAGGATACACTCTCGCCGAGCTTCTTGTCGTTTGCGGTATTATCTCCATCCTGGCCGCCATTTCCTTCGCCCTGATCGGTCGTATGCGGACTCAGGTAGTGGAGACCAATGCTCTTGGTGCGCTGGATTCGTTCGCTACCGGGTATGAAATGTATTATTACCATTATCTTGAGTACCCGCAGTGGGGGTTGGATGAGGAATTTCAGTCCCCAAAGGAACTGGTGGATTTCATGGTGACGGAGGACTATCTGCCGGGTTACTTCAGGGCAATTGAAGACGGCAGTCAAGATGAATACGATGAGTCCACCGGCTACCTGTTCGGTATAACACAGGATTATGCAGTTGAAATTGTCGAGTTCAATCCGTACGACCCGACCACTTCTCGGGCGAGTACATATTTTATTATTTTCCACCCGTACAACTTCCAGCGTGATTTGCTGGCTATAGGGACCAATCCGGATTCCGGCTGGGTCGCGGTCCGACCGAGAAGGGGCCCTGAGGGAACGGATTTCAGGCTTTTTAACCTCTTCGTATCCCGTAGAGGCGGGGCGGAAGACTAGATATTCCAGGTTATTTGTTCAGAATGGGGAGCGTGAGGAAGTTGCGAGGAGTCAGCTGGCGAAAACAGCATACCGGTGCTTACGATTTGGGGGGTCGTACGGGGATTCCCCGGCCGGTATCCTGCTTGACACTGCTTGCCTGTTATAGTATTGTGAGCCATCCGAAAGAGGGTGACTGGCATAGATTAGGGCGTTTTCCCTGGAGCTAGGGTAAACGTTTTATTTTCTTATGCGGGCGATGTAAGCTGCCCGCAAGAACAATCGAGAGGCATGACGGAGACACACAGGTGACACCGTTACCGTTTATAAATGTTGCCCCCAGGCGTGCGCTGGGTATCCATGTGGGGCCTGCGCAGGTGAAGATTGTCGAGATAGAGCGAACCGCGCGAGAGCCCCTGGTTACCCAGATACTATGGGAGGAAACACCGCCGGAGGCCTATATCGGCAACCGGCTGGAGAACCCGGGAGCTCTGGCCTCCGCACTTGCTCGTATGATCCAGGCCAACCGCATCAGAACCAAAATCGCGCTGGCCGCCGTGGATGGATCCGAAACCATCGCCCGCACTATCAACCTCCCTAACATGCCTATCCGCGAGCTCAGGAAAGCAATCCTGTTCGAGACCGAGGCCAGCCTCCCGTCGGGAACCGGCGACAATGTGCTGGACTACGCGATCCTCCGCACATACGTCAGCGAAGATGACAACACGGAAAAAGTCGAGGTTCTCATCCTCTCGGCCCAGAAACAGCCGTTGGGTCTTCTGGTTGAGGCAATGCTGGAGGCGGGGCTGCGTCCAGCAGCTCTGGATCTCACACCTGTTGCGGCGCATCGCGCCGAGAGGCGGTCCCCCAAGATTCAGGAGCGCGGTGGAGAGTACATTCTCATAACCATCAACGATAGGTGCACCGACCTGACGGTGGTATTTGATGGGCAGGTCAGGATACTCCGCTCGATTCCGATTGGAAGCGTTGGATTTGTGGACGCGCTCGGCGAGAAGCACCTGTTCGACGCGGGCCTGGGCGCGGACGGAATGGCGGAACATGCTGCCCGTGTAGGATCCGAGGAGGAAGACCTCGGCATCGGGCGGCGCGGTGAAGAGGATCTGGAGTTTGGGTCGTTTGGTGAGGACCCGTTTTCGGCCGAGATGTCCGCGCGGGATGAGGCTCTGGCGCGTGAGGGGATCGGGGATCGTGATGAACTTGCCAGGCTGAATCCCTTGATGACTGAGCTTGTCGATGAGACCCTGAACACCATCCGCTACGGCCAGTCCTTCGGCAAGGAGCGGTCTGAGATCGCGTTCGGGGTCCTTGATGGCTACTTCCCTTACGGGGAGCAGTTTATTAGATCGATGTCGGAAAAGCTGGGAATACCTGTTATTTCCGGCGACCCGCTCTCGGGTCTCAGTGTGGCTGAGAGCGGCATTCGAGAAGACCTGGTACGCGATTTCGCCCCGGACTTCAGTTGTGCCGTGGGCCTGGCTTTGAGGGGGATTCATCAGGTTGGATAGAGATCGATTAATCAACCTCCTTCCTGAGGAGTATTTGCCTGAGCCTGAGTTCAAGGCCTTCCCGGTTTTTGCCGCGGCCTTGTTAATCGCAACCCTGCTTTTTGTCTGGCTGCAGTTCCAGGCTGAAACCAGGCAAGCCAAAGACCTGAAGGACGAGCTGGAAGCCAAAACCGCGGCAAATCATGAGCGTATGGAACAGGTTGAGGAGTTTATTGAGGTCCAGGCGAACGCGCGTTTTATTCGGAGCTATATTGCCGTCATCCCTCGAATGGTGCTTCAGGCTCCGGACTACTGGGAGATTTACAATGAAATAGAGAGACTCCTGCCTGAAGACACATGGCTTGTAAACTTGACCTTTCGTCGCTCACGCGGCAGCAAGTGGCCGGATGTGGTGGTCGACTGCCTGTCAAGGGGCTACGGTTTCAATGGACCCTTGAGAACCTACGATCGACTGAAAGGCTCGCCTGAGGAACCAACGCGATTCCGCAACATACGCATGGCAGGCTACCAGAGGATAAACGTGGGAGGCAGTCCTGCCGCCAGTTTCCAGATTCATGTGGAGGTCAAGTTCCCTGATTAGACCGACGGCCATGGAGGTGTTAAGCCACCTGTGAATCCATATGCGAAAATAGCAATTAAAATCGCCGTGGTTATCGTTGTCTGCCTTCTGTTGCAGGTGGCCTACAACATGACCGCCCACCGCTTTTTCGTTCGAACCATCGCTAACAGGCAGGCAGAATTGGCGACCCAAAACACCATCGCCCAGGCGCTTATCGATCTGTTGAGGTACAAGGACCTGCTCAGGCAGATTCGTACGGTCCAACTGCAGGACATGGAAACCATCCGCAACCTTATCCCTGAAGCCGACGAGTTCGTTCTGACCAGCTATCTCAGCACGATTCACATTATGTTGACTGACAATAACCTCGATACCGATGGTGTCGCCATATTGGGCGTTACCGCGCCGGGAGCCGGGACCAATTTCAAGGAGGCCTTCTCATCCGACCCGTCCGAGCTTCAGGGGCGGCTGGACCAAATTATGTCCGCCCTGCAGATGTTCGAGAACAATATGGACCAGATGCAGAACCTGCTGGTCAGTTTCAGGTTCTATCAGGAGCTTGGCACTGAGGGTGAGAATTATGCGGCAATCGCCGGTGGAATAGAAACGCACTCCTTCCGCATGACCGTTCGCGGAACCTACAAGGACATAAAGAGATTCACATACGAGATCTTCAACATGCGGCCGCATACTGCGTTGGTCAGTTTCCAAATGGCGCCCCAGGGCGCCGGGAGCGGATCGATGCGCCAGTATGCCGCCCATTTCACACTTTTGACATTCGGCGATGCAAATGATCCCCCTCCGCTTTGGGTGGCTCATCGGGACGGAAGGGTTGTTTCCGTTGAAGACGGAGCGGATGGGGTCGATGAAACGGACGAGGCGATTTAGGAGCAAATCGTGGAGGATGAGAGTGACCAGGTCTCAAGTTGAATTGACTTGAGAATAGTATAGTGTGGGTGATCTGTTATGAACGAACAAAAAGCTCCACAACCGGATGATCGCAGTTCGCATGCTCGCTATTTTGGGTATGCCGCCGTCTTCGTGCTGGCTATTGCCGGCTACTTCGTACTGTTCCAGCCCGGATTCGGCGTCCTCGAATCCGCCAGGGCTCAGGTTAATCCTGTTCGGATCGGTGAAAGCGTTGCTGAAACCATTACCGAACACGGAGGCGCGTCAAGTCTTGACACCGCCGCCGAGCAGATGGCCGAGGAGGCCGTACGGGAACAAGAAGCTGAAGGGATACCGGGGATTGAAATCCCGGAGGAACTCCCTCCCGGTGAGTCGGCGGAAGCCGCTCAGGTCTCGATTGCAGGCGGAGTAGAGTTGCCAACCTATTACATCTCGTATGAAGGGCTGGGCGGCCAAGACTTCAGGGACATGGAGGATGAAGAGCTGCGGGAGGCCCTGATGCTGGTGCCTGAGGTGCGTGGGGAAGCCAGGATAGCCGATCTGATGATGCCCATTTTAAGGCGTTTCCAGGTCATGACCAGCCCGCCAACGCCGGATCCTGTAGGGGATGAAGTGCCGGCCTGGGATTCCGGCATGCGACGCTACAGCCCGTTCGATGCCCTTGGAAGAGATGGTGGAACGATACCGGGGCCGATTCATTCGATTCCGCCGTTTCCACCCCTGGATCTCGGTGAAGGTCCAGTCTCACCTGATGAGCCTACCGCAGGTCAAGTTGCTCGGATGCTGACCATCGTG
This sequence comes from uncultured bacterium, assembly GCA_965371155.1. GTDB lineage: Bacteria > JAJVIF01 > JAJVIF01 > JAPKYR01 > JAPKYR01 > CBDUXL01. The sequence continues at coordinate 24,079 of CBDUXL010000002.1, read as the reverse complement.
GGCATTATCGGCGAACCGGGTAACTACAGGGCCATTATCGCCGGAGGCGGTCAACAGCGCTTGTTTCAGGTCGGTGATGTGGTCGAAGCGACTGAGAGAACATCTTTCGTTGTTGAAGAGATAACCATGAGCGCGGTTGTGATAGCGAATGAAACGCGGTCCGGCGACCGGGCGCCGATTTTGTTCACCGAGAGCGACCCCGGGATTTCCGGGATTTCAATCTCATTTTATTAGGTAATTGCGTGACATTAGTAAAGAGTGACAACCATTGAAATAGACCAGCTTTGCGGCATGGATATTTATCATCCTTGACTGTTCGTGTGTTGCCCGGCAGGAAGCCATCAAGGAGCCAAGGCCCTCTAATGAGAATCGCGCACCAGTTCGAGAGCAAACACAAAACACCACGAGGCGTATTACTCCTCCTGGTCCTGTTGCTCATATCGTCCCTGGGATCCCTCAGGGCCGAAGAGCCGTCCGGGCCTGCGGAGGTGAGGTCCGCAAGTGTCGAAGTGACAGATGGTGCTGTTATTGTCGACCTCGCCATGTCGAGAACCGTGGGTATCCGGTCGTTCACCCTGACCTCCCCTTACAGGCTGGTCTTCGATATCGAGGATTCTCTCCTCGTTCTGGATGAGGAAGCCGTCACAGTGTGGAAAGCGCCGATTACCGGCGTGACCTCGCTCGAAATCACCCAGTTCTCCACTGAGCCTCCCGTGGTCAGGATAGTAGCCGAAGTCAATGATCCGACGCTCGGCTGTGCCCGCGCCAACACCGCTGATGGTCTCAAGCTGGCGGTGTTCCGCGGGGAAAACCCTCTTGTGGATTTTGGTCCGGGTCTTCCGCCGGACCACGCTATCCCGACCATCGAGGACCTTTGGCACGAGAGAGCTGAGGGCGGTCGTGACCGATTCCTTATCGTTTTCTCATATGGTGTCGTGTTGCCTCAGATTCGTATCGAGAGTCCCACAGTGATTCTTCTCAGGTTCCCGGGCACCGACATACTCCTCCCCGCATCGGATCCGACAAACTTTGCCACCGGTGTTGATGGCCACATTGTCGAGAGGATGCGCGCGGAGCGCCTTGCTCTAAGTGGCAGCGTGGATACCGAGGTCCGGCTGACGATTGATGACACTTCTATTCTCGGCTATACGCTCCGGACCGATTCGGAGGATACGCTCGAGCTGATCCTTTTCCATGAGAGATCCCTTGAGCCTCAACCGGCCGAGGAACTGTCGGATACGACGCCTCCCGTTCCCACTGAGGGCAGCCAGATCATGGTGCTGGCCTCATCCGACGATATCCCCACACCGGCGGACGCACCGATCCGAATCCATAGGGTCCAATTTCAAACAATTGATGGCGGCATAGATCGGTTCTATATTTATTACGAAGGCGGAGTCCTTGAGGCTCGAACCCCTCAGCGGCTCAACTATCCTACAAGGATCGCTTTCAGCTTCCCCGACGCTGCAGTTGTCCTTCCGGAAGATGCAGGCGACCGGTTCCAGACGCCTGTGGCTGGACTGGTAGCTTCCGAGCTCAAAGTCTTCAACCGAGTAATCGAGGATGTCGGTCCCGAGTGTCAGTTTGTATTCTACTTCCCGGAGACTGCGCGGGAGAATATTGATTTTACTCTGGACTACGTCGATGAGGGTGAACTCCACGTCGATTTCTTTGCCACATCAGTTCCGATCGATATCGAAAGCCCGATCGAGGTCAATCTCAGCATTCCCGAGCTTGAGGATGGGTCCCATCCTGAGCTTGTCGAAGCGCCGGAAATTATAGAGGTGGAAGTGGAAGTAGAGGACATCGAAGTCCCTGCAGAGGATATCGAGGTCGAGCCAATTGAGGAACCGGCTCCGGAAGCAATCGAAGAGCCTGTTCCCGGGCCTGTTGAGGAGCCGAAGCCTGCTGAAGAGCCAGCTCCTGAGGTTGCTGAGGGAGCGACTGTTTGCCTGGTTGGCGGTGAAATAATCGGCGGTAATGTCGTTTTCCATATTACCACGTCAGAGCAGTTACCCATGCCTGAGGTGGTCGAGTACCACTATCCCGACAGAGTCGGCTTACGGTTCCCTCTGGCTGATGTCGAGCTGCTCGACGCCGGTCAGGGTGTGTACACAACCAACACCCAGATCCGCGCCGTACCGAGTGTCAGGGCGATTATCAAGGATCGCGAGGACGAGCAGCACACCACACTCCTGTTCACTCTCGATGGCAGCCTTGAGGAATTCGATACCGAGCTCGACTGGAACGGCACCGAGATGACACTGGCTTTCCAGCATGTTCCCCTGCCGGCTGAACCGATCAAGCCCAGTCTTGAGCTTGTCGAAGAGCCTGGTCCCGAGCTTGCCGAAGAGCCGGAGCCTGTCTTAGAGCCTGCTGAAGAGGCCGTCGAGGAGACTATCCCTGAGCCTGTCGAAGAAACAGAACCCGAAATTGCGGAGGATGCCGGCACCCCCATGGCGCCGGGCGCTCCGCCGTTTGACTCTCCGGGGTCTCTCCCGACGATTCGGGTCTTGCTTGAAAAGGCCGACGGAGACGAAATCAGCTTCAGGATAGTTGCCTCTGAGCCGATGCCTGAGCCTGGAGTGATTCATTTCAAGTATCCGGATCGCCTCGGTCTGCGTTTTCCGCTCTCCGAGATTGAGCTTCTGGATGAGGAAGCGGGTGTCTACACCGCTCATACTCACGTCTCCAGGATTCCCCTGGTGCGCGCGATCGTCAAGGACACCGAGGACGCTCAGTACACCACGGTCACATTTACGCTCGAGGGAGCATTTGAGGAATTCGAGAAGGAATTAGTCCCTGATGGTGAAAATGAGCTTCTTGTGGCTTTCCGATACATCCCGCTTCCTGAAGTAATTGAGGAACCCCTTCCCACCGAGCCTGCCGTCGAACCGACGGTCACTGTGGAGCCTGTTCCGGAGACCACCGTTGCTATGGAGCCGGCTCCGGTTACGGAGGTCGAGGTCGAGGTTCTCGCAGAGCCTGTGACTGAAGAAAAGCCCGAGGCTGAAGTTGAGGAGCCTACGGTCGAAACTGAGCCTGAAATCGAGGAAACAGAGGAAACCGCCGAAGCCGAGGTTAAGGTTGAGGCTATCGCGGAGCCTGAGGTCATCGAGGAAAAGATAGTCGAGGCAGAAGAACCTGAGGTCGAGGCTAAGCCTGAAATCGAGGAAGAGATAGTCGAAGAACAGGGTACCGCTGTAGTGGAGGAATCGGAGATTGAGGAGCCTGTACTCATCGCTGACGCACCGTCGGCAGAGGAAGATGAGAGCTTCGAGTTCGCGATCGAGAGTGACGAGACCGAGGCGCTTGAGCCGGTGCCGGTTGAGGAACCGGAGACTGAGGCCGTGTACGAGGAAATCAGCGGTCCGGAGATAATCAGCGAGCCGGTCATTGCGCAGACCGAAGAGGAGCCTGAGGTTCCCGAATTTGAGGCAATCGCCACGGTTGAGATTCGTGTCGATGAACCCGACCAATGGGAAGAGCCATTCGATGGCGTCCTGATCACCGGAATCTCGTTCGAGCGAATGGGCGACGCGGATGTGTTGCGGCTGAATGCCACCGGTCTGGTGGAAGACTGGGAAGTGATGCCCGTTAACTTCCCGCCGAAGATTCAGGTTAAGCTTCGCAACAGCCGCCCGTCGCTTCCGGGCACTCACCCGCAGAGATACGAACAGGTTGTCGATGGTGCATGGATGGATCACTTGACGGTTACATCTACTGCAAGCCTCGACACCTCATTCACCATCCTGAGCATCTACACACACACGATAGAGTCCACCGAGTTCATCGAGTTCGATGTGCAGGCTCGCGGCGATGAGTGGATAATCGCGGTGTACGGGGCGGGTGGCGAGAGCCCGTTTGAAAGCTGGGCCGCGCCCGAGGTCGCCGGTCCCGCAGCCGAGGATTTCGTGCTTCCTGAGTATGAGATTATGCCGGTTGTGCCTCAACCCGTTCCAGTGGTTGGTCCGGATGAAGCTGAAACACAGGAGATAATATCTGAACTCGAGGCACCCAGCCGGAGACTCAGCATGAGGCTGGATAATGCGAATATTCGTGATGTTCTACAGTTGATTGGTGAGAGAGCCGGCCTGGATATTATGATCAACCCTGAAGTCCAGGGCAGCCTCACTATCAGCCTTACCGACATAGAGCTCTTCGACTTGCTCGACCTGCTCGGCGCTAATATGGGATTCACCTATGTCGTCCGACATGGTGTATACATCTTCGGTGACTCGCAGGATCTGCAGGCTCGATTCAGGGATGTCTGGCCGACCTGGTATATCAGGTTGAGTTATGCAGTTGCCGATCAGGTCAGGCGCATCCTCACCGGAATGGGTATCCTTTCCGGCGATCAGATACAGATCTACTCCGCTGGCGGTGGAGGCGGCATTTATGGTGGTGTCAAGGTCGCAGAAGAACGTGTCATTCTGAGTGGCGATGAGCGCGACCTTGAGCGCGCCTACAGGGTGATTGCGGCTATCGATCAGGCGCCGGTGATGATCCAGGTCGATTTCCAGATTATCAGCACCTCGCTAACCGACAACCAGAACTTCGGATTCGATTTCGACATATCAACCGGTGGCAACACGGGTATGACGGCGTTGACATTCTTCGAGAAGGTTGGCCTCAATCCAAATGCGGGACCGTTGCCGCAGGGCTTCTACCGGCCCGTTTCTATGGGTAGCCCAAACCAGTGGAATATCAACTACACGATCAACTACCTGCTCGAAGAAGGCTATGCAGAATTGATGAACCGTTCGACGCTGACCGTCGCCAACAACCAGACCGGTAGCTTGCGCGTGGGGGAGACGATTCCATACAGGTCGACCTATCAGGTCAGCGATCTCGGCAGGGTTACACAGCGTATTGACCAGCAGCAGCTTGGCCTTACGCTTAGATTCACTGCCCATGCGAATCCGGACGATTCGGTTACTATTGTCCTTACCCCTGAAAACAGGAACCTTCTCGAGTTGACCGACATCGGTCCGCGCACCGTTGACCAGTCCTTCAATACGACCGTCCGGGTTCAGGATGGCGAGCCGTTTATCATCGGTGGCTTTATTCGGGATGAAGAGCGTGTCAACTATGACCGCTTCCCGTTCCTTAGCGACCTCCCGTTGATTGGCCACCTGTTCCGTAGCCGGGAAATACAGAAAGTCAAGAGTGAGCTGATCTTCGTGTTCACTCCGCACCTGATCAAGCCGGTTATGCATCTGCCCGAGGTCTTGACTGATGAGGATTTCGATGTGCCGTTGCCTGTAGGGAGGGAACGATACTGATTCCGGCGGCAAAGGCCGTTATTGAATTGCACCAGACCCGAGGTGTCAAAATGAGATATCACGTCGCATTGCTAGCGCTTATTGTCTTAATTGTCCCGATGCTGGTGGGATGCGAAATCACGCCACAGGACAAGTGGCCGACCATCACTAACTGGGCGACGACGGAGGACAAGAAGGTCGTCCTGACGATCGATCTGACAACGTTGATACCGACGCTCAACCTGCCCCCTAGTGGTGTGGATGTAATCGCGGATGTTCGGACTTATCACACCAACCAGTACTTCACATGCATCATATTGACTGAATCATGGAGTCGCAATAAGACCGTCTTCGTAGGCGGTATCCCCGCTGGATCAGTGACGAATAGCTGGTTAGGCGGTCCTCAGTTCAGGAAAGAACGTGTCCAGGGCACTTACGTCTGTGATAGTGGCAAACCTCCACAGGGAACGACCAGACTCGCACTTGGGATGTGTTACCCTGTGCCGGCAGGAATCCAGGACTGGATCGGTTACCATATCGAAGGCGGGAGGCCTGTGCTTGACTATTTAGGAGAGCGCTACACATACAATCTCAGGTACCTGCTTGAGGACGCAGAAGGTCGTTCCGACACGTTCACTTTCTCATTTAGCATCGAGCTTGAGCTTGTGATAGTCGGCGGTTAGTCCTGCTAGTCTTTGGTTTTCGACATCAGTTAAGGAGATCGATTGAAATGCGATTCTACCCAAGTATACTCGGACTAATCCTTGTTCTCCTGGTCCTTGGCCCACTGACTCCCGCCATAGCGGATGGCGGGGTCGATGTGGACGAGGCAATCCAGGGTGAGGAGGCGGCGACCGAATACGGACCCTGGGAGTGTTGTTGGTACAATCAGCCCTGGGAATACTGGCGCCATACGGACTGGTATACGCTCGATGCGGATGCCATTCACTACATGGCAGGCGTTCGCACCATTGCCATCCTCCCCTTCGTCGATATGACTTCTCCCACCAATCAAGGGGAAAGCGTCCTGGAGAGCTCAGGCGGACCAAGGAGGATACTCGATAACCTCGCCGCGGAACTCATGCTGCGCGGCTACCTGATTATCCCTCCGCCTGACGCCGAGGCGCTGCTCACCGAAATGCTTGGGCTGGGCGGCCCCTACTATGATGCGGTTGCCAATAACCTCTTCTTTCGGGATCACCTTGCCGAGCGGACCACCAGTTTCCATTTGGAAGTTGTGTCGGGCCTCGAGCGCCATTATGGAATCGATAAAACCTATTATATCCCGGGCGAGTTGATCCAGGAGATTGCATCTGAACTGGGTGCCGATGCGGTCATCAGAGGTTATGTCAACGAGTACGCGGTCAGCCGGGATATCGATGCGGATTGGCGGACTTTTCTCCCGCCGTTCCTCGGCCTCATCAATCCAGACCGCCGCGTTACCATGCAGGTGGCGTATTACCTGTATAACGGGGAAACCGGCGATCTGGTCTGGAATGGCACGACCGAGTCCCGCGACGATGCGGCATGGCCGCTGTTTGAGTCCCAGTCCGAGCTTCTTTACGACGTTGAGAGCGAAGTCGTGTGGGAGATGACCGACAGGATTCTTCCGAGCTGGGAGCACCTTTGCGGTTCCCATCCCGATTGGCTCCCCATGGGCATGTGGGCCGACCACGGACCTGGCCACGACAAGTGGGTCTACCGCCCGGACTGGCTGAATCCGTATCGACATGGCTGGCACGATGAGTACGAGCGCGCCAGCATTCGATGGAACACTCACACCTGGGTCGGCGATGATTCACCCGCTGAGCCCGAGGTTATCGAGCATCACTACGACGGCGTCACGGACCGGCATCACAGGGGGCGTTAGGGCGTTAACTGCAGTCGGGACGTTTCGTGAATCCAACCTATTGACTAGTTCCCCCGGTGCAATACCCGGGGGGTTTTCATCCCTGAACGTTATGCCTTCTGAATTCACAAACGACCAGACACCCCGACAGGAACTCCTTCTTGAACTCGTCCGCAGGATGGATGAATCCAACGCGAGCGACCTCCACCTGCAGGAGGGATTCCCTCCGTACCTGCGACTTGTGGCGGGTTTGACTGCGCAGGATGACCTCGGGCCGGTTGATGCCGACACGCTGAAAGCCATACTGGCTGAGGTTCTGGACAGGGACGCCCTTGCACTCCTGGATGAACGCGGATCCGCCGATGTCGGCATTCAACTTCCGGACATGCGCCTCAGGTTGAACGCCTTCCGTCACGAAGGCGGTCTGGCGGCGAGCTTCAGGAGGATCCCCACCGCCCCGCCCGCCTTCGCCGAACTCAACCTTCCGCCCGTCATCAAGAGATTCGCCAATCTCCCGCACGGCCTGGTCATTATCTGCGGTCCGGCAGGGAGCGGAAAGTCCACAACACTCGCCGCGTTGATTCATCACATCAATTCAACCCGACGCGACCACATCATCACCATAGAGGAGCCGATTGAGTTCATCCACAAGCCGCTTACCAGCCTCGTGGCGCAACGCGAGGTCGGGCGTCACACCGGCTCGTTTGCATCGGCCCTTCGTGATTCCCTCCGCGAGGATCCCAACATTCTCCTGGTCGGTGAGATGCGTGACCTTGAAACAATCGATCTTGTGTTGCGTGCCGCGGAGACGGGTCACCTGGTCTACAGCACGCTCCATACTTCGGGCGCGGCAGGAAGCCTGGCGCGGATAATCGACGCTTTCGAGCCGAGCGGTCGCGCGACCATCCGGGTTCAGCTTTCCCTCTCACTCATGGGTGTGGTCAGCCAGGTTCTGCTTCCGACGAAGGACGGCAAAGGGAGAGTTCCCGCGTGTGAGATTCTGATCGTAAACGATGCGGCACGTCACCTCATCAGAGAGAACAAACTGGAGCAGATACCGAACATCATTCAGGCCGGAGCGTCCGAGGGTATGCAGACCTTCTCGGGGCATATTGCGCAGCTCAGCAAAGCCGGCAAAATAGACACCGCCGGCGGGCTTGAGGCTGTCGGAGAGGGTTGGCGAATTGCGGACATGTTGTTTGAGAGTTGAGAAGGATGCACCTCAGTTCAAATGAGGTGTCCCCGAAAGAACGGTCGAGGTTGCCGGAAACTACTTAATGCGCTGTCCCTGAAACTGTGAACCGTGAATGCCTCGCTTCTACCAGAGAACCTTACGTTGATCGTTGCTGATGGCCCTGCCCTTCGAGGCATGAGGCAGCGAGTCCAGCAGCTTGCCCTGCGTTTCAACCGGATTCTCTCCGAGACCGGAGGCAGCCTTCTGTACATAGATGAGCCGGGGAATGTTGTCACGGTATTCCTCTCCCCGGAGAAGCCTCTTGGGAACATGTGGTCGTGGATCGGGGGACCTCGCGCCGATCCGGTAACCGGAATCCAGCATTTCGTGCCGCCTGCAGGTCTGCCCTTCGGTTATCATTCACCCGGTATCAACGCCTGGAATCATTTCTGGTACAGGTTGACTCTGGGCAATCGATATCATCGCTCCGACGGACCGCTTGTTCTCGTCGTCTGCAATGTCCTGGGTCTCGGCTGGGTCGGGCGTTTCAATGAGGATTTGGTCATCTACGATTGCGCCGACGAAATCAGCGAGTTCAGACAGGCAAGGCTCAGGCGCGAGGCTGTCCAGGCCCAGGAGAGGGAGCTACTGGGGCGTGTCGATGCCGTGGTTGCCACATCGCAGGGACTCTACGATGCCAAATCTCCGCAGGCCGGGCGCGCCGCTCTGATCAGAAATGCTGCGGAAGTCGATCATTTCAGTAAGGCTCTCACAATGGGTCCGCGTCCGAAGGACATCACCTGTCTGGAGAAGCCAATCGTGGGGTTCTACGGTTACCTCGCTGACTGGCTTGACTGGCCGCTTATTGAGGCTGTCGTTCGTGAGGGGAGGGAATTCGACTGGGTCTTCATCGGTCCGACAACCCGCAATCTTAACGACCTGGAGGCGCTGCCCAATTTCCATGCGCTGGGACGGAAGCCGTACGATGTGCTTCCCAACTATCTTGCGCATTTCGCATGCGCGCATATTCCGTTTGACAGGACACCTCTTACGGTACATGTCAATCCTGTGAAGCTATATGAGTATCTTGCGGGTGGAGTGCCGGTTGTCGCGACCCCCCTCCCCGAACTGGAGGCGTTCAGTGACGTGTGCGGTCAGGCTGACAACCCCGATGAATATCTGCACTTGGTACGAGAAGCGATATCGACCGACTCACCGGAAAGACATCAAGCCCGTTCTGAACGTGTATCCACCGAGACCTGGAATTCGAGGGTAGGGGACTATTGTGAGTTGATTACGGAATTGCTGAGGATATAGAGGCGCACATCAGAACCCATATCAAGATATGGGCCACGGGACTGCGTCTATTTCTTCTTCCCGGACTTTGAACCTCTCCTCTTTCGCTGTCTCTTTTCCCTCATTTTCTTCCCAAGACGCTTGACCCCACTTAACGCGTTGTCATGTATAACGTCCGCCAGGCCCGGCTCGCACTCGAATGCGAACCGACTTGCGGCAAGCACCATTCTTGGACGTGAGTCTTTTGGCAATCTCGGGATCTTGCGTAGAAGCTCGTCCGCGATTGCCAGAACCTTGCTGTGCTCCCTGGGTCCGTACTTGATGATCTCGACCAACGAATGGTTGTTGAGCACCCTGAGTTTTCGATTCAGAACTACGTTCAGTACAATATTCATCGCTCTCGTAAGCTCACTTCGCGGGATACGGAACAGTTCTCTGAAACCGGCGGCGGGGTCGAACCAAACGTACTCATCGATTTTTGGGTGCATCCCGGTCCACCGATGCTCCAGCTCTGCCGCATCGCCCGCAAACCCGATCCGCCTCAACACCTCCGCACAAATTATCACCCGGAAATGACACACCGGGTGTTTCATCATGTCCATTGCCTTGACATCCCAGAGCGTGATATGCGCTCCGCCAAGGTCGGCGGCGATGTCGCATGAATCCTCCTGTCGCGCCATGACATAAGCCGGCCCGGCGAACAGTGTGCCGATAACGTCCGCCATGGTTTCATCGAGCCAGAAGTTCCAGATCATCTCCATCAGCTCGGTTTTCGGAAGCCGATAAGGCAGCCGACCACCGGGGATCTTGAAACGCTCTTCGGAAAGCTCTTTGCTCACCTTGCGGGAGAGTTCGCGCTCGTAGCCGATCAGGTAGTCGAAAACGTTGTGTCCGACCTCGTGAGGAAGCGCCAGCCAGTTCCAGATTGATGTCGTGCCCTTGCGCGGAATCGAAACAAGCGCGATGGGATGCTCGTGAGCGTGGGTGTAAGTGTAATAGTAGTCTTCGCTCAGCCCGAGGAAAGTGAGCGGAAGCGCATCGGTAGCGTACCTCCTGAGCGTCCCCTTCAAGAGCGGGCTATCGAAAAAGTAGCGGAGATAGTCCTCGGCGACGATGTCGGTAAGCGCGAGAAACTCATTGTAGATCCCCATTTTTCGCTGGGTGATCAGGCTTCGGTAGCTGCGCCAGAGGTGCAGATCGTCATCCTCAACCCCGTGCTCCTCAAAATAATCCTGGACACCGTCCCAATTCTTCGCGTGTGCGGCGAGAGTTCTCGTGCGCTTTGCGATTTTCACCCAACGCCTGACGTCCGTGAGCCTGGCCTCATCCTCACGGTCCTGTCCGACCGCTTTCAGCTCGCTTATGTTTCCAAGAGTAAATCGCGTTAATCGGGAACTTCTAGGCATGGCTCGTAGTGTCGGCGATGATTACGGTAACGTATTCTACCCTAAAACGGCGGTCTATGGGAACGGGCACGATGGGGAGCCTGATATCCGCTAGCGGGCATACCTCCTGAGATGGTATCATATACGTTGAAATAGAGAGAGATTAGCCATAGTTCCTTTGGAGGTCAATCTGATGCGGTTTACGTTCTGTCATGCTTTCCTGACCTTGATTCTGGGAGGTTTTCTAATCGGCTGCGCCAATGTGTCCGATACAACCTCCGCACCTGATCTCCTGGATACCGCCGAATTGACTGCTGTATCGTCGCAATCCCAGTCGAACAGGCATCTTTGGGGTTTCTGGACGGTTTCGCTCGATCCGACAAACGGGACCTCGGAGGTCGTCCCGCTGCGTGAGGCGACCTTCCGCGTTGACGTGGTGGCTTTCCTGCAGCCTCCAATGGGGTCTCTGGCGAACATAAATATCACAATTGTGGACATGAGTGAGTGGGAGACGGAAGGCAGGCTGGACGTGGATGTCGCCCTGACCCATCCTTTCCCCGGCCTAGACCAATACTCGGGATTCGACGTAATGGGCGTCCTTATCTCGCCGGGCGGTCTAATCGGGCAACATGACAGCGATATTTCATACTCCGATGGCATGGACGATATCATCCTCTTGAATGCAGATGGATACACGCGCTGGTACAATCCCGATGAATGGGCGTCGGGCACGGGAATTTTCGATTTTGTTCCCGGTGCGCTCGGCATGGGTTCCGGCAACATTGCATCATTGAACGGTTACAAGTACTTCGCTACAGGACTTAATGAGGAGGATGATGTCGGCGACTTCTTCCAGGATGCTGACAACTGCGCCAGGAGGGGTGTTTTCACCACGACTACGCTGCGTCGAAGATACGAGCTTGAATGCCCGATCGTCGGCGGATCTCCTGCGCTTTCGTATCAGTACACCGTCGTCGCGTCGTGGGTGCCTCCCGATCCCGGGCCTCTTGTGGTTCCCGACAGTTTCCCTGAGGAAGCGAACGCCGCTGAGCCTTTCAATATCTCAGTGACGGACGATTCCGATGCTTTCTACACCGACACCCTCAGCGGCGGAAATGTCAGACTGTTTGTCGAGGTTTTTGATTGGAATGCATACCTGAACGGGACTCCCGTTCGGGATGAGGTCGGCGCGATTCTGCTGGAAAGTTCAACCGGCCTGTTCCCGCTGGGTGACGGGGTTTTCGATGATCCCGGTTCGCTTGACTGGGCTCCGGCCGGTCCAGCATCGAGCACTGTCGAGATCGAGTTCCCGGTAACGCCGACAAACGCGCTGGATCAGGACGTGCTGATCATGGTTATCAGTGCGGATCCCACGGACTACGACACCGGTGGCGGTGGTTTCCCCCAGAACGCCGAACTGGCGGCATACAAGCGAATGACGATTAGTGTCACTGATGCCGGGACAGTGGCCATTTGCACTCCACCCGATCCCGAGTTTGCTTCCCGCACTACCGAAACTACCGCAGAAACCTTCACCGAGAACCCAATCAACACCGACCTGCATCCGGTGGCATACGAATGGGACGTGACCCTTTCCGGCGAAGACCCCGTGTGGCCGGGCGTTCCAACCGGATCGGACAATACTTACGTCGTGAATTGGGTCGATGAAACCGGCGGCACGGAGGGTGACTACTCGGTCCACGTTCGCGTGTACGATGAGATTGTCGACACATGGACCGCGTGCTTTGTGGATGTCACTGTCGATCCCGCCGCGGGCCACCCCTGGCCCATGATGGGCCACGATTACCAGGGAACGGGCCGGTCGGAGTATGCAGGCCCGTCGGTTTGCAGCGAAAAGTGGAACTACCCGACCGGCGGGGCAGTTGTTGACTCTATGGCGATAGACTCCGACGGCAATGTCTACTTCGGTTCCAACAGCGGCAGCATCTATGCTATTGATACGGATGGGAACCTTGTCTGGTCGCATCCCACCGGTGATCATGTGAAATCCGCACCCGCGCTGGGTCCTACCAATGAGCTCTACATCGGCTCGAATGTCGGCAGGCTCTTCTGCTTCAATCGCGCGAACGGCGACATCATCTGGTCGGAAGATCTCCCGAACGCAATCATCTGCGGGGTGACTGTCCTTCCGAACGGCTGGGTCTGTGTGGGGTGTCACGATGGCAGGTATCGCGCGTTCAGTTGGGACGGCGCGACCGTCACCGAGGAATGGTATGTTCAGACCGGCGCATACATTGCCGGTACCGCGGCATACTTCAACGATTGCCTGTATGTTCCGTCGACCGACGGATACCTTTACTGCGTGGATCCATCGGATGGTACAGTGGAATGGCAGTACTCTGCCGGTGGTTCTTACACAACCGGTATGGCTATAAACGATGATGGAATCCTGTTTATCGGCACCCAGACCGGACGGGTCCGTGCGCTGGACACCTCTCTGACACCATCCGATGTCGGCTTCGTCGTCTGGGCCATAAACGTCACCGGCGGCGCTCGAAGCGCGTGTTCATTGCTTCCCGACGGCGATGTTATTGTCGGCACACTGTCGGGCTATCTGTATCGCCTCGATAAAGACACGGGAAACACAATCTGGTCACACGATTACGGCCCTCAAATAGTCGGCGCGAGTGCGATCGACGCAAACGGGAAAGTGTATTTCGGCTGCTACAATGGGAATTTCTATTGCATCGACGGAACGGGTACATCGTCCCCACCGCCGATTTTGTGGCAGAGCTACCTGGGAACATCAGGACCCATCGGCGTTGCAGCGGCTCCGGCAATCGACGCGGACGGTACGGTATTCATCGGAAGCTCACTGGGCCCGATGTATGCTTTCGAAGTGCCGTAGAAACATGACAATAACCCACAACAAGTTGTGGGCCACCGATGCATTGGTTAACACTAGGGGACACCTCTTTTCGTCCCCGAAAAGCAGGTGTCCCCGTCAGAAGACCCACAACAAGTTGTGGGCCACCGGTTGGTCTCGGTGGCCCACATTTTAATGTGGGATCTTTTCCGTCAACCGGCATGGGATGGCATCAAACACGCAAAAAGACGGGGAAATGGGCGCCTGAATGCCAAATCAAGCTCCCACCTGTTGACATTTAGTTCAACAGGTGATATTTTCCAACTGCCAAGTGATTTTCTTCACATGGCCTGCGATAGAAGGAGCATAAGCTGAGGTATTGTTCCTGAATCGTGGGAGGGAGTTTAAAAGCTGCCCGAGCCATATAGCTGAATGATGGGCTCAATTGCGGGCCGTGCGAGGTCAACTCGCGGGCCTTTTTTTGTTAGGCTGGGTCCGTCGGCTTGAGAGAGAAAACGGTGATGATAATAACGCCGGGGCTATGGAAAGATGGTCCTGGAGGAGACACCAATGCCGGAATCGCCATACTGGCGCAAGCCGTTTGATGCAGACAAAGAGCAATCACCGGACGGTACCGTGTATATCATCAAGGACCGCTGCAAAGGCTGCGGTTTTTGCGTTGAGTTCTGCCCGCGCGGTGTCCTGAAACTATCAACGGAATTCAATAGCAAGGGCTATCATCCTCCCGAGGTGGTCGAGCCCGATAAATGCGTGAACTGCGACCTTTGCGAACGTATCTGTCCTGAGTTTGCGATATACTGCCTCAATCAGGACGAGATTATTGAGCTGGCCCTTTGATGGGTGATAAGACAACAGAGGCCATGTCTACCCACGCCGACCCGAAAGGTGTTCTAACCGGGACTCATTACCTGGATGGTGACCACGCCGCGGCCGAGGGCGCCTGCGCCGCGGAATGTCGCTTCTTCGCAGGATACCCGATCACGCCGTCCACCGAAGTTGCCGAGCGCGTCGCCCTGCGTTTCCCCTTGATTGGAGGAACCTTCATTCAGATGGAGGATGAGCTCGCGAGTATCATGGCGATACTCGGCGCAAGTTGGGGCGGACTGAAATCCATGACCGTCACCTCCGGCCCCGGATTCAGCCTCATGATGGAGAGCGTGGGACTCGGGGTGATGATGGAAACTCCATGCGTTGTGGTGAATGTCCAGCGTGGAGGTCCATCCACAGGATTGCCGACCCTCCCCGCACAGGCCGACATGATGCAGGCGCGCTGGGGATCGCACGGGGACTATGAGATCATCGCTCTCTCCCCCAACTCGCCCCAGGAGTGTTTCGACTTGACTATCGAAGCGTTCAACCTGAGCGAGCAGTGGCGCGTTCCGGTCTTCCTGATGATGGACGAGTGTGTCGGGCACATGACCGAGAGAGTAGTTATTCCACCGGCGGATCAAATCGAACTCACTCAGCGTCGGTACACGGATGTTCCTCCCGAGGATTACCTTCCATATGTGCCTGGAGATGACCTGGTGCCGTTGATCGCTCCGGTGGGAAGGGGATATCGATTCCACACGACCGGCCTTACACATGACGAACGCGGGTATCCTGTCATGACCGCCGAATGCCAGGAAGAATGCGTCCATCGGCTCATATACAAGATCCAAAAGAACGCCTCCAGGATACGGCATGTGGAAAAGCACAAGCTTGATGACGCCGATGTAGTGTTGGCGAGTTACGGTATCTCGAGCCGCGTGGCGATCCCGGCGATCGAAAAGGCTCGCAGGGAAGGCATCAAGGTAGGCGAACTGAGACTCGTTACCGTGTGGCCGTTCCCGGAGGAAATGATTCGCGAGATTGCCGGGAACATCAAAGGTTTCGTGGTGCCGGAAATCAACTATGGTCAGGTTGTTCACGAGGTCGAGCGATGGGCCGAAGGCAAATGCGAAACCAGGCATGTACCGCACGGGGGCGGTTGGGTGCACGACCCGGAGACAATCTACCAGGCGATTCGTGAGGTGGCGCGATGAGTGTTCCCAATGAAGCTCCGGCCCGGGCCGCGACTGAAATGCCGGAACATCCCAAAAGCCTATTTCTGCGCATGGACCGGATGCCGCATATCTGGTGCTCAAGATGCGGGATCGGCATCGCGCTTGGATGCTTCGCGGGTGCGATGGAAAAAGCCGGTCTGGGTCCCGATGACATAACAATGACAAGCGGCATCGGCTGCACCGGACGCGTGGCCGGCTATGCGAAAGTCGACAGCTTCCACACGACTCACGGTCGAGCGATCCCGTTCGCCGTGGGCCTTACTCTCTCCCGACCGGAAATGACACACGTGGTTTTTTCAGGCGATGGCGACCTTATCAGCATCGGCGGAAACCATTTTATCCACGCCGCTCGACGCAATCAAAACATACTGGTCATCTGCGTCAACAATTTCATCTATGCCATGACCGGCGGTCAGCTCGCACCCACTACACCTGTCACGGCGAGGGCAACGACGGCTCCGTACGGGAATTTCGAGCGACCCTTTACCCTTCCGAACCTTGCCACCAGCGCCGGAGCAACCTATGTCGCCCGGTGGACATCGCTCCACATCCGTCGCCTCACCGACAGCATGTCCGAAGCCCTGCAACGAACCGGGTTCCGGTTCATCGAGGTTATTGCCCCCTGCTCGACCATATACGCCCGTCGAAACAAGCTCGGGACCGGCCTCGACCTTATGAAATACTATTACGAAAGCTCGGAAATCGACCACGACGCTCCGCCGGAGAGCCTTGATATCAAATTCCAGGAGCGGATTGTGGTCGGCAAGTTTGTCGACGAGGAGCGTCCTACGTTTCTTTCGTCCATGAAGGATCATTTCGGTCGGATTCTGGGCAAGAGATTCGTGCCCCCGAAAAGGGGAGGTGAGGCGGTATGAGCCATACAGATGTAGTCATCTCGGGATTCGGTGGACAGGGTGTTATTCTGGCCGGTATAGTGCTCGGGAAAACCGTGAGCATATACTCCGACGGCTTCGCGACAATGACCCAGAACTTCGGTCCCGAGGCCCGAGGCGGTGCGTGTACGGCGCAGGTTGTTGTGGATGACGATCCAATCCGCTATCCCTACGTCCAGGAGCCGAAAATCCTTATCGCAATGAGCCAGGAGGCGTACGAAAAGCACGAGCCGAATCTGGCGCCCGGTGGCCTGCTCCTCTACGAGGAGGAATTGGTCGAACCCGAGCATGCAAATGACAAGATCCGCGCCTATGGCATTCCCGCGGCGCGTTTCGCCGAGGACCTCGGCAACAGTATGGTTCTGAATATGATCATGCTGGGTTTCCTGTCAGGCACAAGCGGACTGATTGAACCCGAAGCGTCCAAGAAGGCGATCTCCGCAAGCGTTCCAGGGCATTTTATTGAACTTAATTACAGGGCATTTGATAAAGGCTATGAGTACGGGCTGGGGAAAATCAGGCGCGAACAGATTGCAAGCGGTGACGAGGCGGCTTCATGATACACATTCCAGGTCCCAAAGAAAGACGAGAGGGGACCCGGCGTCTGATGGAGCTGTCGGGTGCGCCGCTGCTATTATGTCTTCAATGCGGCAAATGCACATCCGGATGCCCGTTCGCAGATCAGATGGATTTGCTGCCTCACCAAATTGTTCATTACGCTCAGTTCGGGTTAGTTGAGGAACTGATCGCTTGTGATGCAATCTGGTTCTGTGCCACTTGCTTCACCTGCCGGAGCCGTTGTCCGGTTGATATCGATATTGCTGCGCTGTCTGAGGCGATCCGCCTCATTGCTCTTGAAGAGGACGGCGAGAGATACGGACCCGACCAGATCTCCGCCGACGCGGCGGCTGACGTCCCTCAGCAGGCCCTTGTGAGCCTTTTCCGCAAGTTCTCGAATTGATGCACGACGTTTTGGGCGAGGACTGGATTTGGATATCGAGGGATTCGGCGTCGGGCCGTAGCAGAGGATTTTTGGATGCAAGTCGGATACTATCCCGGTTGTACCCTCAAGGACAAGGCTAAAGCCCTTGATGAAACCACGCACCTTGCCGTCAGCCTGCTCGGCAAGGAGCTCGAGGAAATTCCCGACTGGACATGCTGCGGCGCGACCACTCCGCTTGTTACCACCAGGATTGCCAACCTGATCCCGCAGACTCGCCTTCTCATAAAGACGCGGGATATGGGGTATGAAGCCGTTGTAACCACTTGTCCGTTCTGCTTCTCAACTCTCAGAAGGCTGAACGCGATTCTTCATGATGACGATCTGAAACGCAAACGGATCAACTCCTACCTTGCGGAGGATAGAAGGCTCAGAGACTACGAGGTGCCCCAACCCGAGTATGTCCCTTATGCGGGCGAGACGCAGGTTCTGCACCTTCTGGAGTGGCTTCGTGATTCTGTCGGGCTCGATTCGATCTCGGCTGCTGCTGGAGACACACTGAAGGGGCTCCGTGTGGCGCCTTTCTACGGATGTCAGCTTCTCAGGCCTTCCGATGAGATCGCTTTGGACGATCCCGAGGATCCCCATATTTTCGAGGATTTCCTTGTCGCGATCGGGGTTGAGGTTCTCGACTTCCCGGCCCGGATCGATTGCTGTGGAAGCTATCTCACCATCGCAAAGCACGATGCGACCGTCACGAGGAGCCATTCGATTCTCGCCGCCGCAAGTCGACTCGGAGCGCATACTGTGGCGGTCACGTGCCCTCTGTGTTTCTATAACCTGGATCATCTCCAGCCGGAGATGCAGAAAGAGCATCCCGAATTCAATCCGATCCCGATTACTTATTTCACTCAGCTTCTCGCGTTGGCCTTGGGGGTGCCGTCGGTTCAGGTGGGATTCCAATCTCATGCTGTGGACCCGACATCACTTTTTGAAAGCCTTGCCTCGGTCCACGGCGAAGCGCCGGTATGAGTGTGGGCGGGATCTTTTTTCATCATAAGGAGCAAAAAGAGTGTCCGGCGAAACTGGAACCGTTTCAACCGCTCCACCGGAGAGCGATAAGAAAACCGAGGTAAGAACGGTCCAAATACATGTGATGGGCCGAAAATACGAGGTGCCGGAAAACCTCACTATCATGAAGGCCCTGGAGCACGCCGGTTTCCAGTTGCTTCGTGGATGCGGGTGCCGTGGGGGCGTTTGCGGCGCGTGCGGAACGGTCTACCGAACTCCTGACAGCCATCGGGTCGAGGTCGGCCTGGCCTGCCAGACCATGGTCAAACCCGACATGTTCCTCGCCCAGATTCCGTTCTTCCCCGCCAACAAGGCGCTCTATGATATTGAAAAACTGGAGCCGGAGCCGGGAACAATTACGGGATTGTACCCGGAGATGTTCAAGTGCATTGGATGCGGCACCTGTACGAGAAGTTGTCCGCTGGATATCGAGGTCATGGACTACATGTCGGCGGCGATTCGCGGTGATATCGCACGCGTGGCGGAGCTTTCGTTTGACTGCGTGATGTGCGGGCTATGTTGCGCTCGATGTCCCGCAGAGGAAACCCAGCCGCTTATTGCAATCCTTTGCAGACGAATTTTCGGGAAGCACATAGCCCCGAAAGCCGAGCATCTTGAGGAGCGTGTGCGCCAGATCGAATCGGGACGCTATGAGGAAAATCTGGCTCATCTCATGTCGGCCTCCAAAGATGAGCTGGTCGAACTCTACAAGAAGCGTGAGGCCGAACCCAATATGCCCGATCCCGACTGGCGCCCGAAGGATTCATCTCATCTCTGATATTCGAATGGTACATGCCCTGAGAGCACGTTCAGGAGTGCAGACGAGGAGCAAGCAATGCCTTACCCGCCCGAACTGAAGGAACTCTACAAGGTTGTCGAAAAATCCCGTCCCGAGAGGGTCGAGAGAAAACGTCGCGGGGAGGAATTCGGCGCTCTTACACTCGATGAACGCGGGGAGCGGCTGAAGAAATACCATCCGGACTACAAGGAAGACGCGCGGACCGAGATCCGCGTGGGTGTTTCGAAGGGTTACGCGATAAGCCCGGAAATCGTGAGTACATTGGAAGCCCGTAGCCGGGTCGATCCCGAGGATGTCGGCTTTGATGATATCGATCACGAATGCGATGTGCTGGTGATCGGCGGCGGAGGTGCGGGCGCCGGCGCCGCCCTGGAGGCTGCCCTTGCGGGTGCGAAAGTGATAATCGCCACCAAGCTCAGACTGGGCGACGCCAACACGATGATGGCCGAGGGCGGCATCCAGGCCGCAAGCAAAATCCATACCGACAGCCCGTACTGGCATTACCTCGACGTGATGGGCGGAGGGCATTTCACCAATGATCCCGCACTGGTGAATATTCTTGTTACCCAGGCCCCCAAGGTTCTTGC
This sequence comes from uncultured bacterium, assembly GCA_965371155.1. GTDB lineage: Bacteria > JAJVIF01 > JAJVIF01 > JAPKYR01 > JAPKYR01 > CBDUXL01. The sequence goes on along the minus strand of CBDUXL010000002.1, from coordinate 3,928 downwards.
CTGGCTTGAGGGTTTGGGCACAATGTTCGCCAAGGAGCCGAATGGCGAACTTAAGACCATGCATGGCGGCGGCACGAGTCGCAAGCGCATGCACTACGCGGGCGACATCACCGGCGCCGAGATCATGCGCACGCTCAGGGATGAGGTCAAGAACCATCCGGACAAAATCGAAGTTCTCGAGTTCTCCCCCGCTGTTGAGCTCATCAAGGACAAGAACGGAGCCTGCGCGGGTGCGGTTCTGTACAATCTCGACACGCGGGCGTACCGTAAGGTCCGCGCGAAAGCCGTCGTTCTCGCAACCGGTGGAAGCGGTCGTTTGCATATTAAGGGATTTATGACGACTAACCACTACGGCGCCACCGGGGACGGACTGGTGCTCGCCTATCGAGCAGGCGTTCCTCTCGTCTTTCTGCACTCGGTCCAGTATCACCCCACCGGCATTATTTTCCCCGAGCAGGCCGAGGGAATTCTGATCACCGAGAAATTCCGCGGCGCCGGTGCGCATGTGCTTAATATCAAGGGCGAGCAGTTTGTCTACGAGCGGGAGCCTCGCGATGTCGAGGCGGCGAGTATTATCAGGGAGTGCTCCGACGATGCAGGCATGGGTGTTCCCACGCCCACCGGGAAACGCGGTGTCTGGCTTGACAGCCCGATGCTTGACCTTCTCCATGAGCCGGGCTATGTGAAGAGGGAGTTCCCGGGTAAGTACATCCTGTTCAAGCGTCACGGGATCGACATCTCGAAAGAGCCCATGCTGATCTATCCCACGCTGCACTACCAGAACGGCGGAGTTAAGTTTGCGACGGACACCTCAACCGTGCTGGAAGGGCTGTTCGCGGCGGGCGAGGTTACCGGCGGAGTCCACGGCGAGAATCGCCTGATGGGTAACAGTCTTCTGGACGTCACCGTTTTCGGCCGTATCGCCGGAAAGACCGCCGCGAAGTACGCGCTTGATCGCGATATCCCCGAAGGCCTTAATCTCGACCATGTTGTCGAGTACCACAAGGAACTTTCAGAATCCGGAATCGATTACGGTGACAGAATCGCCCCGATCATCCTCCCTGATTATTCCAACCCCGAAGTTCGAGAACGGCAACTGACCGAAACCTACGAGGGAACACTCAGGTAATGCTGGGACCGCGAGCGTCCCGCTCGCTCTTGTGCGGGCGGGACGCCCGCGGTCCCGCGCGCGATGCTATAATACCTCTCTCATGCAATCCCCCGAGTCCGATCATGGTCTAAATGTTTTTCCCGCTGCCGGCGTTCTCGGACACGGGATCGGCTATTCCCTCAGCCCTCTCCTTCATGAGGCCGCCGGACAAGCGTCTGGACGAGAGTGTGATTACCAGCTTTTCGATCTCGCTCCCAATGGGCTTGATGATTTTCTTGAAAGAGTGACCCGGTTTCCCGAGCTTATCGGATTCAACGTTACCACGCCCTACAAAGAGGAAGTCGCTCGAAAGCTCGATGCGCTGCACGACACCGCTCGGGAAGTCGGCGCGGTCAATGCGGTCGCGCACAGGGGAGACCATCTGATCGGATACAACACCGACCGACCCGCTTTCGTGTCGGTTTTCCGGGCGGCTTTGAAAGAGGAGAATCTGTCCGGGGACGGCTGGACCCTCGTCCTGCTCGGAGCAGGCGGGGCTGCCAGGGCGATCGCCTGGGCGGCACTTGATCTCGGGGTAATAAAGCACCTGATTGTCTCCGCTCGCAGTGAGGATCGACTCCACTCATTCGCGCATGATATCTACACCGCATACACCCGCTCGAAAGTGACTTTCTCCCGTCACAAGTGGCTCGACTGGGCTACATTGCTGGTGGACCCCCCCGCTGCGCTTGTGAACGCCACACCGCTCGGGAGCGCCGATGTGGGCGGCGCCGTTTTCGAGGCAAGCCCGTCACCTCCTCAGGAACACCTGAAGCAATACGAGCTTGTGATTGATCTGTCCTACACCCCGCCAACAACTGGTCTCCTGAAAGCTGCAGAGAAAGCAGGATCGACTGCGATCGGGGGAAGCGGGATGCTGGTCGAGCAGGCGGTGATGTCACGCGCGGTATGGTTCGGTGAAGGTGAGGAAGAAATCGAGCGCGCCGCAATGGTCGCTGCGTACTTATCGTGGGCAAAAAGGACAGGGGTGGAGAGCTGAAGTGACGCTCAGATGGCTTACGGCAGGAGAAAGTCACGGCCCCGCGCTAGTGGGGATAATCGCCGGTCTTCCGGCAGGCTTGGGTGTCGATTTCGACTACATCAACAAACACCTGGCAGAACGACAGCGGGGTGTGGGACGATCCAAACGCCAGAAAATCGAACATGACCGCGCCACGATCCTCTCCGGTGTGCGTCATGGGATCACCATTAGCAGCCCGATCGCCGTCCTAATCGAGAACAAGGATCATGAGAACTGGCGAGATGTGATGTCTCCGGAGAAGCCGGTGGGGAGCCGGGATGAGAATGAACCGTGTCCACCCCGACCCGGCCATGCCGATCTCGCAGGCGCGCTGAAATGGGGCCTGGACGACTCTCGCAACGTTCTGGAACGGGCAAGCGGACGTACGACTGCGATCACTGTCGCGCTGGGAGCGATCTGCAGGATGTTCCTCGCCGAGTTGGGCATTTGCATCGGAAGCAGGATCGTTGCGTTCGGAGAAGTGCGATTGGTGGAGGAAGTATCATCGCCGACACGCGCGGAAATCGGTCCCGACGAGGATTCATGGCTCCTTGAGTTCGGAAAGCTCTCCGATGAATCCCGCGCCCGAATGGAAAATGCTGCTAATGAAGCCCGAGAGAAGGGCGATACCCTTGGCGGGGTAGTTCAAATCATCGCAATCGGGGTTCCGCCCGGGTTGGGGAGTTGCGCTTTGTCGGACGAGCGTCTCGATTCCCGTCTCGCCGCCGCGGTAGTGGGGGTTCCCGGGATCAAGGCGGTGGAGATCGGCGCGGGAATCTCGCAGGCGGGAGGTTCGGGACGGGGAGCACATGATCCGTTCGCTGTCACAGACGATCCCGACCATGAGCCCTGGTACGCCCGCACGACCAATCTTGCAGGTGGGATCGAAGGCGGCATGACAAACGGGGAACCGATTTCGCTGACCGCCTGGATGAAACCGCTCGCGACAGTCAACCCTCCTCACGATTCAATTGACTTGAAAACCGGGGTGGCAACCAAACCCGGAAAAACCGAGCGTAGCGATGTCGCCGCGGTTGAGTCCGCCGCATGCGTTATCGAAGGTGCGGTCGCGCTCGAACTCGCCCGCGCACACCGTGAAAAGTTCGCCGGAGACACGATGCGGGAGGTTACCAGGGCCGCGAGACCCTACGTTTCCGACACCGACATGCGTCCCGGTTGAGTGGTCGAGCCCTTCGCTCACCAATTCCCGTCTGGTGGGAACTTGCTCAGGGAAGCGTCAAAAATCCCATTGGAAAAACGGTACTCGGTCCCATCCCCCGGATTGAAATCGACAGTGGACTTGAAACGCCCGCCGACATATATGTTCCCCGCGGCGTCAGCATCGGCGCAATACGCGCGATTGGTGCCGATCGGCCCCCAGCTCTGTGCCCATAGATGGTTTCCGGAGGGATCGAACTTGGTCAGGAAAGCCTCTCCGAAATTGGCTCCGAAGTGAATATCAGTACCGGGTCCGGGGTCGAAATCCACCTCGCCAAGAAATCCACCAACCATACAGGCATTTCCTGAGTTGTCGACTGCCAGGAACGCGAAGCTTTCATCGTTACCAGGATTGCCAAATGTGCGCGCCCACTGATAGGCGCCGTCGGAGTCGAGCTTGCTTAGCCAGAAATCCAGCGCGCCGCTGGATGTGTGTTCGTCGACTTCGGGTCCGGGATCGAAGTCCACAGTCCCCTGAAATCCGCCCTCCAGAAACACATTCACCTCGCTATCAACGGCGATACCGTGCAGAAAAGGAT
>CBDUXL010000001.1:0-52096 GCA_965371155.1 uncultured bacterium | reverse complement strand
AGTCGATTCAAGGTGTATATCGGGCGGCAGGAGTATTTTGATCGTCTGGACAAGCACGTTCAGTCGGACAGTCAACCGTTGGTTGTATTGGGCGAATCCGGCTCAGGCAAATCAGCACTCTTGGCGAACTGGGCGGCTCGGTGCCGTCAGGATCATCCTGACGGTCTTTTCCTCATGCACTTTATCGGCGCGACTCCGTACAGTGCGGATTGGGCCGCAATGCTCAGGCGCATAATGGGGGAGTTCAAGAGACATTTTGACATCAAGGAAGACATCCCCACTGAACCGGACAAGCTCCGCCCGGCGTTTGCGAACTGGCTTCACATGGCGAACGCGAGAGTCGGTGACGGGAGAATAGTGTTGATCCTCGATGCACTCAACCAACTAGAAGACCGCGACAACGCACCCGACCTCGTATGGCTGCCGCCATTCATCCCGGAGAAAATCAGGCTCATTTTATCTACTCTTCCCGGCCGACCTTTGGATGATCTGAAAAAGCGCGAATGGCCGACAATGAACGTCAAACCGCTTCAGGATGATGAACGCAAGCAGTTAATCCGCGATTACCTTGGGCAGTACCGAAAAAGTCTCAGCAAGACTCAAGTTGAAAAGATCGCGGACGCCGACCAAACGCGCAACCCGCTCTTTCTCAGGGCCTTGTTGGAGGAACTTCGGTTATTCGGGGAACATGAACTGCTCGATGAGCGAATTGGCCATTACCTGCACGCCGACACTGTGCCTGCCCTGTATGGGAAGATCCTTGAACGCTACGAAGAGGATTATGAGCGCGAGCGACCGGGTCTGGTGCGCGATTCGATGACATTTCTTTGGGCTGCGCGTTGCGGTCTTTCGGAAGCGGAGCTTCTTGATCTCCTTGGCGTTAATAGCGAATCACTTCCAGTTGCAGTGTTCGCTCCGCTCTATTTGGCAGCGGAACACTCACTCGTGAGTCGTTCAGGTTTGATCGGGTTTTTTCATGACTATCTGCGTCGGGCGGTCGAAGATCGGTATCTGCCAACGGTAGAGAACCAGCAAAAACGCCATCTGCATCTGGCTGAATATTTCGCCGCGCTGGAGTTAAGCCCGCGAGTAGTCGACGAACTCCCGTGGCTGCTTTGCGAGGCAGAATCCTGGCAGGGGCTTCATGATTTGCTGGCCGATCTTGAGTTCTTCAAGACGGCCTGGGAGGAGAACGAGTTTGAGGTAAAGCGCCATTGGGTGAAAATCGAAGGATCTTCTCCCTTGCGTCTGGTGGATGCCTACAAGCCCGTACTGGATGTGCCCGATAAGGTTCCAGATGGCGAGCCACTAATGAGTGTGTCAAGTCTGCTGAGAGACACCGGCCATCTCTCGGAGGCACTCTCACTATGGCAATTTCTTGCGGAGCGGTACCGTCAGACAGATGACCTCAAGAACCACGCAGCGTGCCTACGTGGCCAGGGGCTGATACTCAGGAACCGTGGCGATCTGGACGGTGCCATGGTGCTCTATAAGGAACAGGAGCGCATCTGCCGCGAACTCGATGACCAGGATGGCCTTTCGCGGAGCCTAAACAACCAGGGGGTGGTACTCTATTATCGTCACGACCTGGACGGCGCGATGGTGCTCTACAAGGAGGATGAGCGCATCTCCCGCGAGCTTGGCAATCAGGCATTCCTTCAGGCCTCTCTTGGCAACCAGGGGGTGATACTCACAGAACGTGGCGACCTGGACGGTGCTATGGCGCTTCATGAACAGGAGGAACGCATCTGCCGCGAGCTTGGTGACCCGGCTAGCCTTCAGACCTCTCTTGTCAACCAAGGAATAATACTCCAAAAACGTGGTGATCTGGACGGTGCGATGGCGCTCTTCAAGGAGCAGGAGCGCATCTGCCGCGAGCTTGGTAACCTGCAAGACCTTCAGTTCTCTCTTGGCAACCAGGGGCTGATACTCAAGGATCGTGGCGACTTGGACGGTGCGATGGCACTCTACAAGGAAGCCGGGCGCATCTGCCGCGAGCTTGGTGACCTGGCTTTCCTTTCGATCTCTCTTGGCAACCAGGGGTCGATACTCAGAGACCGAGGCGATCTGGACGACGCGATGGCGCTTCATAAGGAGGAGGAGGCCATCTGCCGCGAGCTTGGCCTGCTGGATGGGCTGGCTGAGTGCCTTGCATGCCAGGCGGAGTTGTTGACTAAGAAAGGAAAGCCTAAGGACGCTCTCCCACTGGCCGAGGAGGCGCATCGGCTCGCCACTGAGCACGGCTTTGCGCAGATCGCCGAAAAAGAGATCAAGCCCATACTCGACGACATCCGCTCGCAGTTGGACCAGTCTCCCGAACAGAATTGACCGGCAGTCCGAGTCATTCACCCATCGCCTTTTCGGGCAGATTTTCAAGAAGTTGGATACAGACCTGACTGAACTGCACCTCCCCTTGAAACCAGAAACTGCTAAAATCGTGCTCTGTAGCCCGCACCAGAAGCCACGTGTAGAAGCCCGATTTCCCACATGCGTATATCGGGCGGTAGAAGGGTCGATCCATGGTCCAGCAAGGGTCTAGGTCATCTTGGGCAAATATGGGGCTGTACGGGCCGGTCTCAAGAAGTTCTTCAAGGGTGTATCGGTGCAGTCAGAAGTACGCCAAGCAAGGATACCCATCTGCACACTCCGATTTTGGTGGTATGCTCATGGCAGGAGCTAACCTAGGTCCAGAGGAGCGACGCTATGGCAATCATACCCAAAGAGATTCAGCGGCTATTTAGGAAGGTTCGGGACCTGTTTGTCCTGGCTGTTTTTCCGAACGCTGGGGTATTGAAGGTCAAGTTCTTCCGGTTTGTGGTTGGGGGAATCAGGAGAGGTGAGTTTGACTTCTCCGATCTTGTCGGGCGCGACGATCTGAACGAATTCTACCGCAGGTTTCGGGAGTTGAGGGACGCGTACGTCGAGGAGCACTACTCCGACATCCTGGAGCACACTGGTGAAACAGTCCCCAAAGATAGACTCAAGGAGCTGCCGGATTTTCTGATCGATTACTTCGCGGCGAAGGAGAAGTTCCTCAGTGAGTTGAGCAGCATAAACAGCTTCATTAAGCTGCCTGCCGACATCCGAACCGAGCTGTTTGAATCATCCAAGCCGCTGCGTGAGAAGATGCTGGAGAGACTTCTCCCGATCGTGTTCCAGGAGCTCGGGTTGGGTCAAGAGCGCATCCTGGAATTGGCCGGCAGGAAACGCGAGAAGCGCAGGTTCTATTTCGAAACCCTTTTCCCCAGTGTGGCTGACACCACCAGGACCATCGGGCTGAGATTCGATCAGGATCTGATCTGGCGAAAGGCTGACGAGCTGATCGAGTTGGCCGCCGAGGGGCATTGGGGGATGGAATGAATCGGCGGGGCGGGATCGCCCTCGGGAATGTGGGTTTTGGACGGAGCGGGGCGTGGGATATCCGGCGGCGCCGGGGTGACTCTGGGTCCGTCGAGATGCGGGGGGAGCTTGCCGTCGATTATCGACATCACCCCGGGAATCCCCTGGATCGGCTTGCTGGTGCGCGTAGGGGCGCGTGCCCTGCCCTTACACTCCTGCGGCCGCAGACAGTCACGCCCCTGTCAACGATGAGCCCGGCAAAATCAATCCCAGCTCACACCCTAACGATTTTTATGAGGTGCACCACTAGTATGGCTCTTTCTCCAATACCCGGGTTGGGTTGTCACACTGTAAATGCATTCGGCAAGCTGCAATGCCTTTGGAAATGAGTGCGCATCCGTTGTCAATCTACTGAGACACAAGTGCCTTGTTCCCTGGTCGGGACTAAAAAGCCCGTTCAGAAGATAAAATGAAGTCTCTGAGAAGACACTATGAAACTTTTGCAGAAATCCCTCAACGCCGTCAAAACATACGAAATCCGGCCAAAGCCCCGGAAACTCTATTTCGATATCATTGTTTTGTGCCACTACAAGTTGTTTTTGTTTTTCCAAGTATGGAAATAAATTTATAATCAGAATGCGAAGGTCATCAATACCTATTGCACATATAGGCTCATTTTTCCCTAATTCACAAAGTTCATTGGCGTAATTTGGGAACTCTGCCGCATCACGTGACTGCAAACCATTAAGTTCCGACCAAGAGATCACTGAAGGTAAAGCCCCAGATAGCAATAGGACTTGAATGAACTCCCCGCTCGTATCAGCACTGAATCTTGACACTCCAATAGCAGCGGACACGATAGGCTCGACATTCTCTAAACCTAATATTGCATCTGGGAACAAATCATAAAGCGATGGTACCAGTAATTCCTCGGGAATTTTGCCAACTACGGACCAAAAAGCCTCGACCCATATTCCTCCAGCACACACCATTTCTCTTAATAGCTCTAGAGCAGATTCCCTTATGAGCCACTCATCATCTCCCGCCAACATCAACACAATATACTCCATCACTCCCCTTGCATTAACCCAACTATCGAATTTTCCTCGCAATTCCTTAAACAATTCGGAGCAATTTCGATTCTTACTTCTAACTTCCTCTAACCGTGATCTCGCCAGGATGTACTCCATAAACTCCTCGTATACGAAGAACACTCTTCGCACTGTTACATCCCCAGTAGGTTGTTCCTCAAAAATAATATCCTCATCTAATACGCGAAGATATAGAGACGACTCAGTACTGATATCGCTTTCCTCAGTGACTTCTGCAAGCTTGTCTGTTTTGATGTCAGTCGTGCACTGCGAATACATAAAGTCCGCCAGACGCATAAGAAACTGCGATATTGAATGCTCATTCACATGTCCTAATCGCTTACGAATCAACTCAAGCTTGCGGGTCCAATACAGCGTGAACAGTTGCCAAAGGCGGATATCATGTATAGGCGGAAGAAAAACCAGTTTACCCTCCGGGTCCCCGTAGGCCTCGCAGAAAAAACGTAGTAGTAATGGATGACGGCATGCAACCAGCGCCGCTTCGTCCATTGTACAGTCGATTTTGTAGTGCTCGAGATAGAGGGGAAGGGCTCGTTCGAATTCCTCATCTGAAAAATCGTGTAACTCGCCGCGCATGATAGAAAATACCTGGTCAACCCAACTAGCGGAATCAAAAAAGCTCAAGTAGATGTCGCGACAGCTAATGGTTACGCGAATACGGTGTTTTGAGCTCCATGTTATAAATTCCAGCAGCGCAACATCTAATTCTGGAATACACCTATTCTCATTGATAGCATCTATGAATACATGGAGAAAGGATCCGCGTGCCTTCAATGTGCTATCAAGCACAGAAAGAGGATCATCAATGTCTTCATCGAAACAATCCTGAACGAGGTTTTCGATAATCCCAATTAACATGCCCTTCTGATGAATTTGATCTCTTCCGAAAAATAGGAGAGTCGGAAAATCCCGTGAAAGGTTGGAAGCAACTTCACAAAGGAGACTGGTCTTGCCGCCACCAGCTCTGTCAACAATAACTGTAATGGGTTTCGTCGCCCTGGATAGCTTGTCGGCAAGATCGTCGAGTAAATTCTCAACCCGAGATAATCCTTCTTTTAAAGCCTTCCAGGTCTCGTTTCGAACTGATTTCAGCAGTTTCGTAAGGGAGGAAGCTAACTCGCGCTTCCTACGTTGTTTCTGCCGACGCAAAGAGGCGCATAAATCAGCAAGTCGATCGAGGATTTGGTCAATGTCTCGGTCGCGATCCGCAGAAACAGTCGCCATAGACTTACAGAGCGCTACAAGCTGCTTCACAATATGTTGAAGGTTATTGTGGAGTGAGGCCTGATCCATTAGATTCGAGTTAGGCAATTGCGACGAGAGTTCCTTTGCGCTTGCAAGAACTCCAGTTGTTTTATCTAGCAGTTGCTTCAGCTTAGATATGACTTTGCTAAGGTGTCGTACTTCCTGGCTTGCATTGAGGCCATCTGTCTTACTTTTAACGAAAGAGTAGAGTTGTTCTAGAGAAAGCAACGTCTTCGGTATGACTTCTTGATGTATGTGAGTTGTTGACGCGATAGTATCATTGGCAAGGAGCCTTAGCTTATTTGCCAGTAACGGTTCTAGTGAATGGAAGGCTCGTATTTCATCCTCAAGTTTCCGGCTTACATACAGACGAGGAATATACTTACCTTTTGCGAAGGTATCTATGTTGTGATTAACCAGATTACGGCATTTGGCAATAAAGGAATGATCCCATTGGGATGAGGCGATGCTGTACTTAAGATAGGAAGGAAGGTCAAGTGCCTCGATGATAGCGGGGGGCAAACGTGATATAAGGTGGGGAGCATGGTCCATTATGAGAGCATTGAGTTGGCTTCTCCACACAACGTCAGTGTAGAAGTCACAATGTTTATGTTTACTGAATTCACTGATGTAGTCAGAGAGGCTATTAGTTCCTCTTGCGGTCGTAACAAGAATCCAAGTGTCAATAGGCCTGTTGGCAAACCGTGCGATCTCATGTCTAATGTCCGCCGGCTTAACGTTCTTAGAGCGCTTACACTGGAAGACAAACTTGCGTCTTATAGAGGGAAATAGATCTGCAGGAGATGGGAGGATTCCTATAACATCCTCGCCTTTGTCACCAGTGGCTCCTCGGAGTTTTACTTCTTCAAAGCCTAGAGCTTTCACCAAGTGAAAAACGAATACTTCAAATTGGCCTGGGGTCAAAGCTTCCCAATTGGGTTCCACAATCTTTGTCTTCCCAGCGTGCTGCTTGTCGGTTTTACGTCGCATTGATGCTTTTGGATTCACCCGCAGTTGGTAAGCTGACGGCCCAGATATTCACTCAAGAAAAAAAACGCACTTAGACCTATGTGAGTTTACACCGTTTGAATGAGAAGTTCAATACCCCATCTCCCGCTCCGCTGCTGTGAAATCTTTTGAAATGGGCTTTCCCTGGGATTTGCTTGTGATCAGATTCTGGACCATGAGGAACTGCCCGCTGATGAACTCGTCATTTTGGTCAAATTCTTCACTGCCGATTCAAGCTGGACGTGGTATGCAGTGAGCGCGTCAAAAGATGAAGAGGGTGGGGAGGTCCAATTCTTCGGGTTTGTCAATGGTCTCGAAGCTGTGCTTGGTTATTTCTGGTTATCACAACTTGAGCCCGTTTGGGGGCTGCTTGGATTGCCAATCGAACGTGATCTCTACTGGGCACCAAAATCACTCGCTGAAGTCATGACGGAAGTCCGACATGATCGAGTCTTCTAAGTATGCTGGTCGGCTGGCAATACTCCAACATCCTGAAGCATTCGGGCTTAATGAGGAGATGTTAATCCTTTCATCCTGTTCACTCTCATCATGGCTGAAACTGGTGAGGATATAATCGATATAGTGCATTCTGGCAAGCTCGGCGGCTTCGCCCAGGTTGCATCCGGCTGCCAACTCCCAGATCAATCGACAGCGACGGAATACCGCCGCCGGGGTCCTTCCGGCTCGAAGTAGTACCTGCAACTCGAGCAGATCGTCAGCGTAAAGCGGGGACAATAGAGACGATTTGTTTGCCATGAACGTAAATTATAGCAGGTTGTTCGGCCCTGTAAAGCATATATAGCGACAATTATGAGTTGCACCACTAGATTCTCCTCGACCCACGCCGAGTTGATCTCAATCCGCCCGCCTTCGAGGTCGGTGTACTCGAACTCGCCGAACAGTGTCTTCACCTTGGCTGTGGATGGGTGCTCAGGCATGGGCGCCGTCTCCTGACGTGCGCACGCGCCAAGTAGATAATATCAGAATGGGCCCTCGGCTAGGGGTAGCGGAGGAGTGAGCCCCGATTAGGCCGCGAGAGGGCCGCGTATTGCCCGATCCGACCTAGCACACACCTAGCGGCTTTCCCGCCCCTCCAACCGCCCGAAAAACGCATAACAGAAAGTGATACCCGGACTGGGGCTTGTGGTGCGGTGTGCCGAGGGGCAAAACCCGAGTTTTGGGCTTCAAGGGGAGAGCATCTCAAGTCCCGAAAGCAATGCAGAATGGCGGGCATTTCCCGCTGACAAGAAAATTCCCCTTCGATTATGTCGAAGGCTTTTTCCCACCGGTCGGATTAATCAGAGCTTGATGATCCACACACCGCCTGATCCCACTACATAAGCATATTGGGTCGAAACTTCCACACCGAAATCATTCCCCGGCGGGTTGAAGGTGGTTTCTATAAACGCATCGAATGGTGAAGAAATATTAATAATCTGCAATCCATTATATCTGTCAGCGACAAAGGCACGATCGCCAGCAACCGCTACGTCCAGGATGATATCCGGCGTTTCAACTGTATCCACAATTTCCAACAATTCCGGGGGGTCGACATCAATTACATGCAGGTAGCCGAATTCCCAATTCTTGTCGAAACCAGCCACATACGCATAATCCTGGGAAACAGCAACATCTTTTGGATAACCCGCCAAATCCAGGTCACTTACACTGTGTGCCAGTTCCGCAGGATCAATATCGATTATCTGAAAGCCGGAAACACCAATCCAATCAGTGACGCCCTCGTATGCGAGGTATAAAAGGCCATCTGATACATCAATACCGCCATAACCAAGGGTGTCGGATGTATTTATGATGGCCGCGGATTCAGGTGGATCAACATCGATGATATGCAGTCTGTCAGTATAGTTGTTATAGCGAAACACAACGTATAAAAGTCCATCCGAGGTATCAATGCCGTAAGGAACGGTGCCTGTCCATTGTAATGAGTTCACTATCTGCATGGATTCGGGAGGATCGATGTCGATAATGGCCAATTCACAAATTTCTGGTTGTCCGTCATACGCCACGTATGCATATCCATTTTCTACACAGGCGATGTTGAAAGTGCCAAGGTTGTATACCGGATCAATGTAATGCGCCGATTCGGGAGGATCGATGTCTATTACCTGTAAACCTGACACCCCTGCTGCTACATATAAATAACCATCGTTTTCGTCAACACTCACCTGGAAAGGTGACCCGCTTGAGTGGATTGAATTAACAATGACGGATGTTTCCGGAGGATTGATGTCAATTACATGAAGACCTGAAAAGTGAGTCGTGACATAAGCGTACTCATCTTTGACATCTGATGCCTTGATATATTCAGGAGTAGGTGCCCAGCCTGCTGAATATGAGAATTCAGGATCACCAATATCGAATATCTGAAGTCCTACGTCATCATTATAGGTTTCCCCTGCACATGATACGTAGGCGTAACCCTCCTCTACGGTCAGGTAATAAGGCAGGCCCTGAGTGTCGACAGTGTGTATAATATTTGCCATTTCAGGTGGGTCGATATCGACAACCTGGAATCCTGCAACCGTTGTTCTGACTCCCACAAAAGCATAACCGTCAGAAACATCGACACAGTGAGTTGAGGTAGGAGTCTCAACAGTTTTTACGACATGTGCCTGCTCAGGTGGATCGATATCGATAACCTTTAAGGAATATGTATAGCCACCACCTGTAGAATCAAGCCACAAAACAGGTACATACGCATAGCCGTCCAAGATGGCGACATCAAAGGCGCATGAAATTTCCTCGTCGACCGTACTCAAAATGAAAGCGGAATCCGCAGGATCGACATCGATAATTACCAGCCCACCGTTGCTTGCCGCCACATGTGCGAAGCCATCAGATACTGTGACTGCATAAGACCCGCACCCGGGAATCTCGATTGAATTTACAACATGTGCTGATTCAGGCAGACTTATATCGATTACCAAAAGACCAGTAAAGGGATCAGGCCAGTCTTCATAAACTGTTACATATGCATAGCCCCCGGTTACATAAACCGCCCTGGCATCATCAGGTGTTTCCACCGCATTCACCCAAAGCGGATTCACAGGATCGGAGATATCAAAAATATGCAGCCCATTAATGTTGCCAACCGTGTAGGCATAATTCCCGTCGAAACAAACGTCCGTCGGGGTGAAGTTTAACCATGGAGGAGTGACATCGATAGGGAAAGACTCAGTGCTGACCTTCAGGACAGGTATTTGATATGCGGTAAGGTCAAGCCATGGCTTATTCGCGGGATCGTTTTCGTTGTCTTCGACACTAATAAGGCATTTGTAGTCACCAGCATGGGCGAGGAGTTCGTTTTCGACAGTGACCTCCCACCGAGAATACCCAGCACCATCAGCCAGGTAATTCGCAATCAGTGCGCCGGTAAATATCTCGGGGCACTCGACAACCGGTTCCTTGTGTGTGGTTCTTCCCTGCCAGTCGAAAACATCAATGAGGAGTTTTGTTGCACCGCCATCACTTGTCAGACCCCCGCTGACTGCTTCCTCGGTGATCTCTATCTTCCATGGTTCGGGGCAATTTGCTGAAACAGGGAAATCAGCTATTGGATCTGTCACAGGTTTGGTTAATGTAGGGACCCAACTCGTATCTACTGCATAACCAAATACAAAAGGCCCGTCGGGCATGTCAATTTCATAAATTTCAATGATAGATTCGGACACGTAGAATGCATTGCGCGTATTCGCACTTCCTTGTGAAACAAACCGCTTATAACCATTCAACAGAGCATCGGGTGGCGTTGCGCTTGCTAGGTTGCCCTGTATGTATCCTTCAAGTCCATCAGGACCTGAGCCTGTTGTCGTGTAGTTGTAAAGCGTGGTGTAACCATCCGCGTTAACAAGTTCCCCATCGCCCGCGTTCCGATCAGGAGTGTTCAGCCCGGCCATCGGAAAGCTGTGACTGCCTGAGAACATTGCGATACCACGCACATCGAAGCCGGTCAGATTTGCGTTCGTAAAAGGATGAGTGATTTTGATATCCACAAGCTGGGTCCCGTATCCTGAGGGTGTGATACCGACCACCTGCAGGCAGTAAGTACACGGTGCCTGCTCCAGCCAGGAAAGCGCGTTCCAGTGACCTACTATCTGTCGAAGTGGAACCGCTTCGATCCGGATATCGCCGGGAGAGGTGGTGTCGACGTATATTAAGTAGTAAGACCACAGGGAATGGCTGCCTGCCTCCTCTACTGGTTGGGAGTTTGCAGTTAGGACAGGGGTGTTAGCAGCCTCGTCAGGCATCGAGGGCATTGAAGGGTTATCGAGGCCTGAACAACCGACAGCAATAGCCATTACTAGAGTCAGGATTAGTCCACATCGGATTGAGAGTTCCATGACAGTACATCCACTGTCTTCAGGATCAGTTGATCATTATAGCATACGCGTACGTGTTATTTAAAACTCAACTGGGCGGAACTGGTATTGACGGGATTGCCTAAAGCACTACTTCAGATACTGAATCTGCACTGAAACGGGCATGCAAGGAGATAGCCTCCCCTTATAACCCAAAACTGCTAAAAACGTCCTCTGTAGCCCGCACCAGAAGCCACGTGTAGAAGCCCGATTTCCCACATGCGTATATCGGGCGGTAGAAGGGTCGATCCATGGTCCAGCAAGGGTCTAGGTCATCTTGGGCAAATATGGGGCTGTACGGGCTTGTTTCATGGTAACTCCTACGTCATTCCTGAAACGGACGCGGATGACCCGGGAGGTCTGACCTCTGCTGCTCAACAAGAATCGACAGATCGGCAGACCCATCTCTGGGGTTACTTCGATATCGCACTTGACCCGGAGACGATGGAGGCGGCAGCAGGTAGGTCGCATTGAATTCCAATCGCTCCCCGCTTTCCCAGGCTGACGCCTTTCTTTCCGAGCTTGAAACTACCAGCAGCCGTTCGGGAGATACCTGGCAACGAACGCGTCGATACTGCCGTTCGATGTGTGCCCATCCGGATCCTCGTTGCAGGGTGTGTCGGGTGGAGCGAAATCGACCGTGGTCCTGAATGCACCACAGGCATAGATATTCCCTGAACCATCGATATCGATATCGTAACCGTCACTGCTGTTTGATGGCCCCCAGTTTCGTGCCCACTGGAACTCTCCCGATGAATTGAATTTGCTCATGAACACATCGGTTCCCGGGTACCCACCATCATCATGTGAACTCCTGGGATCGGTGCCGGCACCCGGATCGAAATCAACATTGGTGCCACGGAAATAACCAATGAGGTAGAGATTGTCGGATTCGTCAGTCGCGAGCTTGTTTCCGATCTCGTAACTCGACCCGCCAAAGACAATCACGCCCAGGTAATTCCCGTCCGAATCGAGCTTGCTGACAAAGACATCAAAATGGCCATTTGAAGTCTTGTAATCAGTTGGCGCACCGGGATCGAAATCGATCGTGTACTCCCATCTTCCTGTGGAATACACGTATCCCTGGCTGTCGACTGTTACGCCATAAGCTTCATCGAATGAGCTTACGCCACCCCACACTGCAACCCATTGAAAATCACCATTCGTATCGAATTTGCTCACGAAGACATCCCTGCCCTGCGAACTGTGAGTCTCACTGGGAGGTCCGGGATCAAAATCGACATTGGTACCGTGGAAATAACCCGCGACAAAAACATTCCCCGAGCTGTCCGTATCGATTCCGGTGTACCAGCCCTCATCGCTGCCTCCGCCCCATGTTTTTGCCCACTGGAAGGCACCGGATGAATCAAATTTGCTAAGGCAATGATCCTTGCCGCCATTCGAGCTGTGGTACTCGGTACCGCCGTCAGGATCAAAATCCACGTTCGATCCGACGAAATTGCCAATCACAAGAATATTTCCGGAATCGTCAACAGTTACATCCCAGCCTTCATCGCCGTAATATGAAGTGCCACCCCATGTTTTCGCCCATTGGAAAGCACCGGATGGTTCGAACTTGCTCAGGTAAATATCGGGACCCCCATTCGATATGTGATTTTCCGTCCCACCATCTGGATCGAAATCGACCGTACCCGAAAACCTTCCTGTTGCGTAGACATTGCCTGAATCGTCAACCGCGACCCCATAACCCCGGTCATCACCAGAACTTCCCCAGGTTTTTTCCCAGAGCAACTCACCGCACGCGTTGTATCTCCTCAGGAAAACATCACCGACATTCCAGGAGGTTTCGTTGTAGCCCGTAATGTAGGAGTTCCCGACCGAATCAACTGCGATTCCATATCCACGATCAGCATTCGCAGCGCCCCATGTTTCCGCCCAACCGCTCGTAACGGTGCTAAAATCATCGTCTGATGTATCGTTAACTGAGGGATTATCAGTAGAGTTGACTCTCACCCGAAGTGTATCGGAAATCACGCAGGGGACAGTCCACATGTAGCTCTCGTCATTAACTTCATCGGTCGCAATCGTATTGACATCCGACACGAAATTATCATTTGAATACTCAATGAAAACGGTTCCCGCAACACCGGACGAGTTCCACGTGATTTCTTCATCATCGCCAGGAACCCATTCCTCACCACCGTTCGGTGTTAGTACCTCGATCCACATCGGGAGACTGTCGTTGATCGGGACCTCATAAAGGAAATACCCTGCCAGTGAGCCAGCCGCGTCATTCACAATCCCCAACTCGTTCGAATAGTCCAGCTCGGGATAATTGAATTCAATCCACACCGGAAGCGGATCAATGGAATCAAGGCCCTCAACAGCTATATCGGCACACCACGTTGAATAGTGGTCCCCGCCGCCTACCGGTGTCATGTCGACCGCAAATTCCCCGGTCCAGGCGTCAGAGTAGCATTTGATATTCATTAAATCCGGATCGGTCACAGGATAATCATGCCCGTAAATCGGCAGGGAAATATCAAGAACCACGTTACCCCCGAAATTGGTTTCGTCAACGTAATAAGCAGTGCTTGAGTCTTCAATATCAATTACTAGTGCCTCAATGGCGTTCGCGCTCGGTGGAAAATCATCCGGAAGTGGACCTTGCATTCCCGAATCTTCCCAGTGTGCGATTACTGCATACTGGAACTTTATCCCTGTTGACAGAGGAAATCGGAGATCGTAATGACGAAAATTGACACTGCCGGGTTTGAAACAACCGCGGTCATCTGCGTTATTCACGAGGAATTCATACGCATCAGCTTCGTTGTCCAGTCCGTCGGCAAAATACTTGCATGGGTTTAACACAGCGGATGGTGTGTAGCCTGGAGTTCCGGATTTCCCCGGTGAGTACCCCAAAAGAGGCATTCCGGTGTCGCTGAATTCCGTTGCATTGAACCATCTCGTGTAGCATTCTGGATTCAGCAAACGCTGATCATCTTCACCAGCGACCGCATATCCACCTGCCCCGGGACAAACATCGGTTCCTTCACCCATGAATACTCCCAGCACGTCGAATCCAGTATACGTGTCGAGTCCCGGAAATGGATGCTGAAGCCCGACATCCAGTGCAATGTCAGTGTAATCCACCTGGATGTCGATCGTCAGGTTTTGAAAGAGCAGATTCGATGGTGGTCCGTCGACATATCCCGCAACATTGCATGCGAAAGCAATCCCTCTCAGAGGAACTGCATCAACCTTCCCATTTTCCGGATCGACAAAGACATCCCAGAGGCCCCACAAATGAGTACTGTTATAAGCGGATCCTGTTTCTTGACCGGTTACCAGGTTGGGTGACGGATCCGAACCAGGTACAACAGGCCCGTCCAGGGACCCGGAACATGACAGAATGAGAAAACCAAGCAATAAAGCCACATGTAATGTAATTAACCGTTTCATGATAACCTCCATTCTGGTTGTTAAGGTAAATCGCCAGCTATGATAACATTCAATTTCCCGCAGTCTGGTGTCAAATAATTGTATCATTGCCAGTGTTCGTTTGCCAGCAGGTATTACTCACGTTTCCGGCAAGGCAGTTGAAGGGATTTTCTGCTATCCAGTTCGAAGCCATCCTGCCATGAGTATTCCCTAGATTAACCGCTCTTTTCATCCTGTCCTGCTCCTCCTCTGCTACGTGCCGGGCCGATTGTATCCAATCCCCATCTACTTCTTACCATGGCCATCGCCACCTCGAGGCTCCGTCGCAGCTCGATCAAAGGGTTGCTCGCGAAGGCAAGCGGGAGCTGGTCCGATTTGCCCTGCAAAAAACTGGACTATTCCTGTGTTCAGAACCGCTCAGAGGGCGGATATTCGGAAGGTAAGGATCAAGTGCACCGGATTAATCATCGCCCCTCCAGCCGCCCGTGAGACGCATAACAGAAAGTGATACCCGGACTGGGGCTTTTGGTGGGGGTTGTAGAGGGTGAAAATCCAAGTTTTGGGCTTCAAGGGGAGAGGGTCTCAAGTCCCGAGACAATGCAGAATAACGGGCATTTCTCGCGCTCAGGGGCACTGAGAGCGGCGGTCCTAACGTGGAACGGTCTGGGGTGTGAAAATGGTCTGATGAACCTGAACCTTGTTCGAGCTGACCGCACCTACTGCCCCGGAATTTCAAGGTGGCAGTCCTTCTCCCTCTCGATGCCATGGCTAGTGCACCTTACTGTCCAGCAGTTCTCAGTTGCCGTGCGTACAACGTAGTCGGGAGGGCCTTCCGGAAGCTTCGCTTGAGATTCAAGGCTCGCTTCGATATCAGTTCCTCTAGGAATAGAAAGGCAGTGGATATCCCGTCTGGCGATGTTGTCAGCATTGCGTGACCGGCCTTCTGGTTTTGGGGGGACGGTTGCTCGGATTATCCCATGATGGGCTAGGACCCAAATCGAGGTTCATCAGATCGCGGTTTATCTATTAACCTTTCCTTCTCTTCGGTTGGTTCCTCACTTTTGCTTTCGGGTTCCTTTTGTTTCCCAATTGCTTCGGCTTCAGGTACGGGCCAAAGATTCGCAACAGCAAGGCGTCTGTAACTACATCTCCGTCCTGGCTTTCAGCTACCGCTCTGGCCACGGCCTCCAGTAGGGTTCGCTTAGAGCGGTGGTGCAGCTTCCGGCCGTCCAACGCATCCGCCAGGAATTCTACATTGCTGTCCAATCGGTCCGTTGCTTTCTGGAGTGTTGACAGTTTTCGAAGGGAATCCGCACGAAGCCATCCTTTGTCAGCATACTCTGCCAATATTCCCAAAAGCCTCGACGCCTCGGCCTTTGCGCAATGCAAATGTTGATCGTCCACGTAGAGCTCACTTCCCACAAGGGCCTCCAGCCGGCCTAGTGCACTTTCGACGGCAGCAATCCCGCTCCGGTTCTTCGAAGACTTCCGACACAGGTAGCTGAGGTGAGCGCCGAGAATGCTCGCCTGCTCGAGAAACGCCTCGTAATCCGAAGACTGCTCAAACCCATCGCGTCGAGCATTAGCTATCAAGGTGTATCCCAGATGTATCTCCCCAATGTGCCAAGTCGCGAACCTGCGCTCTGCATAGGTGTTAGCAAGGAAGTACTCGTCACCGATTTCGATGTTTCCTTGGCGTATTCTCACACCGCGCATGCCGATCCGGGGCGGGATCGAGGCCAAGTACTCGGTCTTGGCATACCAACCGCGTCCTAAGGACCTTCCGTCAGTTCTTGTTATATCAAGGAGCTCGATACCGTGAATCCTGCCGTGGCGATTTGCCGTGACCTCAAAAGTATCCGCGTGAGGTCGGTACACTTGCTGACTATTCACCCGGATTCGATAGCATGCGAACCCATCGACTTCTCGAAGATGCTCCTCAACTTCCTTGGCAAAACTGAATCGAGCTTTGTCGAAAGCAACGGGGGCAACCTGACCGAGGTAGGACGTAATAACCCCGACGTTCATGAGCTCATCCTTGTGAAAACGTCGGACCCCCATAAGGCGCACTTGGAAGAAGTGGCCACCTTCTCTCTTTTCTGCCGGTCGATAGCCGATTCGTACACACTCCCGTACGGCGGCCTTGGCAGTCTTTCTCCCAGATTGTAGGCGTTTCCTGAGCTTCCTGCCGTCCCATTCAATGATGGCCACTTGTTCCCTGGGGTGACTTCGAGTCTCGAACTGGACAACGTCGCAGTATCCAACTCCCCCCAGTCGGCCTATGCCTCGAAAGCCTCTGTGGCAACCTAGGTTCTTCTTGCTGCAACCCAGTGCGCACAGAACCTGCTCAACCTCGTCGTTAGGAACACCAATCCCATTGTCCTTGACTGAAATGCATCGATTCCCACCGTTCAAATGGATGTCAATGATGCTATCTTCGTGGTCTATAGTCCCCTGTTCAGTGGCAAGGTCTATGGCGTCAACGGAGTTCTGCACATACTCCCGAATCACCATGAGAGGATTGCTGTACATTCCCGTTGTGAGGACTTCGATGATCTTCGGGCCTATTTGAATGCAGGTGGGTTTGCTGTTCATCTTCGCTTGAGGTACCATTTCAACCATCTCCTGATCTCAGGATCTTTGATCTCCTGCAAAGAAGCCTTGACAACTTGGGTGGAGTTAGCGCTAACTGCATTGTGGAACTGGCAAAATCTCTCACCGCCCCCCTCGAGTAAGGTGAGCACAAATCTCCTGAATTCCTCCACCTTCCCCGTGCCAGGTTTTCGCTTCGGTTCATCCTCGTAGACGCGACGCTCGTGCTCATTGCGATTGCGTAGAAGCTCTTCGGGCATGTAGAGATTTACAAGGAACTCTTCGAATGTTGCGCCTATGGTTCGCCAGGCGAGTGTAGGAGTTGGGGAGATCGCACCATGTGCTGCACCTTTCATAATTTCGATATTTCGTATGAAGCGGCGCGTCCACAACGGTCTGAGCAGCCAGTCTCGTTGGCCTGCAGTCTCCATGGTCAAGTGGTCTCGCCGTCTGCTGGCACCGCTTCCTGAATCATCATCGATCGGTGCATATCGCATGGGATAGCTGTAGATTTTTCCAGCCATGCGATCGGGCATGTCTTCCAGCCATTTTTCATTCAGGTGGATGTTCACACAAAGCCGCTCATACAAGTCACGCGGTGTGTCATTGAAGTTGTACAGCATGTAGTTCGAGAACTCATTTACCCCGTGTCTATTAGCAAGTTCCAGAGCACGCACGTATTCATCCTTTTCACGTAGTCTGTCAAAGGCTATCCTCACAGGGCGGATATTGAGTTTTGCGAGCAAACGCATCGTCTTCTTATTCAAGGGACTTACATCAAGTCCCTGGTTGAAATCGACCACGCGTTGTTTCTTAGAGTGAGTCTCAGTGTGCTGTCCTCGACCGTAGCCAAGTTCCAGAAGGTCGTCCACAATCCGCGGGAGCTCTGGACTGACCAGGACGTTGTTGTCCATCAGCTTCAAGTTAGCCTTGTCCCCGTACAGGTCTCTCATTTCCAGTATCATGGGCTTTATGTCGATGTAGGGGATATACTCAGGCTCCAGTCTGGGAACGCCGCACCAGGGACAATGGTTCGTACAACCCCTGGTCGTGTAGGCATAGAAAGTGTCATTGATTGCGTAGAGCGTCGGGTCGAGTAGCTCGTAGTCGAGTGGCAGCATGTCGATATTTGTGTTGCCCGAAAGGCGAAGTGGCTCAGGCGAGTTAAGCACGCCAAGAATAGGATAGACCGCTGTTTCCTCAAAAACCGCGTCCGGCATTAAGGATGCCATGGCTCCACCAACGAAAATCTTACCTACAGTACCGCCGACTGCCTCTAGATAGAACTTGATTGTCTTGACTATGCGGTCAAAGTGATAGGTAAAAAGCGTGGTTATATAAACGCGGTCCCACAAATCAGCTGGGTTGAAGAGATCCTGGCAATGAAAAACGTTAGGGTCGCAACCGCTGACGAATCGAACTTCGTCCCCACGGTCCTTGTGGAACCTTGATAATTTCAGGAGGCCAAGCGGAGGGTACCAGAGAGTGCTGTCATCCAGTTTTGAGTTAGGTGCGTTTCTCTTTTCTGGACGCAGCCTTCGATACTGAGGTTCTACCATCAAGACCCTCATGCCTTAGCGAACTCCTTAATCTTTTGATAGACTTCAACTGCACCCTTTTGACCACCAGCATCAGCGAACATGCCCTTGGTGTTCCAATCAATTCTCTCCTTCAAGGGTTTAAGTTGCTGGATGAAGAACTGATCGTCCAATGAAGCTGTTCCAGCACCTCGCACAAAGTCAGCCAGTAAGAGAGTGAGCGAATAAAGCCCCACTCCCTTTGTCAGGAGGTTATGTCGGTGATCTTGCCATTCATCACTGAAAACAGTAGCTACGGCACGCCAGAAGGAAACAACTAAAGCGTACTTATCCTCGACGCTCCCAATGTCCAGCGACTTAATTTGATTGAGCAGCTTAGCTATGGTTTTCTGCATCATGCGAAAAGACGTCCGCCTTTTTAGCCCAGCGGTAGTTTCTCCACCATATCGAATTAATCTGAACCAGGGAGACTGCGGGTCTTCGTTTAGTTTGCGAGCTATATATAGATGCGGAGACTCGGCGGCAAGGTCATTGAGCAAATTGCTTTCATGAAAGTCCGTAAGGGAAGAACTCAGACCTTTGGCCTTGCTGTTGATGATTACAAATAACCCCATTTCTGCTCGGAGGTCTAGGCTGATAAATGTCATGAAAGCCAGCGGTATATCCGAATCGTGTAGCTCACCTAGACGGTGTTGACAGTCAACCTGGGCCAAGCACTTCACTGATGGACAAATGCGGAGCGTTGCATGCCCATCACCTTCAATTCTGATTTCCCATGCGTCGGACAACTCAGAACGAAGGTTGAAAGTCAATGGAATGGTGGAACTGTCTTGACGGGAGATGTACTGCTTGAAGTCCAGACTGTGCCGCCGATTACGGGGACGCTGGTAGCCTTTCCCTGTGTCTTCGTTCAGAACGTCCACGAGGGAGATAGAATGCAGAAGTCTAGCGGGAGCAAAACCGAGAAAAACATCAAGACTTCCGCACTTGCCGACAATCCCGCAAAGTTCAATTATTGCAGTATTATCCTGCATTTTGCAGAAATTTACTGCACTTTTCCTCCTTTGTCAACTCTGAATGCTGCAAGCCCTTTCCAGGCTCGATCAACTGCCGGAGCTTGCGCCTGATGGGTCGCTGGGGGCGGTCTCAGTGTCGCTGGACTTCGTCAATTCCTCAAAGATCTCGAAAAGGCTTTTTTCGAACTTTTTCTCGAAGCTGCCAAAGGAAGTACCGGCAATCTCGTCAGCAAGAAGACGAATGCCTGCGTGTGCATACTCCTGGGCTATCTTGAATACTGCTTCTAAGTCACTGAGTAAGTCCAACTCGCCCTTGGCTTTGATAGCAACTGCATAGAGCAAAGCTTCATCTTCAGTCCGCAGATACTCCCGTCTGAAAAACTCCTTTGGTTGGTCAATTTCGTCTGATACTCCGTTCTTGAAGCCAAATGCCAGTGCAAGCATGAATTGCTCCTTTCGCGACTTCCCTCGAAGTATCCACTCCTGCTGAAGCTTGTTGTAGAGCTCAATGTCGCCCTTGCCAACATAGAGCCTGTCAGGTACGTTCGCCATTGGTAAGATCCTCCACTTTGCTTTCCCGTTCGTTTTGCTGTAGCCGGATCTCATGTCGTGAAGCAGCATCGTTCTCAAGGTGCTTGCTCACAGTGCTGGTGTATTCGTCTGGTGTGAACAGAAGTATAATCTGCTTCCCTCTTTTTGCTACGCGAAGCAAAGCTTGTGCGAAGTTTTCGCGGTGACTGTCAGAAACTCTTGCTACAGGAGTATCGATCAGCAACGGTCCTTCGAAGCCTGACACTTCGTGAAGTGCCAATGTGAATGATAGGGCAAGTAGTTCTCTTTCTGCAGCACTCAAAGTTCCCAGTGCGTCGTAACCCATTGAGTGGTGGACGCTGATGTGGTAATTCTCCTCGATTGTCACATCCTCATACGTGGACTTTCGCCATACTAGCTCCATGAAGGTCTCAGATGTTTTCTGTTCGATGAAGGATCGGGTTTTTGTCATTACTGCTTGTTCAGCTCTGTATGCAGCTGCCCGTGCACTTGAGCATACCTCTATCTGCAATTGCAATTCACCAGCCGCTTGCTCTGCTTTAAGTTCTGTGTGAAGTTTCTTTTGTAACTCTTCAACTTCCTTGGTTTTTCGGTTCTGGGCGTCCTTCAGTACACCACGATTCTCCCTTAGGCTCCTTGCCGTCTGTTCAAACTCCTTGCGCATAGCTTGCCAATGGCGGACCTCTTCGACATCGTAACCCGCAAGGTCGCTGTCAATCTCTTCTCGACGTTGCTGGAGGCTGTCAATCTGATTCTTAATTGTTTCCATTTCACGGGTGACTTTGCGAATCCCCTTGTCGAATTGCATTGTTTCATCAACCATCATCCGTAAAGGGCCCTCGATTCGATGCAGTTCATGTGCAACTTCAGATGATAAGCTAACTTCCCGAAGCAGTTCTTGAACACATATCCTGCTTACATCGGTAAGTTCTGTTCCGCAAACAATACACCTTCCATTAGCCAATGCATCTTCAAGAATCTCGGTTTTTATAGCTGGCGGTATTTCACGGGCTTTTGTCTTATCATCAATCACAGCAATTGCATTTCTTAGGGCTTCATGTATATTCAGTCTTACACCAAATTTAAACAACACTTCGCCCTTCTCATCCTCCTTATCGCGTAACATCTTCTGGAGTCCCTCGACTTGTGAACCAAGCTGCTTGCGTTCGGCTTCCAGACTCTCGACAGCAGGCAGGCCAGAAATCTTCTGTGTGTATTTTACTGTTCCGTCTTCTGCTGCAAGCAGCTGTTTTTCGCATTCTGCAAATCTAATATTACAGTCAGCCTCTTCTTCCTTGGCCTTCTCAAGACGGGTCCTAATACCTTCTAAAGCAGGACTGATTCGAGCAGCTTGTTTTTCAAGGTCGTGCACCAAATCCGCCAGGTGACAATTCACTCGTGCTAAAAGGTCGATCTGTGCAATCTGAAATACTGCATGCCTAATCTTCTGGCCTGCTTCCTCTTTGAAGTAATTATCTAATCTTTCACCGTCGAAGAAGAAGTACTCCCGTATGTTATTGGGTACAAAACGCTGCACATACTCAGTTGCGTCATCATCCTTTAGAATGACTGTGTTACCATCATCACCTTGAAATCTAGCTTGGAACTCAGTTCGCTGCAATGTCGGTTTCTGGCGACCATGAATTCGGAAGACCTGCTCCCGCCGGAAGACGTGGGAATCCCTGTCATCACTTTCAACTGTGATTTCAACAACTACAGGAATCTCTCCTTCATCAGCTATCTCATCAACTGCTAACAAATTAGGAATCTCCAGGCCTTGGTATTGTGCAGTAACATGAGGTTCATCCTCGTAGAGGCACCAATTAATGGCATTTAATATGTTCGTTTTACCAGCAGTATTTCTTCCGATGAAAATATGCAGGTCAGTTCCGCTCTTTTTCGTAAATAAGAGTACAGCGTGTTTGAACTGACGGTAGTTTCGCAGCTCGATTCTACTGATTCTCATCGGTGTCTTTGCTCCTGTTGGTGAACTGCTTCAGCTTGTCTTGATATGGCTTCTTCCATCGCCAATGACCGCTGTGCTCGGCTTCTATGTTAAGAAGACCCAGAAGAAATTCCTGAATAAGAGGATCGTCCGATGTAGACTCGCGTATCGCATCGATTATCTGGCGGTTTATTCTAGCTTCTGACATAAATCCCTCCTCACAAAACCCGGTTCATGATATCATCCAAGGCGATCAATGCCTCAGAGATGTTCTCGGCAGTTCTAGCTATTTCCTTGCACCGAGTCATTTCCTTTTCAAAGATCCGACGCTCAACTTCTCTCAGGTCTGCTGGTAGCATCTCAATTGAAGGAGCCACCACTATATCGTATATCATCGCCACTGTCTTGCTTTGAAAGCGTCGAATCACGCGGCCGATGCGCTGGATGTATTCCCGAGGATTGCTGCTACTGCACATCAGAACGGCTGTCCTTGCAGCCGGGACATCCACACCTTCATCAAGACACTTCATGGCTACTAGGGTCTGGTATTCACCTTCAGCGAATCTATCCAGGATGTGCTCGCGCTCGCTTCGACCTTGGTAATTCTTGCTCGGGGTTGTACCTTCTTCCATTGTGAAGCGGTGCAGAGAAAGGGACCGGTCGTTCAGGAGTCCAACGACAGTGTCTATTTGTTGGGGACTGCAGTACACAAGGGTCCACCTAATGTCCTTCCCAAGGTCGTCGACTATCTTGCCTAGAATAGCGTACTTCGCCTGTGCGTTCTTCACAATGTCAGCACGCGCATAAAGCAGCCTTTCAAACCAATCATCTTCGTCTAACTTCGATTCACTCTTACCTCTGGCATAGATTAGTGCTTGTGTCTTCTGCAAGTATTCAGCTATTTCATCCTGCGACAGTGATGCAAATCGCAGTTCATACCTGTAAGGGGTTAGGAATGTGGTTCCAGTTGCTGGATTTACAGTGTTTATCGCACGTTCGAGAGGGAACTCATAGACCACACCACCGAAGTATTCCATGAGCGCCGCTGTGCCGACATCATCGAACCACCTATGGGGAGTCGCGCTAAGTCCGAGACGGGCATTATACTCTTCGCTGAGTCGTTGCCGAGATTCTTTAGCCCCGAGACCATGGACCTCATCCGCTATGAGTAGCAATCGAGACTTGCCCCGATTCTCTGCAACGATATCACGGAAATCGGCCAGTGACAGGGAAGCGTGTGTGGTCAGAACGAGCAACCTGTGCTTGTGGCCCAAGCTCAGATCGATCAGCGAATCGGCAAGTCGGTCCTTCCAGCGTGGGCGGCTGGAGTCTGCCACGACAATGTCACCGTGGTCGATACCGAATTTCTCTATTTCACGAATCCACTGCTGCGAAAGGTGTTGAAAGGGCGTTGCTATGATCGCCCCATCTACGCCGCTGGCAAAGGCTTCTTCAATGCATCCCAGGGCGGTGAACGTCTTTCCCGTACCAGTGGCCATCTCGAAGATTCCTCTCATCTCATTGGCTAGCCACGCTTGAACGGCTTCATTCTGATAATCAAAGAGCGTCACCTGTCTTCTCCGAGCCTTGGACCGCCTTTGAGTCCAGCGTTCCAAGGCGAGATTCTCAATGTCGTTGGGTGCAAGCTGAACCAGTCGCTCCTGGACGGCTTCGGGAATACTCATTGTCTTCATTGTTGGAGAAGTACCGTTCCAGAACCTGTCGAAATTCGATAAGTCAGACTGCTGATACTCCTTCTCGACGGGCTCCCAGCTTCGGAACACCTTGAATTCCTCGCTGTTATGCATCCATCCGGAGGCGGATTCATTGATCGAGCCGCTGAAGGTCACACAATTCTCTTCACTATCCTGAAGGATACCCACTTTGGGGTGGAAAATCCCCCAACTATCAACGTTCCTGAAATCGTCAAGCCGTCTGGGTTCGTTACGCGGAATGCACACGCGGATCTCCAATTGATCGTTTGCCACCATCCACCCTAGAGCTGAGACGTGGTCCTTTACAAAGCCCTCTTGCAGCTCTTCAAGCTCGGACAACATATACCGAGTCAGATATACTTCAGGATTATCCTTGGCCACGAGAATCGTTTGTGCATCCGCTCGTGAAAACCGAGGGCAAACGACAAGTCTCATGCTGCCACCATTGCGAATCAGTCCCAGAATTCCCATTGCAGCAACTGCCAGGCTTGAGGATGAGAAAAAGGCGGCTAGGCGATTGTATTGTGTCGACACTTCAAGAGCTGGAATGAAGAAATCCGCAAGGACATCATCCACGTCTGACATGTAGGCTTTCTTTAGTGGAAGTTCTCTCAGAGTCATCTTCATTCCGCCATTCTTCTTGGTGGAACAGTCAAGATCTCTTGAAGCGAGTGGCCCCCGGTCCGAGATGACTGGGGCGCTGAATTCAGATGTGATTGACGCCACTGCACGACCGGTCCTCCGATGGATATTGTAGCGGCCGGCATGACAGGGCGCAAGTGACTCGCCATTGCCGTCTGATTGACGAGTCACAAACATGCTCGGCGAAGAGCATGCGTGACGAATAGATACTGCGGGACGGAGTGTCTGATCATTTGACTATTCGTTTAACTCCCAAGTTCCCTGTGGCGTATCTTTCTTGATAATTCCATCTCTTACCATTGACGATCGTTCATTTTGAACGCGTATAATCCACGTTGGTATTCCACGGCTCCGCAGCTCCAGATCCCCTGGCTGAAATTTGCCTTCAAGCTCCTTTTCGATCCACTCCATGACTTCATGCTTTGAAGCTTGACCACCTTTTTCCTGCAATGCCCTTATGATCAATGGTCTGTATGTGGAATGGTGAGTAGAAGGCTGGCCCGAGCTGTAACTGCGCTTTCTTGTGCCCCTTTTTCTTCGCGGTTGGGTCTTTTCGATTCTCTGCAGAATCGAAGCAAGCACAGTGCCTATGTTTGCTAGATTTGATTTAACCTCATTAGAAAAACTAATCTCTGAGAAGAGACTGGTTTTCATGTCTCTAAGGCTATCAGGCACTGCTACATTCTTCCGCTCGAGGGTATTAATCGACTTTGAGACAGCCTTTAATTGCTCTTCCTTTGCCGCAAGGTTTCCGCCGCTGGATGTTGCACATTCTAGCTCATCAACAATTTCAGAAACCCTTTGCAGTAATTCCTTCGCTTCCTTCTCGAGCTTGGCATACTCAATGTCATCTGTGTTGCTATCCATTACTGTGTCCACCTCGTTTGCTGATCGGATGCCCAATCAACCGGATCTTACCTTTGGCCGTTTGCACCTGCGAGAGATTCCCTTCATGGAGACTCGCAGGGACCCCGAAGTGCCTATGCCTAACGATGTGTTTGACCTTGCCTCCTACCCATGCAAAGGAATTGATAACAGAATCACTCTAGCTTTGTCAAGTCTGGTAGGTACTGCCCCATGTCTCCAGGAGCCATTACCTAAGGGATCTGGCCACATGAAATCCTGGGATGCGCCTATCTGCTGAATGGACCGGTCCCAACTGAGCGATCCGGGCGACGCCTAAGCCCATCCGCGGGAACGCTGACGGATCCTGGCGGGAAAATCCCCGCGAAAATTTGACAAGTGTCCCATTTTGTGCTATGTTGACCCTAGAACCTTTTGCGGGAAATTTCCCGCCAGCCGCGATAGTTCATGAATACCTGATGGGAACTGGAACACAGAGAACTGCAACGGTCAGAGTCAGCGAGGAAGGATCCTGAGAGATGACGACGAAACTAGTCAAGTACAACCCCTCTTTCCTGTCGGACGATGAACTTATCGGCTCCTTCGTTGCCAGGCAGGCCGACTTCGACTGGGTGATGAATGGCATCAGGGGAGGCTCCACTGATCCGGACAGGCACATGTTGCTCGTTGGCCTTAGAGGTGCTGGCAAGACTATGCTGGCGCTTAGAGTGGCCGCAGAGCTTAGGCATAGTCCTGAGCTGAATGAGATATGGTATCCGCTCGTGCTGTCAGAAGAGATCAACCATGTTGGCACCCCGGGTGAATTCTGGCTGGAAGTGTTGGCTCACTTGAGCCATGAGGTCAAGAACGAAAGATTGTCGCAGGTCCGTGAACAACTGATCGATGAGCTGGATGAGGAACGGCTGGGCCAGAGTGCTCTTACAGAGCTTCTGAGCTTTGTGAAATCAGAGGGCAAGCGGCTTCTTCTGGTAGTCGAGAATTTCAACAGGCTAGTGGAGAAGCAGATAAGACCGGAAGGGGCACGGACTATTCGTGGAACGCTCGCCACCGAGCGAGGAATCACGCTGCTCGCCACTGCAACGAGTGAGTTCGACGAGATCAAAGACCCGGGAAAGAGCCTGCACGGATTCTTCCAGATTCGCAAGCTAGGCCCCTTGACCAACGAGGAATGTGAAAGGGTATGGACCTCTGTTACCGGCAGTGAGCCTGATGAAGGCCGAGTCAAAGCCATCAGGATTCTGACGGGGGGTAATCCGAGGCTTCTTGCGATCATCTCGAGGTTTGGAGATGAGAAGTCGCTGAAGGGGTTGATGGAAGACCTCATGCAGCTGGTGGATGATCACACCGGCTACTTCAAGAACATCCTCGACAGCCTCAGCCTCACAGAGGGGAAGGTGTACCATGCCTTGGCGGAGATCTGGGAACCGGCAACTGCGCGCGAGGTCGCCCGCATCACGCGATACAACACGAGCACAACAAGTTCATACTTGGCCCAGCTTGTGGATCGGGGGTTGGTCGAAGTCGTGAGTGAGCGGGCGCGCAAGAAGTGGTACCAAGTCACTGAGCGCATGTACAACATCTACTACCTGATGCGCAGGCGGGGGACGTCGTCGAGCCGAGTGAAGGCTTTGGTCAATTTCATGGTCATCGCCTATGGCGAGCGGCAGACCGTCCAGCTCATCACCGGTGAAGCCTGCAAGCTGGATCCAGAATCGCGCAAGGACCACTTCTCCGCTTACGAAGAACTGCTCAAAACACCATGCGACTTCCTTCGTAGCAAGCTTCTTGAGGAAACGCCTGGAGAATTCCTCGATCTTCCTGACCTCCCTGACATCATAGAGGAGATGACCTTGCCCAAGCTTGTTGTCGCGGGCCCTGAGTCAGACTTCCAGGACTTGGTGAAGTACGGCAACGCCTTGATGTATCAGCTGGGGGATTTTGCGAAAGCCGTAGTGATATTCAAAGAAGCCATCAAGAAAGCCCCGGATCATCCGTTGGCACGGGTGAACCTTGGCATGGCGTACTGTGAACTCAGCAAGTACGGTAAAGCTGAGGACTCGTACAGGAAGTCGATTGAGCTGGCCCCGGACTACGCGAAGCCATGGGGCATGCTCGGAGAGCTACTGAGGAGATTCCCTGAGCGCCATGCGGAAGCCGAAGAGGCTTTTCGCAAGGTGACGGAGCTGCTGCCCGACGTCTCGTTAGGGTGGCTGCAACTAGGTGAGCTCTTCCACTACCAGTTGAAGCGTTTTTGGGAGGCGAAGGGCGCCTACAAGAAGGCCATAGCGCTTGAGCCCGGGAACCCTGGGCTGTGGCTGCAGTTGGGCCTTCTATGCCACGAGCATCTCCAGCGATTTGATGAGGCCGAAGACGCGTACCGAAAGGTCATAGAGCTTGAAGAAGAGTTTCTACCTGCTTGGGAACTATTGGGTCAATTGCATGACCAATGCTTGGGCCAGCCTACGGAAGCCGAGCAAGCCTATCGTAGAGCGATAGAGCTTAATTCCGAGATCATTGCCCCATATAGACGTCTAATGATCATCTTGCTCACGAGGTTTGATGAGTGCCGCGAAGAAGCCTTGGAGCCGATGCGTATATTCCTTGAGCGCACCGAATTCGCAGCTAAGAGTGTAGCCGACATAATCGATACATTCGTTTGGTTAGCTGCCTGTGGTTGTGGTCGCGAATCACTGAACGTTCTTTTCAACTCGCCGAGTGCTGACATCCTGGAACCGCTAATTGTGGGGTTGAAACTCGACATGGGAGAGGATGTGAAAGCTCCCGCTGAGATCACGGAGGTTGCACAAGACATAGTCTCGCGTATCCGAGAGATGCGCGATAGAATACCATCTTCACAGAACGATCAGGAGGTCATCGGAAGAGCAAATCCTTAATCTGATTGGCTTTGCAGAACACTGCCCAGCAGGGAGAGCGTCAAAGCACGGCCTGGCGCGCTGGTGGGAGAAAGGATGCCAGGGCTGATCAGTTGAACTAAGAACGAGTCGGGATCGGGATTGACTTGACGGAAACGCGAATTTTCCGTCCACGGGACTTTCTTACCTTTCGAAGGCTGGGAGTAGCAGAATATGACACGAAAGAAAGCGAAATCAAGGTTCAAATTCACGGTCAAGTACTCCCCCATTGTCATGACCCAGACCGAATGGCAAGCCGCCGAGGACCTCTTGGCGGTCCTGGTCGCACGTGCAATCGCAGCGGAGCACCCGGAGTGGTTTGGGAGAGACACTCAGAAATCAAGAGGAGGTGAATGATATGCCAGCAAACTGGTTAAG
Organism: uncultured bacterium; assembly: GCA_965371155.1. Classification (GTDB taxonomy): domain Bacteria; phylum JAJVIF01; class JAJVIF01; order JAPKYR01; family JAPKYR01; genus CBDUXL01. The sequence goes on along the minus strand of CBDUXL010000001.1, from coordinate 23,457 downwards.
AATCGGACGGACTGACTTCTTCCTGAAGTCCGACCGCTTGAACTGGATCGTAGCCCGTCGGGACAAGGGTAAGAAGAGCAAGGTCCGCCCCGACGGGCACAAGTACACCGACCTGACCTACCACGACAAGCTCAGCGGTGCGTTTGAGCGCATCTTTGATGAGACAGTTAAGCTCGCCGAGGTCAAGTCAATCCACGAAATCCAACGGGCGTGTAAGGAGACATACGACATGCTGAAAGAGGTGCTGGACTATGACTTCAAGGAGCGCAAGTCGGCAGCATAGGACTGCACATAATCCACTTAGGAGTTGAGGTAAGCCGATGGAAATGACCGTGCAACGTAAGAAGAAGCAGAAGGACGAAGTCGTGAAACGTGAACGCAACGTCGCTTCACCCACCCGCTGCCTCCACTGCAAGGGTGACTTCTGGTCGCCAAATGGCAAGCAGATGTGCCCCTGGTGCGGGAAGTACCTGATCGTGACCGACGGAGTGCAAGATAGCATAACCGGTTTCTTCTCGAAGCTTCTGGAGGGTATTGCCCTCTCACGGGGTGTTTCCGGGATAGAGGTGTCTCTACCCTACTTGAGCGACTATCGGGCCTCTACGCGGCCCTGAGACGTATGGCAGAAAGTGAGCGCTGAAACCACCGCTTTTCATGCGGTACACAGAAGGGCAAAATGGCAATTTCGGGCTTCAAGAATCGATGCAATCCGCCGGAGTCTGCGAGAGGGAGAATGAATACTAAAGATAAGGGACAAGCTCATGGAAGAACGCAAAAACAACAGACTGAAGCACAGGGAGTGGAGCAGGCCGAGGAAGAGGAATCCACTCGTTGGGGAAGACTTGATTAAAGTGGGTGACCGTTTGTCGTGACGAAAGCACCTACCAAGGCTCGACCAGCAAAGAAGTCTGGCGAGAGGAAATCAGTTCCTGCTCGGAAGAATTTGCCTGCTTTCTGTGAGGTCGAAGCCAAGATAAACACAATCAGGCGGGGTTATGACCCAGACTCGCCTTTTGAGGAAGGAAAACAGACAAAGATGAGTGCATTTGAAAGACACCAGAAAGCAGCTAAAGCGATTATTGCTGACATGACAGAAAGGGGTGCATTCTACCACCAGGGGGACCAGGGGTACTACCTGTTCCGCGAAACAGGTCAGTTAATAGCGCTTGAGCAGGATGGGCTTCCCATTACCAGGTTCCTGGTCAAGTACGGGCTCAACGCAACTGAACCTGTTTTCAAGTACGTGGTCGAGGCGCTTTACATCCATGCACTTGAGAATGGTGATCAAAAGGAAATCTACCGTTTCAGTCACCTGAGACTTACAGACCCCGAGAATCCTGTCCTTGATCTTGCTCTCACCGACAACTCGACCTTACGGGTCACGAAGGATTCCTGTGAGAAAGTACAAAACGGCACCGATGATGTCCTGTTTCTATCTGCTGATGAGGCTGTTCCGCACGACATTCTTGTCGATTATGATCCCTCCGAGTTCACCGGCAGTTTCAGGCGACTAGAGACCCTGATACTCAACAACATACCGTTTGATACGAAAAGGCTATCCCTGAAGGAATCCAGGCTCATAGTCATCTGCTGGATGATGGCAGTGATAATGCGTGCGATCGTTCCCAGTAGACCGATACTGGTTTTTGTCGGACCGCAGGGCAGTGGCAAAACAACTGCGATGCGGTTCATCGGGAATTCCTTGTTTGGTGATAATTGGGATGTCTTTGACCTTTCCAAGGATGAGAAGGACTTCGATGCGCTAATCACTTCAAAAGTAATGGCAGGCGTGGATAACGCAGATGAAAGAATCAGATGGTTCAATAACAAGCTTGCCATTGCCGCGACAGGGGGAAAGATACCAAGGAGAGTGCTTTACAAGACGAATCGGTTCGGTGAATTCCCGATTGTGTCGATGCTTGCCATTTCAACCCGCGAACTCTGGTTTAGCCGACCTGATGTACTCGAACGGTTGACTGTCCTTGATACCGTGAGATTAGATGAGTCGGAGCTCGGTGATTTTGGCGGTGCTCTGGAAGCAGTTGAGGAGATCCTGAAGCACCGGATCGAGCTATGGCGTGAATTAATTGCCCTGGCGCAGAGAATCCTTGGTGTGCTCAGCGAAATAGACTTGAAAACGCTTCGGGTTCGAAGTGCAAGGATGCAGGATTGGGCACGGTTCACCGTCATTGTCGGCAGGGCTCTTGGTTGCGAGGAAACGGCACATGCGATGTGGGAGAAGCCGCTAGTCAGAGTCGACGTGCAACCCGACTCTGAAGATGTTCTGTTCAAGGTGCTGTCGCCTTGGGTTCAACAGAATCCAGGGCAATGGTCAGACGCTGGTGTTCTGAGTAACCAGCTAGGCCAGGAAGCTACCACGGTTGGGGTCCAGTGGCCCTACGCAAGCGGTCGCTCACTTGGTCAGAAACTGAGAACTCAGAGAGCCAGGCTTGAGGAGCTTTTTGACTATTCAACGCGATTTGACTCAGCGAAGAGGCAAACAATGTACAGCTTCAAGCCTAAAGATCAGCCGGAATCAAATTAGACCAAGATGTGATTCCGGGGAGCTTCCGGAGGAGCTTCCGGCATCGCTAAACCGCACTAATAAAGGCTTTTATACACTTTTCCGGAATCACAGGAATCAAAATGCTAAAAACTTTGAAGAAAAATGAAATTAGTATAAAAGATTCCCAAAACGATTCCGGCGATTCCGGTTTAGCGGGTTCCAGTATGACATCGATATCTGTAACTCGCATGATTACTTGCGTTGGGGACGGCGCAAACGGTTTTTTGGCTGCCGGAATCGGTACCGGAAGCGTATCTAGTGCTTCCGGTGAGCTTCCGTACAAAACCGCCGGTCTATCTCGGCTATACTAGTATACATGTTTACGAATGCGACGTTATGAGGTATACTCCGTGAAGGTGAAATGCAATGACTGACATCCAAACCCTAGTGGAAACGATGACCGGAACATCAGGAGGTGAGGAAGACCATTGCGCTCAGAAGGTCAAGGCCTTCGCATGGGCACGGGTCTCCACCGAGGAGCAGGAGAGGCGTGGTAATTCTATCGAGCAGCAGCTTCGTGAGATACGGACCTTCGCTGAGCGTCGCGGGGTCGAGATAGTCCGGGAGTTCAGTGAAGCTGCTAGCGCTTTCAGCAGAAATGGTAAACGACCTGAATTCGAGAAGATGGTCGGGTTGGCGAGGGCTGATCCTGACATCAACGCCATAATCGTGCATGACTTTTCCCGATTCTCCAGAGACAGCCTGGGGGGTAGGGCTTTATTCCGAGACCTCCGCTCTGAAGACATCAAAGTGCTGTCCGTATCTGACCCGGACATCGACCCGGAAACAGAAGCGGGAGTATTCGCAGAAGCATTCACATTCGCTAAGAACGAAGCTTACAGCCGGACCCTGGCATTCCACACTAAGAAAGGGTGTAGAGCGAATCTAAGGACCCGTGACCCTAAGAGTGGCTACTGCTTCAAGAATGGTGCCATGCCTCTCTGGGGATTCAAAATACAGCACGTTAATTACGGCACAGCTAAAGGTGGGAAACCCATAATCAAGAGCATCTGGGTCAAGGATGAAACGATTGTAGCGGGAAAGCCAAAATGGGAATGGGTCAGGCACTGCCTGGTTGAGCATGCGATGAAGGGCGCGTCTGTCGCAAAGCTTCGCGACTTCTGCAACGAGCAGGGCATTCCATCAAGGCGTGACAAGTACTGGAACTCAACGAGCTGGAAGGACCTTCTCTATGACTTCAACCTACTCAAGTACGCGGGCTATGGCGTCTGGAATGTACGAGGTCCGAGCGCCAGGCGTAAGCCGGTCTCCGAGTGGGAGATTGTCGAGGACGCACACCCCGCAATCATCACCGAGGAGGAAGCCATCGCCATTGCGAATGTGCGGCGCGGAATACGTGAGACCTACCCGGGCCCCCCTCGCGGTCGAAGCAGGAAATCACACTTCCTGCTGACAGGTGGAGTTTCTGTCTGCGATAGATGCGGAAAGAACCTGGTAGGTCATAAGAAATACTATGTTTGCGGCAGTGAACCCTACCGTGGTGGCAAGGGATGTGGTCCAGGAGTTTACGTCCCCCAGCTCTTGCTGGAGTCAGAGATCATCAAGGATATCAAGGGCATCATCAGTAAGCTGTCTGATCCTGACAGGTTCACACGCAAAGTCAACGAGGAGTTGAGGCGTATCTGGGAGCGGCAGACGGGCTATGACCCTGACGCCGAGAGGCACATTGCAGAGATCGACAAGAAGATCACCCACATCCGCACCCTACTTGTGAACGGCCTGGATGATGTGGTGTGGGCAAACAGCCAGCTACGTGAACTGAGGGTTGAAAGGGAAGAGTTGGTCAAGGCCCGCACCGTCCCTGACAAACCCCCTCAGGTTGACTCAGACAAGGCCATGGCCGTCCGCAAGGACCTTGATCGGGTCCTGAAACACGCCAAACCCGAGGAGCGGAAGGAATACGTCCAGAGTTGGGTTGACAGGGTGACCCTTTTCCCTGAGGACCGCGAAATCGAAATACACTACCGCGTCCCTGATTCTGTCATGAATAGCGATAGCACGGGTTCCCACGCTACAGGTCCGCTTGCTGACGCGCGCGGTTCGGATTCCTGGGAAGTGCATTCCCAGGCTACGTGTTATGATGACCCGGTCTGATTGTCCTGGACGGCCACGGAACCAACACAGCAACGAAAAAGATGATCGCGGGAAAGACCAGGAATCGGTCCACCGTTCCGACCATGACCGCATTTCCAATAGGAAAATCCTCCCGCGTTACCAGAACGCACTCCACCCGCCCGGTGAGACGATCGATGAAACGGGCAAGCCACAGTTTCGGTCGGGGAATATCGGCCGGATACCTGTGAAGTCGGTAGAAAACGTAGCGATACAACTCCCTGGGAGGAATGTTATAACCCTCCATTTTCGGCTCGGTTTCATTCACATCCTGTTCCCAGATGACCTGCCCCCCTTCAGCATAAACCGCCTGGACAGCCGCGGCGTCCAGGGGACTACCATCCGGGCTGAGTGGGACAGCATTGAAAGTGGGATCCTGCAAGACCCAGCCGGAGTCGGTCCAGACTTCCACCGTGGAGTGAGCCTTGTGGAAGTCGCCAGGCTCGGCAAACAGGGCGATCTCGCGAGCGTGCATGCCGAAACCTTCGATAGCAGCCATGTACAGTATCGCAAATGGCTCGCAGTGAGCTTTCGCGCCTGCTTCCATGGCTTCGAGGACCTCGCACGGATTGCGTGAATCGATGTCCTTCCCGATCCCGCCGGCTTTCCGGCGCGTCCAGTCCCTGATAGCGCTTGCCATGATGAGATCAGTCTGAAAAACGCTTGGATCCAAGTATTCCAGCTCTTCTCCGACTTTTAGTGCCAATGTGTCCAAATCACTTCTGATGAAACCGGTCCGATCACTCTCAACCGGGAATTCAAGCTCCGGCGGAAGCGACTCGTACTTCAATGCAGGTCCGATACCGCAGGGCATGTAGCTTCTCATGTGCAAGAGCAGGAAGAATTCCGCAAGCAAGAGGACCAGGGCAACGGCAGCCAGACTTAATCTTGCGGCAACCTGTTTCTTGCGGCGATTGTCAAGCATTGCAGCTTTGGTCACTCAGCGTCGAAGCATCGCAGGCATTGCATGATAGCACGATTTGAGGCGGACGGATGATAACAATCTATCACGCGGGGTACGCGGGTGCCATATGAGGAAGAATCTCAGCCTGAGCCAAGAGTCCAAGAGTAACCAACCGGAACGTACCGTGTTTTCGGGCTGAATGAACTGAATTCAGGTATAATGGACGCGCCCATCTGGAGGTTTGTTTCATGGTTACTATGGAGGAAATTGAGGAGTTATGTCGGCGAATCGTAAGTCAATTTCAGCCTCTCAGGATCCTGCTTTTTGGCTCCTATGCCACCGGTCATCCAACCGTTCACAGCGATGTTGATCTGCTGGTAATCCTGCCATTTGACGAACGGCCTTTCATTAAATCGCTTGAAATTCTCAACAAAGCTAATCCTGAGTTCCCTGTCGACCTTCTTGCATGCCGCCCTGACGATACCGCCAGACGATATGAAGAAGGCGACCCGCTGATCCGTGAGGCTATTGATAGTGGTAAGGTACTTTATGAACGAAACGATAAAAGAGTGGATTAGGAAAGCCGAAGGTGACTACCGCGTTGCCTACTGATGCCGAGAAGGCTTTTAATATTTGCACCCGCATCCGCAACTCACTCCATTCATTGCTTGATCAGAATCATCCGGATTCCGATAGTTGCTGACACCAACCCCACTCGACTTCCCTCATACAGGCAACCGCTTCCGCTCTGAGCGACATTTTGAGCGCCGGAACAGGATTCTAATAGTGCCCATTCTGAGCGGAGGAGTGGGGGTTTACTCGAATTAATGTGATACAATCCTGCGAGTCAGGGGATCGGAAACGGTATGCCAGAGCTAAGAAAAGACCCGGTGCTGGGACGATGGGTGATTATCGCAACTGAGAGAGGTAAACGTCCCAGCGACTTCAAACACGATTCGGAGGGGGGCAAGATGAACATCACGAACTGCCCGTTCTGCCCCGGCAACGAGGAGATGACCCCTCCGGAAGTAGGAGCGGTAAGGCCGCCGGGAAGCCAGCCTGATAGCCCGGGCTGGAAGCTCAGGGTCATACCGAACAAATTTCCCGCTCTCAGGATTGAGGGTCAGCTCGGGCGCAAGGGAGTCGGTCTCTACGACAAGATGAACGGAGTCGGTGCCCACGAGGTGGTGATCGAGAACCCTGACCACCACAGGGATATCGACGCTCGCGACATTGAGGAGAACTTTATTGTCTATCGAGCATATCGCGAGCGAATTGTCGACCTCCAGCGTGATGACAGGTTCTCGTACATCTTGGTGTTCCGAAACTACGGAATCCTGGCGGGCGCGAGTTTGAGCCATCCGCACTCCCAGATAATCGCCACTCCAATCATGCCGAAACGCGTCACCGAGGAGCTCACCGGCTCGCAGGAGCATTACAGGTTCAAGAAGCGGTGCATTTTCTGTGATATCCTGGACCAGGAGCAGATGTTTGAGGAGCGGGTGGTACTCGCGAGCAACCATTTCCTGGCTGTGACTCCGTTCGCCTCCAGTCATCCGTTTGAGCTTTGGATTATCCCTACCCGCCACCAAGCGGACTACACGCAGTCATCCGATGACGAACTCAGGGACCTGGCGGGAGTTATGACCCGTCTGGTCGGCAAATACAAGAAGACGCTGGGCGAGGTCCATTACAACTATATACTTCACACAGCACCGAGCGAGCGCGCTCTGGAGGAAGGGTTCCCTTACGGTCACGCGCATTACCATTGGCATATCGAGATGTTCCCGCGCTTGACCAGGACCGCCGGCTTCGAATGGGGAACCGGTTTCTATATCAACCCGACTCCTCCGGAGGAAGCCGCTCGTTACCTTCGTGAGGTGGTTTGAACCACCGCCGGGCTATGGCCAAGGAGATCAGACTTGCCCTAATTTGGCACATGCACCAGCCGGATTACCGCGATCCGGAAACAGGCGTGCACCTGCTTCCATGGGTGCGGCTCCATGCGCTCAGGGGATATACCGATCTTGCCGTGATCTCCGAGAAGTACCCCCACTTTCACCAGACGATTAATTTCAGCCCGGTTCTCCTGAGCCAGCTTACGGAACTCTCAGGGAACCTGGAACGAGATCATTTCTTCGAGCTTTCAAAGAAGCCTGCCGACGAGCTTACCGTAAGCGATTGCGATTATCTCCTCAGGCACTGTTTCCTTATTAATTGGGATGTTCATGTCCGCCCGCACCCGAGGTATCACCAGCTCTTGATGAAACGAGGGCGGAACATCGAGGGTGTTGACCTCGAGTACGTGAGGGCCCAGTTCACACGCTCGGATTTCCGCGACCTTGTGGTGCTTTTCAATCTGGCATGGTTCGGCTTCACTCTTCGGAACGATCCGGTCATCAAAGCTCTCATCGAGAAGGAACGCGGTTACACTGAGGAAGAGAAGCTGACGGTTCTTGAAAAGCACCGAGAGGCGATCAAGAAAATCGTGCCGGCTTACTGGAGCCTTGCGTCGAAAGGCATCCTCGAGCTGACCTGCACACCGGATAATCATCCGATCCTGCCTCTCCTCATTGACAGCCGTGTACGACCCGACCATCATCCCCAAACGCCGGTTTTTCGATATCCCGAGGATGGGAAAAGACAAATCAAGCGGGGATTGGAGATCTTCAAGAGCGTGTTCGGATTCCCCCCCAGGGGAATGTGGCCCAGTGAGGGCGCAGTCAGTCAGGCGGTGGTGGAGATGATCCAGGAAGCAGGCCTCAAGTGGATGGCCGCGGATGAGGCGCTTCTGCTCGATCCGACCACCGGCACAATCGTGCCCGGCAAGGCAACAATGTGGCGCCCCTGGCTGGTGGGTAAAGCCGATGGCCCGCCACTGTACTGTTTTTTTAGAAATCGAGGACTTTCGGATGATATCGGCTTCAAATACTCTCGACTGGAACCGTGGGAAGCTGTAAAGACCTTCGTAGGCCACCTCGAAGACATAGTCAAGCTCGCCAAGCCGAAAGCCCCACCACCTTTGGTCACTCTGGTCTGCGACGGCGAGAATCCGTGGGAGTATTATCCGGACGGCGGCGAGGGCTTCTTGACGGGCCTTGCGGAGGTAATTGAGGATCACCCCAACATCCGATTTACCACCCCGTCGGATTACCTCGCCGATTTCCCGTCAAAGGATCGTGTGGAGAAACTTGGGGCCGGTAGCTGGATAGGCGGCAATTTCGACATCTGGATGGGCTGCGAGGAGGACCGTCGCGCCTGGGCCATCCTGGCCGAGGCCCGCGACCATCTTGATGAGATCTATCCCGTCCCCGAGGACAGCGAGGATGAAATCGGGGGCGAGGAGCGTCGGAAAGTCCTTGAACAGTTGTGGGTCGCGGAGGGAAGCGACTGGTTCTGGTGGTACGGAGAGCCGTTCCACAGCGTTCTGGACTACGTGTTCGACATCATTTTCCGGCGCAGAGTCAAGAGGGCATACGAATTGATGGGTCTGGAGCCGCCGATCGACGTGCTGGTTCCGGTCGATCCCGAGCTTCCGATTGACAATGTGAGTGTCGAAGCGCCGCTTGACATTATTGATCCCGACATCGACGGCAGGATCACGACTTTCTATGAATGGTCAGGGGCTGGACACCTCAAGGCAAGCCTGCTCGAGGGGCTTGTGGGCAGGGCGAAATCGGGTCCGATTACCGACCTGTACTTCGGTGCCGACTCATCAAACGTTTTCATCAGGATCGACATCGATCGCGAGAGTTTGCACAAGGACGACATACTAATTATACGGGTGATAAAACCTGCCGAGGTGGGTCTTGCAATGGAGCTTGTGCAGGATCCACGGGCGCTTCTGCGGCTTTACAGGGCGGACAGCCAACATCGCGCTTGCCGGATCGAAACACTCACCTCCGCGGCGGTTGGGGAAGTTGTTGAACTCGCGATCCCCAATGAGATCCTGGAGCTTTCACCGAAATCAACACTCAGCTTTGCCTGCTTTATCATGCGCGGTATCGAACAAGTGGACCGATGTCCGTTGTTCGGGACAATTTCGCTGGTGATTCCTGACGAGCGCTACATGGGAAGCCTCTGGCGGGAATGATGCAATCGTGGTAAGGGAAATTTCCTAATGCTCCGTCTGCTTCTCGTAATACACAATCACCAGCCGCTAGGGAACCTCCCCGAGGTCTTCAGAAAAGCTTACGACATCGCCTACGCGCCCTTTCTCGACGTGGTGCGCCGTCACCCGGGAATCAAATGGGCTCTGCACGCGTCAGGTTGCCTTTGGGAGTGGTTTGAAAAGGAAGAACCCGGATACATGGATGCCCTCAGGGTAGAGCACTCTGCGGGGCGGCTCGAATTCCTCACCGGCGGAATGTGGGAACCGATCCAGCCGCTTCTGCATGAGACTTCCTGCCGGTTCCAGTTCAAGGGAATGCGCGATTTCCTGAAAGACCGCTTCGGTGTGGACCCGATCGGAAGCTGGACGACCGAGCGAGTATGGGAACCTGTCCTGGCGGCGAGGCTCGCGGATGCCGGCATACGCTACACCCTTCTTGACGACAGCCAGTTGCGCGCGGGTTTGCCTCCGGCCGATGAGGATCCGGTTTGGGGGTACTATCGCACCGAGCACAATGAGAAAAGCATCGCCATTTTTCCAATTGATGAGAGCCTCAGGTACTTTATTCCGTTTCACAAGGCGGATGAAGTGGTCAGGTATCTGGAGGGCCTTGCCGGAAAGCTTCCCAACGATGCGGCGATCACTTACGGTGACGACGGCGAGAAGTTCGGACTCTGGCCGGAAACTTATGAGTGGGTTTATGAGAAAGGATGGCTGGACGAGTTCCTCGGAAGGATTGAGGAATCAAAGGTAATCACCACAACTCACCCCTCGAAATACATGGAACTCATGCCCCGCCCGCGACGTCGCGTGTACGTGCCCACATCGAGCTACCGGGAAATGGGCATCTGGACACTGTACCCTCGCAGGAACCTCGGAGCCGAGCAGATTCACCGGTTCGTGGAAAAGAACGAGGAACTCAGCAGGATCGGCCCGCCACATGCCGCGGGATTCTTCCGTAACTTCCTTGCGCGCTACCTCGAAAGTCGATACATGCACGAGCGCGTTGCGGAACTGATTAGGGGAATTGTCGCCCAGGACCCGAATGTGGAGCCGTCACATGAAAAAGACGCAGCTCCGCTGCAACGAGCCTTATGGCACGCTCTTAGAGCCCAGTGCAATTGCGCCTACTGGCACGGTGTTTTCGGGGGGCTGTATCTGAACTACCTTCGGTTCGCAGTTCACAGGGAGGTTCTCGCGGCGGAGAAGGCTTTCATGCGTGCGGACTCGCCGCCGAAGACAATCAGGTTCCTTGGCACGCGACACGTGGATTCCGAAAAGGGCGTTGAAATTCCCGAACCGGAATCCGCCGTTCTGGTAGCGACCGAACGCGTTCATTGGGTGATCGATCCGGTCACCGGGCAGATCATTGCAGCGGGTGATTTGGAGAGAGAAATAGACGTAATCGATGTTCTGGCGCGCAGACCTGAAGCGTACCACGCCACCATGAAAGAAAGCGATGAGATCGATGAAGCCGCTGAGCCTGCGAGCATTCATGACATGGTTGAGATCGCCCCGCCGGGGTGGCGCGATGGTCATGGTTATGATGAATGCAGGCGAGGGTGTTTTGCGGATCGTGTGATTGATGTGCCGCCATCTCTGGATCGGCTCGCTCGCGTCGAGTATACTGTCGAGGTCGGCCCGCTTTGCGGATTCTGGGATACCAGGATAACAGGGAATTCCGTTGAGTTGACCAACACCCACGGTCCATGGCGCCGGGAAAAAACTTTTTCTCTCGACAACCAGGGCTCAACCGCGATAGTGCATTACAGGCTATCGAGGTCTGATCACGCTGCCTATAACGGCTTTCTTTTGCTGGAGTTCAATCTCGGATTGCTGGCAGGTGAGGCTCCCGACCGCTATCATCTGCTTCCCTCGGGTGAACGTCTGCCGCTGGCGTCCGATTTTGAGTTGGACGGCGTTTCCGAGGCAATCGCCGTTGACGAATGGTCCAACGTGCGGATCACGTGCCAGGTCGACGGCGCCGACTGGCTGGGCGTTTATCCGGTAAAGACACTCAGCAGAAGTGAAGGCGGTCTCGAAATGACATACCAGGGGACATCGCTTGTTTTTCGGGTGCCGATCAAGCTGGGCGGCGGTTCCGCGTGGAACAGCGGGAGCAGAATGACAATCGAGCCAAACCGATAATCAGGCATTTTGTCCGAAAAAGCAGCTATAGGGTGGTAGTATCGACACAAAGTGCGCTATATTCTTGGACAATAAAAATGAATAGGGATTTAACCGGAGGGTAGGAGATGGGTGAACAGGACAAAACTCAGGAAGAGCATCCGTCGGCGATGCTCGAAACTTCGCTTGGACCCGTGGGTGCAGGTTTGCCTCCGATTCCGGAGCCCGCGGAATGGGATAGCGCCTACGGAATCGATGAGGCGGTTGCCATCGCCGTTACCCCCGAACGCGCGTTAGTCTTCTGGGAGCTTGCCGGAGTAATTGAAGCCGGCATAGCACAGGATGTTCTGTTCAGATTAATCAGGTTGAGGCTTGCAGGCGAGACACCGCAGCGTGAGTCCTCCCGGCAGATTGAACCGATCGGACGGCACCAGGACCCCGAAGTCGAGCCTGGCGGAGAGTACCTGTATGTGATTGCGCGGGTGGTTGATGGCGAAGAAATCCCGCTTATGGTCACCAATCCCATCCGAATGCCCCTCCGTCGACCGCCACGTGACATCCCCGCCGACCTCCCATCGTCCCCGGAAGTCCTGCAGAAAAAAGCCCGCGATGTGCTCGACAAGGGGAAAGCATGAATGATTGAGATGCTCGGCATTATTCTTGCAGGGGGTCGAGGCGAGCGTCTTATGCCGCTGACCGGGGACCGCGCCAAACCTGCGGTGCCGTTCGCCGGAGCATATCGCATTATCGATTTTGTGCTCTCCAACTTCATCAACTCCAAGTTCTACCATATCAAGGTCCTGACCCAATTCATGAGCGACTCGCTGATTATGCATCTGTCGCGTGGATGGAACCTAAGCAGGTCGGTGGGTCACTATATCGACTCGGTGCCCGCTCAAATGCGCACCGGGGATCGATGGTACGCCGGAACCGCGGACGCGGTCTTCCAGAACCTGCATCTTATCTGGGACACAATTCCCGAGCATGTCGCGGTGTTCGGCGGCGACCACATATACAAGATGAATGTCGGTGAGATGTTCAGGTTTCATCTCAAACGTCGAGCCGCTCTTACCGTGGCATGCATTCCCTATCCGATAGAGTACGCCGCGAACCGGTTTGGAATTGCCGAGGTCGACGACAAGAGCCGAATCATCGGGTTTCAGGAAAAGCCCGACAGTCCCACCCCCATGCCCGGTCGACCCGACATGGCTCTGGTCAGCATGGGTAATTATTTCTGGGAGACACACGCGCTCAGGGACGCTTTGTTTCGTGACCGGGAAAAAGACGATTCGTCCACTCACGATTTCGGCAGGGACGTGATACCCGACATGGTCTCGCGCGGGGAGACAGTGTACGCCTATGATTACTCGCTGAACTGGATTCCGGGCGAGGGCGAGCGCGAGAAGCACTACTGGCGGGATGTCGGGACGCTGGACAGCTACTGGGAAGCGAACATGGAAGTCAGGACCGTCCATCCTCCGATTAACCTTTACAACTACAAGTGGCCCATTCGGACTCTGATGAGACCGTTTCCACCCGCGAAGTTCGTGTTCGCCGAGAAAGGCGGGAGGTTCGGTCAGGCGATCGACAGCATTATCGCTTCCGGCTCCATCATCTCCGGAGCCACGGTTTTGAATAGCGTGCTGTCCCACAACGTTTTCGTGCACTCATATTCACTTGTTGAAGGAAGCATAATTTTCAACGACTGCGACATCGGTCGTCATGTCAGGATCAAGAACGCAATCATCGACAGAGGCTGCGTCATAGAAGATGGCGTTGAGATAGGCTACGATCCCGAGTTCGACCAGGAGCACTTCGTGGTGACCCCGGGTGGGATCGTGGTATTGACCAAATGGACCCACGTGAAATCTTCCGGCGAGGTCACCCGCCTTAAGGGTCCATATTCCCCCCATGAAGAGGAGGCACCCCATGCGTCAACCATCTGAAATCGTATTCATCGCCAGTGAAATGGTGCCATACTGCAAGACCGGCGGCCTGGCCGATGTGCTGGGCGCGCTTCCCAAGGAGCTGGCCCGGCTTGGAGCGAATGTAACTGTTTTCATCCCCTTCTACCGGCATGTGGCTCTTTGGTCCGAGAAAACCGGAAACGAACTGCCTGTTGTCGTCGACCACCTTCCTTTCTTCCTGCCCGGGTACACCGGCGAAGCCTGCGTCCGCGAGTTCAAAGACCCGTCAGGCGTCAGGGTGCTGTTCATCGATTACCCGACCGCTTACGATCGCGATCAATTGTATACCGAGGACGGAAAGGACTACGACGACAACCTGACACGGTTTGCGATCTTCACCAAGGGGGCTCTGGAAGCCTGCAAGGCGCTTGAGATCAAGCCCGATATTGTCCACGCCCACGACTGGCAAGGCTCTATGGCGGTGGTTTACCTGAAGACCCATTACAGGGACGATCCCTACTTCCATGGAACCGGCGCCGTTCTGACGATTCACAACCTGGGTTACCAGGGTCGCTTCCCGGGCGAGAAGTTCAAGGCGCTCGACCTCCCCTGGGATTATTTCACCCCTGAAAGCCTCGAGTACATAGGCCAGGTGAACGCCCTCAAGGGCGGAATCATCTTCGCCGACAGCATTACAACCGTCAGCCCCACCTATGCAAAGGAAATCCAGACATCGGAGCACGGCGCGGGATTGGATGGTGTTCTGGATGCGAGGTCTCACAAGCTCACCGGAATTCTGAACGGTGTGGATTACTCGAGATGGGATCCCGGCAACGATCCGCACATTCCTGTTTCGTACTCGCCTGAAAAGCTCGATGGGAAATGGAAGTGCCGCTCCAAACTCCTGAAAGAGGTCGGCCTTCCCGAGGGGCAGGGTCCGCTGATCGGCATGATAAGCAGGCTCGCCGAGCAGAAGGGGTTCGAGCTGGTTACCGAGGCGATGAGCAGGATCGTGAAAATGGGCTGCAAGCTCGTGATTCTGGGCACGGGCGAACCGAAGTACCATACCTCGCTTTCCGAGGCCCAGTTGAAGTACCCGGAGCATGTTGCGGTGCGATTGGAATTCTCGAATCGCCTCGCGCACCTGATCGAGGCCGGAAGTGATATCTTCTGCATGCCGTCGCGCTACGAACCCTGCGGTCTGAACCAGCTTTACAGCTTGCGCTACGGCACCGTACCGCTCGTCACCGCTACCGGGGGCCTGAAGGATACGGTCATCAACGCCACACCTGCCCGTCTCAAGAAAGATCAGGCGACAGGATTCGTAATGAAGGCATTCTCAAGCCGAAGCCTGGTGAACACGCTCAAGAAAGCGGTTGATGTTTACAGAGACGAGCCTGCAACCTGGCGTCGACTGATGATCGCGGGAATGAAGAAAGACTTCGGCTGGCCCGCGCAGGCAAAGCAATATATGAAACTCTACTCCAGGATTGCACAGGAGGACGAGTCGCAAACCTTGCAGCAGACAGCAGTGGTGTAATAGACGAAGCGTATGCGTCGCACTGACTTGACGGGCTGCTGACCGAATTGTCCGATCAAACCAGACAGGCGATCCAAATGAAATACGTCATACTGACACTCCATGCACATTTGCCGTACGTTCGGCACCCCGAGTGGGAGAACTTCCTCGAGGAGCAATGGCTTTTCGAGGCAATTGCCGAGACATACGCGCCTCTGGTGCTGATGCTTAATGAGCTTCGTCGCGACGGAGTCCCCGCAAGGCTCACGCTCACGCTTTCACCCACGCTTCTATTGATGCTGGACGATGAGCTTCTGCACGAACGCACCATTCGTTTTGTTGATACCCGCCTCAAACTGCTCGAGGATGAAGCCCAGCGCCACTCCGCGCCCCATGACCCATTCCAACCGCTCGTACATATGTATCGCGAGCGGTTCAGTGCTATCCGGGAGCTTCTCGACGGTCGCGGCGGCTTGTTGAGGGCTTTGAAAACCCTGCAGGATGAAGGGACACTTGAGATAATCACCTGCGCCGCGAGCCACGCGTTCCTTCCGCACATCATGATGTCGCCCGACGGCATTAGCCGGCAGATCGGCGTAGGCTGCAGGGTCTACGAACGCCTGCTTGGAAAGCGACCGAGGGGAATCTGGCTTCCGGAATGCGGCTATATACCCTCCATCGAGATCATCCTCAAGAATGAGGGGATCGATTATTTCTACGTCGAGTCGCACGGATTGGAGCTTGCCGCTCCCGCACGGCCAGTCGAAGACGGCGGACCGCTTATCCCTGTGAAAACGCCGTCCGGTCCGGTGGCTTTCGGGCGCGACCGAGAGACATCCAAAGCCGTCTGGAGTTCGCGTGAGGGTTATCCGGGTGATTACTATTACAGGGATTTCTACCGCGATGTGGGATTCGACCTTCCGCCCGAAGTCGTCGCTCCGTTCCTTCCCCCCGCCGTCGATCATACCTTTACCGGCATCAAGTACTACCGGATCACCGGCGAGACCGACCACAAGGAGCCGTACGATCGCGAGGAGGCGCTCGGAAAGGCACGCGCGCATGCCGATGATTTCGTGGGCCGCTGCAAAGGACGTCTGTGGTGGATCGCCGAGAGCGGCATGAAGACTCCGCTGATCGTTTGCCCGTACGACGCCGAGCTGTTCGGGCACTGGTGGTTCGAGGGAATCGATTGGATTGGCGGGGTGTTCAGGCATATTGCGCAGGTGGATGATATCCAGGCTGTTTCGGCGTCGGATTACCTCGACTTTGACGGCGAGACCCGTCCGGGGGTTCCCGCGCACTCATCCTGGGGTGATGGCGGTTACGGCGAGGTCTGGGGCAGCGACAAGGCGGAGTGGACTTATCCTCATATTTTCGGCCTTAATCACCATCTCAGGCGACTCAAGCAGCGTCACCATGACTCTCACGACCCGTTGGTAAAGAGAGCGCTTTTGCAGTTCGAGCGCGAACTTCTTCTGTTGGAAAGCTCGGACTGGCCGTTCATTCTTCATACGGGCACGCAAACCGGGTATGCGAAAATCCGCCTTGCGGATCATATTCGCGCCTGCCGGGACTTGAGGGCGATGCTCGAGGAGGGTGCAATCAAGCAGGACAGGCTGATGGAACTCGAGTGGCGTCATCCGAGCTTCACGGAATCGGATTTGGCTGCCGGGTGAGGGCTAGCGATCAGTTGAGGGCAAGGCATTCTCTTCGTTGTTAGAAAATATGAATTCAACCCGTAGGGGCGCACGGCTGTGCGCCCCTGCTTGCACCCGGATGCCGAGCGGCTCTGCAACACTATTGCATCCTATAGCCCTATCGGTTATCATGAATACGAATTCACCATCCTGATTACGGAGGGTTTCGCAATGAGAGTCCATTTTACGCTTCCGATCATGGTAGCTGTTATCGCGCTGTGTGCGATTTCATGCTCGCACGAATCGGGCGATCCACTCACACTCAACCCGTCTGCCCCCCCTGCTCTCGACACTCGGATTACGCAGGAGACCGGCGCGAACAAGCACCTTTGGGGATTGTGGGATGTCGCAATTGATCCTGAAGTCGGGGCAGTTGAAACGGTTCCCCTCAGAGGCGTCGAGTTCACGTGCGATGTGGTCTGGTTCCTTCAACCACCCGGCGGCTCAACATCCAATATGACGATCAAAATCATCGATCTGACCGAGTTCAACGATACCGGCCGGATAGATGTCGAAGTTATCCTGACCCACCCGTTCCCCGGTCTTGACACTTTCACCGGCTTCGATGTTCTTGGCGTGTTCGTGCACGATGGCGACGAACTCAGCGAATACGACAGCGATATCTTCTACGGACGACGCTCGGAGGTCGCGAGGCTTCTCAACTCGGATGGTCTCACGCGATGGTACAACCCGAAAGAATTCACAGCGACCGGCATTCTCGGTTTCACTGAAGGCGCGCTCGGAAATAAGGGATTGGGCTTCACTGCCACGATCAACGGATACAAGTACTACGCCGATGGCTTGAATAGCGAAGATGACCTTACCGGCTTCCTCCATATGCCGGGCGTCGTCGATAGGCGGGGCTTGTTCAGCTCGACCGCATCCAACTCGCGGCTGTACGAGCTTCAATTCCCCATGGTCGGCGGCTCTCCGCTACTGATGTTCCAGTATGCGGTTGTCGCGAGCTGGGAATCCCCGGACCCGACTCCTCCACTTGATATTCCAGGCGATTTCCCGATCAGTGCAAACGCGTTTGAACCGTTCCATCTTTCGATCGCTGACAACGGAAGCCAGCTTTACTATTCGGGTGGTGTAGGCGGCGGCGTTGTCAGAATCAGAGTGGAGCTTTTCGACTGGAACGCGCCTTACAACCCAAGCGGCATTCTCGGAGAGTTCTCAAAGGTAATCATCGAGTCACCGAATGCCGATGTCCTCGGCGATTGCGTGATTTTCACCCCGGATGAATTCGCTCCTTATATCCAGCAGGGAACCGCAGTCAGCAGTGTTGCCGAGTTGGAGTTCATCGGCGTAGAGCCCACCGGACCGGAAGATGTCGAGTTCCTCGTCACACTCGAGGCGAAAGGATCGGAAACCTACAACCAGGGTTTCGGAGTTCCCGTGCCGGACGCGACTCTGGCAAGTTATTTCACCTTCACACTTCCGGTCGGCGACAACCCATGCGGGAACTTCTCGGTCACCGGCGCGGACCCATCGCCGGGCCAAAGCGGTGAGTTCTATCCCGATTTCACTGTTGAAGGGGAGAATTTCCAGGACGGCCTGAACCTTGCCGTTGACATCTTCGATGTCTCGGATGTCGTCGTCAGAGCAACATCGGTGGTGCTGGCCGATATCAACACTATCAACTGCGCGTTCGATTTCTGCGGTGTCAATCCTGGAGACTACGATCTCAGAGTAACCAACGGCTGCGAGCCGATTTCCTATGCATCGACTGGCTACACGATTGAGCCTGATCCTCTAAAGAATATGGATCTCAGACCTGGTGTCGCCATTCGCGATCTCGGCGTAAGGGAGACAACCGGCGAGCCGTACGTTCTTTTCGATGACGGCCAGTTGTGGATCTATGAGCCCGATTACTCCAGTGGAATTTATAAGACCGGCAATAGCGCTCTGGATTATATGGACGTGCTGGACAATGGCGATGCGTGCTTGGCCGATTCAAGCACCAACGGACAGTATATCTATTTTCTGACAGGTGACTACATTCAGCTACGAGGGGCATACGGCGGGCCGGTGATGGATACCACCGAAACCGATCCGCCCGGACTGGGCGACCGGGCATATTGGTGGGCGGATTCAGGAGGTGCCATCTGCTCTACTCGGCGGACCCCGCCATCGTATGGCGGCAATATCACGTGGTTCTACATTGTCGGAACAGGACCGGGCAAGGTCAATTTGAGCGCTTTCCGCGCGCTTCATACATCGCGCGACAACGCCGACTCATACTACACCATGTGGTGTTACGCGCTGGAAGCTGCGCCGGAGTACGCGATAGAGCGTTACGACTATTATGCTACCGGAGGCTCACACTCCGCCTCCCATGACCTGACCATTTGCGGATCCCAGGGCGATGGTGAGGACGAACTGAATGACCCGAGGGATATCTCCGGCGATGCCGATGACAATATTTACGTCCTGGAGATGCTGTCCACAGGCCAGCCTGCGGTGAAGGTTTACGATATGGACGGTAATTACCTGGGTGAGTTCGGTGATGATGTGACTATCACTGGCGATCCGCTCCGAATGGACGTCGACGAAGGCGACGGCGAGGTGCATGTGGTCCACACGAATGGTGTTTCGGTCTTCCGACCGTGCGAGATACCGATTTGATATTTATACGAGAACCCATTAAAATGATATTTACACAAGAACCCACAACAAATTGTGGGCCACCGGCTTGTTTGTCGGCGCTTTCTTTCTGATTCCCCATCCGAGTAACCGTTGGTATAATTGCTGGAGATGACCTGCGGGAGGATTGCCATGTCGTTCCGATCAGTCAAACTTGCTTCTTTTGTAGTCATTCCGGTTCTTGGCTTGCTGGCATCCGTAGGACCCACATCGATCGGCATGGCAAGTTCAGAATCATCCGGTGATCCCGGTATCCGGTCTGAGGGGACCGGTTGGATTAGAACTTGGGGCGGGGAACAATATGGTGCCGCAGCATCACATGCGCTGGACGGGGAGGGCAATATCTATGTGGTAGGCGATTTCCGGGAAACTGTGGATCTGGATCCCGGTCCGGCGGATGTCAGCATCACCGCAAACGGCCATGTGGACGTGTACCTCAGCAAGTTCAACGCCTCAGGAGAACTCGAGTGGGTTCTCACCTGGGGAAGCGAGGACGAAACAGAAACGCACACGGATCACATATATGCTGTCGAGGTCGATCCATGGGGAGACATCTACGTGACCGGAAGCATCTGGGGGGGGAAATATGATCTCAATCCGGGGCTTCCCGTTCAAGAGTACAACGCCTACTATAGTGAGGATGCCTTTCTCAGCAAGTTCAATACAAACGGCATGTTCCTCTGGGGTCATTGTTGGGGAGGCGAACGTGGCCGTTGCACGGGACGGGCGCTTGCGTTCGATTCGTCGGGAAACGTGCATGTTTCCGGCACCTACGAGCACCTGGTTGACTTTGACCCCGGTGCGGAAACTGTTGAGCATGAAACCTATGATTATGACTCCTTTGTCAGTCGGTTCAATCCTGATGGCGAGTTTCAATGGGTAGTGACATCCTCTGCCGAACACCCGGAAGATATCGCCATCGATCACTCAGGGAACATCTATGTTACCGGTAGCTTCCGGAATACCGGCGACTTCGACCCGGGTCCGGATATCGATGAGCGGAGCCCTAACGGCATCATTGACGTGTTTTTAACCAGGTACGGTCCGGACGGCGAATACCTATGGACCCACACCTGGGGTGGGGCGGAAGGCAACAACAGTGGACGAGCGGTGGTAGTCGACGATTCGGACAATGTTTATGTCGGCGGCGGATTCTCGGGATCCTGCGATTTTGATCCCGGCCCGGGAACCGAGATGCGGCACAGCCTCGGTTACGGTGGAGACGCCTTCCTGTGTAGATTCAATCCGTCAGGAGAGCTCGATTGGGTCCGAACCTGGGGCGTGGATGGACTCGCGGACCTGGTCTTTGGAATTACTCTCGATCAGTACGAAAACATCTGGTTGACAGGAACTATCGCGACAATCATGGGACAGGCCTCGGAGGTCTATCCGGAGGAGTATTTTCCCGAGGGGTTCTGGCACGGCATTCTTATCATGGGATTCAGGCAGTCCGGAGAACACTTCCACAGTTGGCACTGGGGGCGTCGCGGCACAGTTGAGGGCATCTACGGAAACGGGATCGCCCTTCACCCCGACGTAGCGATCTATATCACGGGAGGATGCAACGGAAACATCGACTTCGGACCGGACATCGGGAGCACCAATGTCGATTACTATTCCTCCGATGCATTCCTGCTGAAGGTGCCGCTGCAATAGTGACATTGGCATCCTGCCAATGATTGATCGTGACACCAGGCATCCTGCCTGTGACATGCTCAGGATGAGCATGGCACGGTGAATCATGCTCAGGATGAGCATGGCACGGCGAATCATGCTCAAGATGAGCATGGCACGGTGAATCATGCTCAGGATGAGCATGGCACATCTCCAAGGTCTTTTTTTCCCTCCATCAAACGATATTAAGTTAGATACACCCTGATATGGTCCTGTACGGTGGCCGTATATGAAAGAACTAACCCCCGGTGACACCCTGGAAATCCTGGCTGCATGCTTCGAGCTGCTCGCTAAGCGCGAGAGCGAAATCCGTTCGCTCTACGACAGGCTTCACGAATACGAGCCCATCCTCGGTTCCGACGGCAAGGCGCTTGGTGGAATCACGCCGACAGTGGAGGAAGTCGGGCGGCAATCATCACCGCACTGGCCCGGCGCGATCGCGGTCTGCGGCACGCCTCTGGTCGGAAGATCTCTCATGCTCTTGTGCCCCCAGATGGGATTGAGGATTCTGGGCATAACGGACAGCGGGCTTGATGGTCTCTCGCTTGTCGAGCAGCACAGCCCGCAGTTCGCGTTTGTTGATTTGGATATTGATGATATCGACGGACTGGTCCTGATCTCTCGCATGAGTCAACTCAAACCCGATATGACCATCCTCGCGCTCGCTGCAGGCACCCAGGAAAACACGCTGGTCTCGGCGGTTATCGCCGGCGCCCGCGATGTAATCGGAAAGCCAATCCAGGCCGGGAGAGTGATTGATGTGGTCACCAGGCTTCTCAGGGAGCCTCGCCGTAAAAAAAAAGTGACAATCCCGAGGCTGCCCCCCAAGGTTGACCCGACCGTAAGTCCTTCGTTCCAGAAGTGGTCGGTATTGTAGGCCAATCCCGAAAATGGAGCACCCAATTCTCGGGGCGCGGGGCATGCGCCCTTTTCTTTCCCATTTGCGTATAATGTTCATCCCTGCCTCCAAATCAGGGGACATCTCTATTTCGGGACGAAATGAGGTGTCCCCGAAAGGAACTAGGCGGGGGAACACAAGAACATGCTTGTCAGATTCACTCCCGAGGTAAGCCTTGACCACATCGGGCGACTCACCGAGCGTCTCGAAGAGCTTGGTGTGCGCTACAAGTTCATCCAGGAAACCGGCACCAGCTACCTGGTTCTCGAAAGCGCAGACCGGTCCAAGATCGATGAGCTTTACCATCAGCTCAGGCATATGCCGATTGTCGATTCCCTGATCAGGAGGGGGAAAGAAGATGACCCTCTCCGTGAGTTGGAACCGGTTCAATTCATGGTGGGCAGTCGAAGGATCGGCCGCGGCGCAAGACCGGTTGTAGTTGCCGGAAGCCCGTTCCTCGAAAGCCGCAAGCAGGCGGTTGAACTCGCCAAAGAGCTTGCAGCCATCGGGGTGAATATCTACAAGGCCGGACCGTATCGCCCAACCGGGACACTGGCCCCCAAGGCACTCTATGAACGCACGGGCAGCATCGTCAAAGGAATAGCAAAGCACGCGGGGATTCCGTCAACAGGGATGGTCGAAGCGCTTGGACCGAAAGTCGCACTCTCCGCGCTCGAAGCCTCGATCCTTCATGTCCCCGGCGCGTTCATGTTCGAGACAGCCCTTCGAGAACAACTCGCCGGCATGGGATTGCCTGTCTTTCTGGAGCGACACCCCGAAGCATCCACATCCCTCTGGCTGGAAGCGGCGGGAGCGATTGTTGCGGCTGGGAATACCGATGTCGCTCTTGTGGAAACCGGGCAAATGGTCGAGGGAAAGCGCCGAATCGACCTTGTTGTGCTTGCGGAGCTGTGCGGGACCTGCCCTCTGCCGGTCATGGTCTATGCGTCGAGGGCGGCAGGGTCCACCGAGGAGGTGCAGCGGATCGCGAGAGCATCGATTGCCTGCGGCGCGGCTGGAGTGCTTATTGATGTTCATCCCAATCCCGCGGAGGGACTTCTTATGGAGGGTTTCTGCGTGACGGCGGATGATTTCGGAGGGCTTTTCAAGTCTCTGCGGATGTTGCTAGCATGAATGGATAAATCGCGATCCTATGAACACCGACGGGCGCATGCCCTGCGCCCCTACGGGATGCGAATGTCTTTCTTGTGCGGGCGCACGCCCTGCGCCCCTACGGGATGCGAATGTCTTTCTTGTGCGGGCGCACGCCCTGCG